>CAYQZW010000040.1:0-14691 GCA_964422065.1 uncultured bacterium | reverse complement strand
GGCTCAAGCACTACGAGTTGATCAACATCGGATTCAACATCACCCCGTCTCTCCTCACTCACAAGGTGGATGCGGTCATTGGGGCATACCGGAACTACGAGAAGAACGAGTTGGAACTGGAGGGTCAGCCGGCCGGATTCTTCGCTTTGGAAGAGAACGGCATCCCGGACTACTACGAACTCGTCTTTATCACGAACTCGAAGACCTTGACCGAGAAAAAGGAGGCCCTCAAGGGATTCCTCCGCGCGGTCCAGCGGGCCATCGAATTTTGCAGGAAAAATCCGGAAGAAGCGCTGAATCTGTACTTCCAGGCCAACCCGGATGTGCGGAAAGACCTTAATCGAAAGGCGTTCGAAGACACCTTGCCCCTGTACGCCCATTCGCAGGTCCAGAGCAAGGAGAAGTGGCAGACCTTCACAGATTTTGCCGTCCAGTACCATCTCGTGGATCGCCGGCCCGAAGGCCCGCTGTTTGTCAATTTGCTTTCCCAGGACACAGGGAGGTAACCCATGTTGACCCTTTGGATGCTCCAGGTCTTGATGGCCATGACCCTCAGTGGCTACGCCGGGAGCCACTTTTCTTATGGCGGCTGGAACTCACGCTCCGTAACCTATGCGGTGGGGTTAGGCAGTTTGGGACTCAAGGCCGAACCCAACGATTGGGCCACGGCTTCGGTCCGGTTCCTCTACTTTGATCTCCTCCGGGGCTCGGACTCCACCTCCTCCTACCAGCCCTACCTCCAGGAGGCCTGGGTCCAGGGCCAGTTCACCCCCCGTTTTGCCATCCGCATTGGCCATCAAATCTTCTCCTATCGCGATGGCCTGTTCCTGCACGACATCGGGGATGGCTCAGATGCCCTCCGGCTTCGATGGGGCGTCGTGGATGAAGGAACCCCGGGCCTCGACCTCTTTGTACTTCGGAAAGGGGCCAAGGCGTTCGAGTCGGGGCGCCAGGACCGAGACCTTTTAGGCTTCTACGGAACCCTCAACTGGGGCACGCAGATCTTTGATCTTTATGGGGCATACGGTACGTACACCCCCTGGCCTCGGTGGCTGGGTGGCCGGGCAGACCTCCGGCTCTCTTCCAGGTGTCTTACGGTCCTGGAGGCTGTGGTCGTGCGCCCGGTCTCTGGGCCTTCTGGCTTCGCAATCCAAGCCTACCTGCGGATCCATGACCTCTGGACCCGTGGCACTATCCTCGGAACCGGGCTCTATGGCTTCTCCCGCAACTGGCAGAAGCCCGTGTCCTACCCCTTGATCCTGGACAGTTATTACAACGGCTGGACCGCATTCGGTGAAGCGATGAACTGGGTTGTGTTGCCGACCGTCCTTGCCCCCTATCTCTCTTCGACCTCCACCAGCGATCCCTACGCTGTGTACTGGCCGGATCTGCACAACCTCTGGGTGGCCAATATGTACTTCTACTGGCCGTTCCATTGGGCCTCTTCGGTCCGGCTCGATTACTTCCTGTATCGGTTTGATGATCCTCCGTTGGACGCCGGGAACAGCGCGATGATCGGGCAGGAGTTTACGATCAACCTCTACCGCCAGACCGGGCTTGCGACACTCGGGGTTTCGGCGGGTCTCTTTCTTCCGCTTTCGGCCACAAAAACACTGGGCTGGTCCCAGCCGGCCTGGAACCTGAGGGTGTGGGGGTTCCTCCCCTTTGAGGTCGAGATCCCGGAGCGGATGGAATAACTCTCGTGGTTCCATAGACAACGCTTAGGGCCGCCCTTATCCTAAGGGGCAGAATGGCATGTTCTGGGGTCCGCATCCAGGTTTTTTCGCCTTGGCCCGGAGATTGGCGTCCGGAACATCCGGGTCCTCCGAATAACCGGGTTCTTCGGCAGGCCTTGGAGGCCCGAGGGCTTCTGGAGACTTGGTTCGAGCCGCCGGAAATCCCTCTCATCCTGCCCCAGAACCGATGGGGGTTCCTCTTTTGGCGGTGGAGACTTCGGAAACTCCAGAACAGCATCAGCCCGCTGCTACGTCCCGACTGCATCTGGCTCAGCCTCTCTCCTTGGGTGTATCCCCCGTTGTTCTATGCCCGTCCTCGGACCCGGGTGGTTTTGAAGACCTTTGGCTTTGTCACCTATGCGCACGGATTCATCCACCGCCTCCGGATGCCGGAATTGACCTGGGCGCTCCGGCATCCGCCAGACCTCTGGATTGCGACAGACGACGGCAGTCGACCGCCGCAGGGCTTCCCACCGCCGGGCCTTTCCTCAAATCATGTCCTCTGGGTTTCCAATGCCCGACCCGATAAAGAACTGGCCCAACCTCTACCTCCCGCTCCACCCTTCCGGGTCCTGTTTGTGGGATCCTTAAACAAGCTCAAAGGGGCAGACCGACTCCTCAAGATCGTTCAAGCCCTCTCTCAGCGACGGGACGTGGAGTTTTGGATTGTGGGGGATGGGCCCTTGCGTACGGCGCTAACTCGTTCCCCTCAGGTGCGTTGGTTGGGCATACTCCACTGGGAAGAGACCCTCAAGGTTTACCCCCAAGTTCACCTCTTAGTACACCTGACCCGATACGCAGACTGGACCCTTCCCTTGGTGGAGTCGCTCCACGCAACCCGTGGCGTGTATGCGCTTTCCAACGGGCGGGGGCCGGAACGGTTGAAGGAAGGGCAAGGGGTTCGGTGGTTCACCCGGCTCTCAGGCCTCATCGAAGCAATCCAACATCTGACCATTCAAGAGGTTCAGGCGCTACATCGAGGGGCGGAAGCGGGACGTAATCAGTTTCCCACTTGGCAGGAGGCGGTCGAGAGAGAGATTGAGGGAATATTGAAGGGGGTGGCGGCCTAAGTCTGCTGCCCGATCACCCTCCCGTCGGGACAGGAAAAGCAGAAAAATGGACCATCTGGTCGTCCACAATGAGTCCCCGTGCGACCCAGCCTTGTCGTTGGAACCGATATTCTTTGCCGTGTGCTACAGCGGGATAGGCTTCGTATCGTTTCCGTTTGATGCGGTCCCAAAAGCCTGCGACAAAATCCCGGTCAATTCTTGGGCTGGTTTGATGTCGTCGGGTGAGCGCCTCAATGATGTAGCCCCGGGCGGCCTTTTCGCGAACTTTCTGGAACAAGGCAGGGCTCCCGAAGACATCTGCGCCAATGACTTCTCCGCCGACCACCGCAATAAAGCCGGCCATCCGGTCATCCACATCCTCAAGATATTCCAGATAGTGCTGGATCTCTTCCTCCATGGTTTGAAAAGCGTCGTGCATAGATTGCGTGGCGCTGTGGACTTGGAGGGATTTGAGGGTGCGATCCACAGATTCCCAAATCTCGCCCTGGTTGGCAGAGAAGTCAAGGCGGGTCTTCAGAGATTGATACACGGACGAGGCGAGGATGGCACGGAGGGACGGATACGCAACGGTCATAGACTCCCGGAACTGCGAGTCGCCACTCCACCGCCCCTGTTCCACACAGACCACAGGGAGGTGGACGGTCTGCGGCTCTTCGATCACGACGGAGGTATTGACCACACGATTTTGGAGGGCACCCAGGATCTCTTCGCCTTCCATGATGAACAGGGGTCGGTCCCCGATGTAGTCCAGTTCTACGGTTTGGACATTCCCCCGATCAAAGATCCGTGCGGTCTTGTTTTGGATGGCTTGTTCCAGGACTGTATAGCCGTCGCCGCCGTGGGTCTTGGCCAGGACAGGGGCCAAGACCAGGTTCCGGAGAAAAAAGGGCTCGCCGACCTCGTAGTTTTTCAAGAACTCTCTCATGGGCATCACTCCTTTAGCCCTGACCGAGCATAACTTTCCACGATCTGTTTCTGAGCAAAGAAGAACAAAATCACCAAAGGCAAGATAGCAATGGTCGAAGCGGCCATCAAGGCCGGATAGTTCGTACTTTCGCCCTGTGCGAAATATGCCAAGCCGACCTGGATCACACGCATGCGGTCGGAGTTCGTGACCATCAACGGCCACATAAAGGCGTTCCAGGAGCCGATGACGTTAAAGACCGCGATGGTCACGAGGGCCGGCTTGGTCAAAGGCAACAGGATTTGAAAAAGAAACCGCATCCGTCCGCAGCCGTCTATGACCGCTGCGTCGTAGAGATTGGCTGGGATGGAACGAAAATGCTGTCGCAACAGGAAGATACTGAAGATGTTGGCTGTCCAGGGCACAATCAGTGCGTAATAGGTGTCTACCCAGCCCAGTTTCTGCACCAGCACGAAAAGCGGGACGACATAGACCGGGATGGGGACCATCATGAGGGAAAGGATGCCCACGAACAGGCTTTCTCGGCCAGGGAATTGGAACCAGGAGAAGGCATAGGCCGCCAGGATGCTCGTCAATAAGACCCCGACCAGTGTGAAGATCGTCACAACCAACGAGACATAGATGTAGCGGGGGAAGTGGACCTTGGTCCAGACCACATGGTAGTTGGCGAGGGTGAATTCTTTGGGAATCCATGTGGGCGGGAAGAGGAGGGCCTCCGCCTGGGTCTTGAAGGACGTGGAGAGCATCCACAGGAAAGGCAACATCATCACAATGGCTCCCAAAAGGAGCACCAGGTGGATGGCTAACCGATCCCACTTAAACCTCATAATGGACCCGTTTCTCCAGAACGGTCTTTTGGAAGATGGTGATCAACAGGATGATGATGAAGAAAACGAAAGCGATGGCCGAGCCGTAGCCGACCTGATACTCTTCAAAGCCCTTCTGGTACAGGTAGTAGATAACGACAGTCGTGGTCCCTAAGGGTCCGCCAGGGGGCGGGCCGGTCATGGTCCAGATCGGAGCAAAGACCTGGAGAGAGATGATGGTGGTCATGATGGTGACGAAGAAGGTCGTAGGAGAGAGAAGAGGAACCGTGACGTTCCGGAAGGTCTGGAAGGGACCGGCGCCGTCGATCCGAGCTGCTTCATAGTAGACGTCGGGGATGTTCTTAAGGCCTGCGAGGAAGATGACGATATTGTAGCCCAGGCTCTTCCAAACGCTCATCAGTGCGATGGAAAAAAGGGCCAAAGACGGCCCTTTGAAGAACAATGGGAGTTGACGCCCGGTGAGGAGTTCAAAGATCCCCCGAGGCTCCTCAAGCCAGAGCAACGGTTGAAGATGCAGCACGGAGAGGATGTAGTTCAGGAGGCCGCGTTGCGGGTCATAGAGCCACTTCCAGACCACGGAGACGGCTACGATGGAGGTTACGACCGGCAAAAAGTAAACCGTCCGATAGAGCCCGATCGCACGGATCCCACGGTTCAGGAGAGCAGCGATAATCAAGGAAATGGCTATACTCATTGGGACGGCAAAAACGGTGTACCAGAACGTGTTCAGCAGAGATTGCCAGAAGAAAGGGTCCTGGAAGAGCGCACGGAAGTTCTCGAGGCCCACAAATCCTTTCTCACCAGAGATCCCCCAGTCGTAAAAGGCCAGTCGGAAGGCATACAGGATGGGAAGGGCTTTGAAAATCAGGAGGACGGCCACTGCAGGCAGGAGCAAGAAGATGGCCAGCCAGATGACGGTTCGCCGATTCATGGCTCAGAATTTTAATAAAAGGAAGATCATGAGGAACATGAAGAGTGCGGCCAACAGGTTGAAGTCGAGGGTGAAGCCCAGGGTAAATTTGGCGATCAGCAGGTCGAGAGTCACAGGAGAGAAGCCGATCTGGACGGGCTTGAGGAGCACTTCCTTTGCTGCCGAGGGGGGCAAAAAGGTCCGTAGAATTTCACCAATGACATCCCCCGTGAGGGCACCGAGGAGGATGGCCAGGATGACTTTCCCAGGCGTTTGTCTTAAAAACACGTGGTCCCTTGCCTCCCTTCCGACCGTCCTTTACAGGCTAAGATTATAGGCCAAAGGACTCGGTGGTGCAGGGGCTTCAATAAAGGAAGTGCCCAAGGGTCAGTGTCACCGCCGTGACAATGACAACGCCGATCAGATTCAGGACGATCCCGGTTTTGGCCATATCCGGAATGGTCAACCTTTCGCTGCCAAAGACGATCGCATTGGGCGGGGTCGCAACGGGCAACATAAAGGCACACGAAGCCGAGATGACCGTGGGGACCATGAGATAGACAGGGTCCACCTGGATGGCGGTCGCCAGTGAGGCGACCACGGGCAACAGCAGGGTCGCCGTGGCCGTGTTGGAGGTCAATTCCGTCAAAAATGTGACCATGAAGGCGATGGAGGCGACCAGGACCGGGAGCGGGACGTCCTTGAGGACCTGGAGGTTTTCCCCGAACCATTTGGAAAGGCCGGAGGCCTTGAAGGCATAAGCGAGGGAGAACCCGCCTCCGAACAGCAAGACGACCCCCCAGGGGATTGCCACAGCGGTTTTCCAGTCCAGCAGGAAGGGGTCCGGCCCCCGTCGGACCGGCAATGCAAAGAGCAGCATCGCGCCGAAGATGGCCACGGTGGAGTCATGAACGTATTTGGAGAGGCCCAGTAGGTCGGCCCATCCCGGGATGGTCCAAAGGCCAAAATGGATGGTCCGCCGAAAGATCCAGAGCACGGCCACCAGCACAAAAATCGCAAGCACGGCCTTCTCCTCCTGACGCATCGGGCCCAGGCGTTCCAGTTCTTGTTTCAACACAGTGCGGGCTTCTGGATCCTGGACCTTGGACACGGGGAACCGAAGGTAGGTCAGGAACCACCACGTCAGGGGCAAAAACAGAATGACCACGGGCATGCCCACGAGGAGCCATCGGGCGAACGTGACCTCTTTCCCGAGGAGTTCCTTGGAGAGGCCGACGAAGACGATATTCGGGGGTGTCCCCACCAGGGTACCGATGCCGCCGATGGAAGCGGCATAGGCGATGCCCAGCAGGAGGGCCTTGTCAAAGCCAGAGTGGCGGTCGTTCCGGACCGCCAGGATGGCCAGGGCCATCGGCAGCATCATCATCGTGGTCGCGGTATTGCTGATCCAGAGGGAAAGAAAGGCGGTGGCCAGCATGAAGCCCAGGATCAGGATCTGGTCTCCACCCCATCGGATCCAGAGGGTAATCTTGAGGGCAATCCGCTTGTGCAAATTGTGCCGCTCCATAGCCCGCGCAATAAAGAACCCACCCAGAAACAAGAAGATGTTCCGGTCCGCATAGGGGGCAGCGACTTCTTTGGAGTTGAGGACATGGAACAGAGGGAGAATCACCAACGGGAGAAGGGAGGTGGCTGGAATGGGCACCACTTCTGACATCCACCAGATGGCCATCCAGAGGGCAAGGCCGAGGACGACATGTCCGGAAAAAGAAAGGGAACCCAAGGGGAGGAGGAGCGACACCACAAAAACCAGTGGACCTGCGACCAAAAAGCCCGTTCTCCGCATAATGCGTGATTATAGGGGATGCTGGAAAGGGGTTGTAGGGAGGCTTTAGGGCATGCGACGTTTGACCAACCGGACACCGAAGGCGAAGTCACAGTCCCACTGTGGGCCTTCCACCCAGAGGACACCGTCACGTGTCCACCCCCAGGCCTGCACAAACTCCTCTGCCGGGACCCGCTCAAATTCAGGATGTCGTTTCAGGAACCTCTCCACCTGCTCTTCGTTTTCTTCGGGTTCTGTGGTACAGGTGGCATAGACCAAAAAGCCCCCGGGTTTGACCCATGTGGCGGCTTGATCCAGGATTTCCCTTTGGAGTTTGGCCATTTGAAGGATCTTCTGTGGGGTCATCCGGAGGAGGATCTCAGGTTTCCGTCGGATGGTCCCCAGCCCGGAGCACGGGACATCCAGGAGCACCCCATCGGCCTCTCTGCGCAGGGTGAGCCGTCGTGCGTCGGCATTGACGATCCATGCATTTTGTACGCCCAGGCGTTGGAATACCCTCTGCATGATTCGGCAACGTCCCAGGTGTAGGTCCAGGCAGAGGATGTGTCCCTTGTTGTGCATCCACGCAGCCATGGAGGATGCCTTGCCTCCAGGTGCGGCGGCCCCGTCCACGAGAAACATCCCGGGCTCAGGTTGAACCAAGGGAATCAACGCCTGTGTGGAAAGATCTTGGACGTAGTACGTTTCTTCCGGGAGGTCCACCTCCCAGGGGTGTCGTTCCAGGCGATAGGCTTCTGGCGGGAACTCGTATCGTTCGTACGGGACCCCCAGGCTTCTCAGCAGTCCTTCAAAGTCACTCCGTTCAATCCTCAGGGCGTTGTAGCGCACATAGAGCGGAGGCGCAGAGTGGTAGTGTCGGATCCAGGCGTCCAGGCGTTCTGGCGAGAGTCGTTGTTCCCACCGCCGATAGAGCCATTTCGGGATGCTCCAGGCGATCCAGGGATGGGGAGGGTCCGGTGGGCCTTTGTCGGCAACCCGTCGCAGGACAGCGTTCAACAATGTCGCACCGCCGGGGTTCCGGCGTTTGAGCCATTCCACGAGCGTATGGACCACCGCAAACGGGGGGTGTGAGGTTTTCAGGAGGTGATAGAGCCCCAGGCGGAGGGCGGTCCGAACTTCTGGATCTAACTCGGGGATCCGATACCCATGGAGGAACTGTTTAGCAACCCAGTCCAGATAGAGGAGCCACTTGAGTGTGCCGTAGGTCCATTCTGTGGCCTGTTTCCGGATCTGGGGATCCGGAACCTGGGCGAGGACTCCGGGCAAGATGCGATTGACCCACTTCCCTCGTTCCAAGGTTTGGTACAGGAGATAGAGGGTAACATTCCACGAGGACCGGAAGGTCGATGGAGAGGGCTTGGATCCAACGATTCGGTCCCGCCCGATCATCCTTATTTCAACTCGTACTCGTCTTCGAAATACTCTCGAATGATCTCCTGGAGGAGTTCAGGCGTGATGGGTTTCAACAGCATGAGGAGGTCTTGTTTTTGGAGAAAGACAAAGAGGTCGGGTGGAGGCAGGTGGCGTACGAGGACCATCATTTTGGCGGCCATATCTGGCCGGCGCTGTTTCAGCCATAGGAACTCATCCCGGAACGAGAGTTTGGGAAGGTCTTCTGCGACGACCACCAGATCGAAGTCCATGGACGCCAGATACTCGAAGAACTCTTCTCCACTGGTCAAGATCCGGTAGTGTACGTGATTGCGGTTGAAGAAGGTTTCCATCGCGCGGACCATGCTTTGGTCTTTGTCTGCAAAGAGGATTCGTGGTACGGCTTGTGGGACTTGGTCTGCGGAGACCTCCTGGACGGGCAGAATTAAGCGGAAGGTGGCGCCTTGACCCTCTTCGCTCTCCACTTCCAGGGTTCCCCCGTGTTCTTGTGCGATTTTCATAGACAGTGCCAGCCCCAGTCCCGTGCCTTTGCCAGGAGGTTTGGTTGAAAAGAACGGGTCAAAGATGCGTTGTCGATACTTTTCAGGGATTCCTGGCCCATCATCACGGACCTCTAAGATGGCCATCCGATTGTGGAGGTCGGTGATGACCTCGACCCGATGCCCCTTCCGGGCACTAACCATTGCGTCCTTCGCGTTGAGTAACAGGTTAATCAAGACCTGTTGGATTTCACCCTCACGGCCCATGAGATAGATCGGTTTCTTCTTGGTGATCCGTTCCACCTGAATGTTGTATTTGCCGAGTTCCCCGCGGAAGAGGTCGAGAACGCGATCCACTGCGCGGTTGAGTTCAAAGGGCTCGCTCCGGTCTGCCCGGTGGGCTCCTGCGATCGACAGGAGGTCTTTGGCAATGATGGAGGCTTTACTGGCCAGTTCTCGGACCTTTTGGAGGTCTCTGGCCAGCCCTTCGGGAAGTTCTCGGCGCTCAAGCCAGAGGTCCAGCAGGCCGATGACCGCGGTCAAAGGGTTGTTAATCTCGTGGGCGACCCCGGCCGCCAATTCCCCAACCGCACTCAGATATCCGGCTTTCCGAAGTTGAATCTCAAGGTCGTGTTCCCGTGTAACATCCCGGATGACCAAGATGATTTTTCCCTCGGGGTTGACGGAACCCGATACGCTCAGGTAAAGCGTCTCTCGCGTCTCCGGACGGGGAACAAATCGGAACTCGACCGGCCCCCATTCCCCTTTGGCCCGGATGGCCACCAGAAGGGATTCGATGTCTGACCGGGGCAGATATTGGGTGAGGGGGTTGCCAATGATCACTCGGGGGGACATGCCGATGATGCGCTCCGATTGAGGATTGGAGTAAATGATTGTTCCCTCTCGGTCCAAGGCCACAATCCAGTCCGGTGTGTGGTTCAACACCGTGTCCAGGAAGTAACGGGAAGCCTGCTCTCGTTTGTGGATGATGATGTTGCGGATCACGTTGGCCAGTGTATTCGCAATCATCTGAAGGAGGTGCAGGTCCTCCGGAGTGAAGGCTTCTGGCTGTTGACTCTGGACTGAGATGACCCCAATGACCTCCTCGTCCGCGACAATGGGAACCCCTAAATACGACCGCATGACCTTCCCGACGACGGAATACTCTACCGGGGAGTCAACTTCGGCATCGCGCAGGAGCAGCGGTTTTTGCTTCTCCAGGATGTATCCCGTCAGTCCATAGACCTCTTTGAGGTTCATGGGCTCGGCCTTCAGATGTTCCCCCTCCTCCCAGAGAACATCGAAGATCACCTCGTTTTCCTCAACATGCGCAAAGAGAAAGGCATCCGGCTGGAACAGAGAAAGGATTGATTCGGAAAGCCCTTCCAAGAACTCTTCAAAGTTCAGCGTTACCGAGCGGTGCAGGAGACTATACATGAAGTCCAGGTCTTTGGCAATCTTACGGGACCGCTCATAGACCTCGACGTTTCGGAGGGCAAGGGTGAGGGCGTCAGCCACGACTTCCAAGAATTGGCGGTCTTCTTCCGTGGGGAAGCCCGGGCCGGCAGCTTCGAGATGAAGCACCGCACGGACATGTTGTTCCACCCGAATGGGGAGGTACAGGTCGACACGCGGTTTGGCTCGCCGCCGACCTGTACCCTGGGGCGTATGCTGGACCCACTTTCCAGTGCGGATACATCGCGCAATGGGATCCGCAGTCTTTTTGATGGAAAAGGCCTCAAGTATCCGGTGATCCGGGAGTTCCTCCAGCCGGACTTGCTCGTTGGTCTCTTCGTGAACACGATAAAAGTGAACCTTACGAACCTTGGGGAGGCGAGAGAGATGGGACCGGACCGCCCCGACGATACTCTCGAGCCTTAGGGTAGCAAAAATCTGTTTTTGGACCTCCTGAAGTCGTTCCAAGACATGGAGACGTTGGGCCTGAGCGTGCCGAAGACGGAGTTGTTCCAAAATAACCCCAAAGACAGAGTTGACCCGCTCCGTCGCTTCCAGGACCTCCGGAGTGATCTCGAAAGGTCGTGAAAAGAAAACCTCAATGACCCCGTGGAGGGTTCCAGAACGAACAATGGGAAAGCCAATATAGGACCGAAAGCCTTCATGTTGGAGGAGATCCTTCGGCGTGCGGGGATCCCGTATCGCATCCTGGATGACCAGCGTCTTGAGATCCTTTCTGATCTGGCTGGCAAGGCCCTGCGTGGCATCCAGGGTACGATAGTGTTCGACATAGTAGGAAGAGAACCCGATTTGGGCCGTTTGAAGCAGTCCCTCCTCAACGGGCTGGAAAAACGCTGCCTTGAAGGCTCCCGTCGTTTCCAAGATGACTTTGAGGATCCGGGTAGCGACATCCTCCAGGGGATGCCCCTCCAAGGCCATCTCCATGGCCTCGCGAAGCCCCTGTTCTAATGTACGAACCCGATGGAGTTGTCCGACAACCTTGACCCGCCACCACAAGAACCCGATAAACCAGTGGAGAGAACGAAGCAATGCGCGCCACATGGGATCCTGGGGAGGTCTCCGCAAACCGAGAAGCAATATCCCCAACATCTGGTCCTCATAAAGGAGCGGAACGAGGACCAGAGATTTCCACTTCAATAGGTGCTCGACTTCTTCGAGAGCCTCCGGGCTGACCCAAGGCGATAAGAGATCATGAAGGGTGACGTCCCCTTCCCAGATCTGACCCGCAAAAACCTGGTGGAAGGGATGGTCCTCCGGAAGTTCACGAAGGTCTAACGGATCTGCCTGTGTAGGGAAATCGTGAAGTTCATAAATCCTGCGACGTTTGAGATAACGGATCCCACGGATCTTCAAAACCTGAAGAACCTTCTCATAAAGGATGACCCCATGGAACGGTAGGTTTGCAAGGAACAGATCCGCTACGGCGTCCATGAACCGGGAGGGATCTTCGTGTGGAGGGACCAGGGAAACCAATCGAGAGAGGAGAGCCCCTAAGGTCTGGGGGTAAAGGAGGTTGAGTCGGATCCAATCCTCCACCTGGGTACGCACAGGGTCCGGCAAAGGAGATTCAGGCTCGATGAGGAGGGAAAACCCTTGAGCCAGTGGGATGAGAAACCGCCCTTTGGAGAGGTGTTCGTGGGCTGCTTCAGGAGAGGCCTTAGGAACCAGAGTGACGCGAAAGGACACCGAAGTCTGCAGAATCTCGGATAGTACGTGACCGAGAGCCGGAGGATGTGGGAATATGTCTTTGTTTCCTGGCATTGCCATCACAGCCTGCATTTATTTTAAGGGAAACGATCTCAGACCGTTTTCTCCGAAATCTGGAAATTAGGCCCAGAGAAGCATGGACCGCCTTATAATTTTCAAAATGGAGGTTTCCATGCACGTTTTGCTGGCATTCTTCTTGTGGAACAGCCTACCCGGCATCCCCTCACCCACGATCCAACAACGGTTGGCCAAAGGGGAATCCAAAGGCTACATGCTCCTGACCCTCCCCCAAATCCCCCATGCGTACGACGCCCTGCATTACCGCTTTGATCTCCAGATTGCGGTTTCCGGTGATTCCATCATCGCGCACGCCCAAGAGACTGTGGTCAGCCTGGCGGACACCTTAAGCGTCTACCCCGTGCATCTGGTAGGCCTCACCGTGGATTCGGTCCTCGTCAACGGCCAGATCCGGTCGTTTTCCCGCCCGGACTCCACCCTTCTCATTGACCTTGGAGGCCAAATCCCGGCTGGGGATACGTTTGTGGTGGACATTTTCTACCGAGGCCATCCTCAGCAAGGGGGCGGGGTCTTTGGCGGGGGGCTCTCCATCAGTTCCACCCTGGTATACGCCGATAACGAACCCTTTGGCATCAAACGATGGCTTCCGATCTTAGATGATCCGTCCGAGAAGGCTACAGTGGACTTCTGGATTACCGTCCCCGAGGGCTTTAAAGTGGTCGCCAACGGAACCCTCATAGACTCGTCCTTATCAGGAAGTTGGTGGACCTACCATTGGGCTGAGTCTTATCCCATCTCCCCCTATCTCATCGTCCTTGCCGGCTCCCCAAATTATGCGGTCTGGGAGGAACCCTATGTGTACCAATCAGACACCATGCCGCTCCTGACCGCGGTCTATACGTGGGATTCCGCATTTGTCAGTCAGCGGACCGCCAATCTCCCTGACATCATTACCTACTTCTCAAACACCTTTGGCGTTTATCCGTTTATCCAGGAGAAGTACGGACATGTCCACGCCCCGATTGGTGGCGCGATGGAAAATCAAACCAACACCTTCATCAATGTCTCCTCGGGTTGGGGGAACGATTGGGATTGGGTGATCGCGCATGAACTGGGTCACCAATGGTGGGGGGATTGGGTCACGCTGGGGGACTGGCGGGATATCTGGCTCAACGAGGGCTTTGCGTCCTATTGTGAAGCCTTGTGGTACGGCGAACGGAACGGGCCCAACGCCTATCGGACGTACATGCAGCAGATCCTGGACGCCGCCATCGCCTACGAGCCCGATCCGCCTTACCCCATGTACGATCCGCAAAATCTCTTTTCTTGGGGTGTGATCTACCGGAAGGGAGCCGCGGTCCTCCACATGCTGCGGCATGTGGTCGGGGACTCGGTCTTCTTCGAGATCCTTCGAACCTATGGGCAGACGTATGCCTATAGCAACGCCGTGACCACGGATTTCCAGGCTGTGGCGGAGGCCGTGTCTGGCCAGAATCTGGATTGGTTCTTTGAGGAATGGGTCTTTGAACCCGGCCACCCGAAATACCAATGGGGCTGGGCAGACATCTCCAACGGCAATCAATATGCGATCTATGTCGTTATCCAACAGGTCCAGAGCCACGCCTATGGTGTGCCCACCTTTAAGATGCCCATTGACCTTGTGGTCCAAACTGCGGCCGGGGATACCACCATAGTGGTGTGGGACAGTCTGGACTTCCAGGAGTTCACCCTCTCGCTGAATGCCCAACCTTTCAACGTCCAGTTTGATCCCTATCCCTGGATCATGAGAGAAGCCCAACAGACCCCCATCTTTGAGCGGGGGAGGTTCCAGTCCGACCTCAGCCAGATCCGCTTGATTCAGCCGATGACAGGCCACTTGCGGTGGATGGGAACGCTTCCCAGGGGAACGTGGCTCACGGTGTATTCGCCAGATGGCCGACGACTGCTTGAGATCCAGAATCCCAGGAACGGTACTCTCCTCCCTCTTGCGCCTGGGGTCTACTTCTTCCGCTTTGACGCACCGCTCCGCCCCACACGCATCCTGAAAGCCGTGGTCATTCGTTAGATGCGCCCGGGAATTTTCTTAAAGGTCCAATGGATGCCCAGCGATTCTTAGTGACCGGTGGGGCAGGCTTCATCGGTGCCCATCTTGTCCGTCGCCTTCTGGCCCAGGGCTCGTCAGTCGTCGTGCTGGATGCCCTCACGTATGCGGGCAATTTCGCCAACTTAGCCCCCTGGATGGAGTCTGTGCCCGTCATCCTTCCGACTTTTGGTGAGACGTTCCAACGGACTTCGGTCTCCCTTCGGGACACCCATTGGGAAACGGCATCCTTGCGTCATCCCT
>CAYQZW010000039.1:0-15003 GCA_964422065.1 uncultured bacterium | reverse complement strand
CTAACTGGTGAGGAGAGGAGAGGTGAGGAGAGAGAGGGGGAGGGGGCGTATGTGCGTGGAGGAGAAAAGGATGGGAGAGAAAAGCGGTTGTGCCTCCGATGTCAAATTTTAACTTGATAAGGTAAGTTTATATTGAAGACGCAGGTGTGAGGGGTACGGATCCTGAGGATAGAGGAGGGCGGTCCTCTTTGAGGTGTACAGGCGTCGGGCATAGGGGGATGGCTTGACAGGGGTAGGGCGGACCGTTTAAATTTTTGGGACCTGCGGGAGTAGCTCAGGGGCAGAGCATCAGCTTCCCAAGCTGAGGGTCGCGGGTTCGAATCCCGTCTCCCGCTCCACTTTTTCTTTTGTTCCCCTTCGTCCCCGTATAATTGAATCACCCGGAACGGCTTCATGGAAGGGAGGAGAATCATGGGAAACGATCCCCAAAAGATGTTGGACCTCATCCGATTTCTTCCCCACGAGATCCGAGAGGCCACAGAGTTCCAGATCCCGGATCCCTGGCCCGATCCTCCGAAGATGGTGGTATTCTGTGGGATGGGGGGCTCTGGAGTTGCTGGCGAGTTGTGTCGGATCCTGTGCGAGTCTGGGACCGTCCCCCTCTGGGTCCATAAAGACTACGGCATCCCAGCCTTTGTGGATGAGCAGACGTGGGTTGTGACGACGAGTTATTCCGGGAACACGGAAGAGACGTTATCCGCGTATCAGGCGGCCCGGGAGCGGGGGGCGAAGGTGTTGGCCATTTCTTCCGGGGGGCAACTCGCAGAATGGGCTAAGCGGGATGGCGTGCCCTGGATTGAAGTGCCGTCCGGGTTCCCTCCGCGTACGGCTTTAGGGTACCTGTTCACGCCCCTTGCCCGGTTCCTGCAGAACGCTGGCGTGATGGACCCGGAGTTCCATTGGCTTGCGCTGGCCGATTTCCTGGAAAGCCGGCAGGCCGAGTTGGAAAAGAGCGATTCCGTCGCCAAAGATCTGGCAGACAAGTTCTACCTGCGTATCCCTGTGTTTTATGCCAGCCGAAGATTTTTCCCGGTCGCGGAGCGTTGGCGCAGTCAAATCAATGAGAACAGTAAGGCCGTGGCCCATACCGCCATGCTTCCGGAGATGAACCACAACGAGATCACCGGCCTGATCCATCCGGAGGATCTGGTGGAAGAACTCTGGGTGGTGTTCTTTGCGTTTTCGCAGGACCACGACCGGGTCCAGCGCAGGATCCAGGAAACGCAGGATCTGATTGCGGATTCTGTGATGGGGACGACCGTGTTTCATCCGCAGGGCGAGACCCTTCTGGAGCAACTCTTTGATGCCGTGTATACCGGGGACTACCTCAGTTATTTCCTGGCCTTGAACTACGGGGTGGACCCGATTGCCATCCCGCGGATTGACGAGTTGAAACGGAGGATGGCGCGATGATCGCATTGATTCCGGCGGCGGGGAAGGGCACGCGGCTTCGGCCCCTGACCCATGCGGTCCCCAAGCCCCTCTTGAAGGTTGCCGGGAAGCCCATCCTCCAGCACATCGTGGAGGGCATCCAGGATCTGCCGGGGCTTGAGGAGATCCATCTGGTCATCAGCCCGGGCCTGGAGGAGATCGTGACCTTTCTTCGCTCCGTCACACCCCTGCCGGTTACCTATTCCTTACAGACAGAAACCCGGGGCCTGGGCCACGCAGTCTATCAGGCCCAGGACCGACTCACCCAGGCGGACAGTGTGTTCATCATCCTGGGCGACACCATTGTGGAGGCGGATTTTGAGGAGCGGGTCCGCCAGGGCCAGGACTTCGTGGCGGTCATGGAAGTGGAAGACCCCCATCGGTTTGGCATCGTCACCGTGGAAGAGGGGACGATTGTGGATATGGAAGAAAAGCCTGAGCATCCGAAATCTAACCTGGCCATCGCCGGGGTCTATTACATTCGGAATGTCCCTTTGCTGCTCCAGGGGTTGGAGACCGTGATCCGGGAGAACATTCTGACGCGAGGCGAGTACCAGTTGACGGACGCGCTACGGTGGATGCTCCAGCGGGGCTGGCGGCCGGTCCCCTTACGGCTTCGTGCGTGGTACGACTGTGGCACCATGGAGGCGTTGTTGGAGACCAACCGGGCGCTTTTGGAGAAGTTCCATCGGCCGGTGGAGATTGAGGGCTCCCTGGTCATCCCCCCGGTATGGGTCCACGAGTCTGCGGAGATCCATCACTCTCTGATCGGGCCGTACGCGTACATTGAGGCCGGGGCCAGGATCGTCAACAGCATCGTGAAGGATTCCATCGTTTATGAGCAGGCCCATATTGAGAACATGGTCATCATTGACTCGGTCATTGGCCAGAATACGGAGTTGAGGGGGACCGGGGATCGGCTCCGGGTCGCGCCACACAGTCAGGTGCACCGACACTGAGATGTTTTATCGTTTCCACGGTCGGCGTCGCGGCAGAATGATGGCCCTGGAGGCCCTGTACCGACACGCGTTGCTGGGCGAATCCCCCCGAAAGGCCCTGGAAGAGATCCTCAGACGAGAGCATCCCAGGCCAGAGGAGAAGGACCTTGCGGAGCGGATCATTGCGTCCTTTGAGAGCCATCGCGACCGCATCCAGGAGATGATCCAGGGGACGGTGGAGAACTGGGACCCGCAGCGGATTTTGCTCTTGGATCGTGCGATCCTGGAGGTTGCGTTGGCGGAGATCCTGGGCGTTCCGGATGTGCCCGTAGAGGTCGCCATTGATGAGGCGATTGAGATCGCAAAGAGGTATTCCACCGAGGATTCGCCGGAGTTCGTGAACGGGGTGTTGGATGCGATCTGGAAGAAACTCCAGAAGGAAGGGGTATGAGGCTCTTGCTGTTTTCGGACGTCCACGGGAATCTCCATGCGCTGGAGAAGGTCCTGGAGCGGGCGCACGCCGTAGGGTATGACCAGGCGGTCTTTTTAGGGGATGCGGTCGGGTACGGGGCGTTCCCCAACGAATGTGTGGAGCGGATCCGGGAGACAGCCCAATGGATCCTGCGTGGCAACCACGACACCGCAGCCTTCCGGCCCGAGGAGGCAGAGTTTTTCAATCCCTGGGCCAAGGAGGCGGTGCTCTGGACCCGATCGGTGTTGACCTCCGAGAACCTTGCGTTCCTTCAGAGCCTACCGGTCCGACAATCGGTTTCTTCGGACCTTTTGGTGGTCCATTCCACTCCGGAAGATCCCGAGATGTGGGTGTATTTGTTTGGCAGTGAGGTCCCGTTGGCGCTTTCGTATCTGGAGTCTTTTGAGGAGTGGCTTTGTGCGTATGGCCACACCCATATCCCGGTGTTGCTTGAACTGGACCCTGAGCACCGACGCGGGAAACTTCGGGCTTCCGGTACGTTAGACCGGAGGTTCCGGTATTTCCTCAATCCCGGGAGTGTAGGGCAGCCCCGGGATGGGGATCCGCGGGCTTCGTTTGCGATCCTGGATACGGAGGCCTGGACCTTCACGGTGTATCGGGTAGAATATCCGATAGTGCGTGCGCAGGAAGCGATCCGTGCGGCGGGCTTGCCGGAAATCCTGGCCGAGCGGCTGGCGTTTGGACAGTGAGATGAAGCGGGGCGTGGAGATTTCTGGCGGCATTCGGAAGGGCTTTAAGATCCGGGTCCCGGCCCAGGTCCGCCCGACACAGGCGCTGGTGAAGCGGTCCTTCTTTGACCGATTGGGGCCGGAGATCCAGGGGGCACGGGTGCTGGACCTCTTTGCGGGGTCTGGGGCCGTGGGGATGGAGGCCCTGAGCCGCGGCGCCAAAGAGGCCTGGTTCGTGGAACGGTCCAACCGGGTGGTTCGGGATCTCAAGCGGAATCTGGCCATGCTCGGCTTTGAAGACCAGAGTGTGGTCATCCACGGGGACGCCCTCAAGGTCCTCCAGAGCCTGGCGGACCAGGGCCAGAGGTTTGATCTCGTGTTTGCCGACCCACCCTACCACTATCCCAAGTACGACCAACTGGTCAAACGGTGTGTGCCGGTCCTGGCAGAAGAGGGGATTCTGGCCATTGAGACACGGAAAGACCAGAGCCTGCCGGTCCCTGCAGGCTTAGAGAAAATCAAGGAGGTGGTCCTTGGCGAGACCAAAGTCACTTACTATCGCCGTGTATCCGGGGAGTTTTGACCCCATGACGTTGGGGCATCTGGATATTGTGGAACGGGCGTCCCGGCTTTTCCCCAAGGTCATTGTGGCCGTCGCAGACCCGTTACAGAAGAAGCCCTTGATCCCGATTGATGAGCGGATTGAGATGGTCCGGAAGGCAGTGCAACATCTTCCCTCGGTGACGGTGGAGAAGTTGACCGGGCTGTTGGTGGACTTCGTTCGGGAGCACGGGGCTTCGGCGATCATCCGCGGGCTCCGGGCCGTCTCCGACTTTGAGTATGAGTTCAAGATGGCGTGGATGAACCGCCGGCTCTGTCCGGAGGTGGAGACCCTTTTCCTGATCCCTTCGGAGGAGTATGCGTACCTTGCCTCCAGCCTGGTCAAGGAGATCGCCTTTCTCGGCGGGGATATCTCCAATCTGGTGCCCCAGCCCATTGTGAAGGACATCCTCCAGGCGTTCCAGCGGAAGATGGGGAACCCCGAGATTTAGTAGTGTGGGGAGACTCCAGGGAAGCGCGCCTTAGAAGGAACGGCGCTGGATGGAGAAGATGGCCTTGATTTTCCCCCAGGAGGCAGGGGTCAGGCCGGTGGTCAGCAGGTTTTCTGTGCCAGGGGTCGGCACGCGAATCCCCCGCCAGTCCAAGGGCCGGTCCGAGTCGTACCCGTTGGGGATGCGGCCAATGACCGTTTGATGGGTCTGGACCCCAGGCGACCAGATCTGAGGCATGTAGTTGGGCCACGTCGGGTCTGGATCCCCCCAATTCACAAAGTCCACGACATCCCCGTGGGGGTTGACCAGGAGGAGGAGATCGTTAGACGAGAGGCCCGAGCCGATGACCCCATCGGGCACCTCAATCAACGTGGCGCCGGTGTTGGGGTAGAGTTGTTCAAATTCGTATTGGGAGGTCACGATTACGGCATAGCCCCGGGCTGGAATTGTTCCGTAAAGCGGGTCAACGCCCCGACTGTTCTTGATGGTCCACCCATCCAACTGGATCGCTGCGTCATGGGGATTGTAAATCTCCACCCATTGGAGGGAGCCCCATGAGACCTCATTAATCACGAGGGTGCTGGATAACACCCCGCTCAGGATCAGTGTCCAGACCATCGTCTTAAAAATAACCCGTTCAGGCACCTTTGTCAAGGTGAGCGGCTGGGGAACAGAACATCCGTTACAATTGGGGCATGATCGGGAAGAGTGATTTTCAGTTTCATCGGCTGACAGTGGAGAGTGAGGCGGGCCCGGGGGGTGAGGTCCCTCTGTGGAAGACCTATGCGACGTCTCCGCGGTATCCCTTGCTGGACCCTCCGGACCTGGCCGTTCCGTTCGGAGAACTCTTACAACGTCGTCGGTCACGGCGGGCCTATGATCCGGGGAAGGCGCTGACGCTGGAGCAGGTCTCCGCACTGTGTTTTGCGACGGTGGGGGTGACCGGGGAACGACGGGGGATCCCGCTCCGCACCTACCCATCCGCCGGGGCCCGCCAGCCCCTGGAACTCTATGTCCTGGCAGAACGTGTTCAGGGCCTTCCTCAGGGCCTGTTCCATTACAACCCTCTGGAGCACACCCTGGAGCATCTGGCGGAAGGAGAACTCCTGGCCCCGCTTGTCACAGCCTGTTGGGATCAGGAGTTTCTGGCGGAGGCTTCGGCGATTTTTGTCTTGACCGTGGTCTATGCCCGGACCCGGTCCCGATATGGATATCGGGCGTACCGCTATGTACACCTGGATGCCGGGGCCGCGGCTCAAAACCTGTACCTGGCGTGTGAAGCGATGGGGTTGGGGACGGTGTTCGTCGGGGCGTTCCAGGACGATGCGTTGGCACATCTCCTGGGCGTGGATCCGGACCATGAGTTCCCCGTGGCTGTTCTTCCGATCGGCTATCCTTTAGAGCGTCCCTGAGATTGACATCGGCGTCGGGATCCGATAAAATCCGCCTCAACATGAGCCGCACGTCGGGAATCCGGACCTTCCTTTCCTGGTGGTGGCGCCAGGTGGGGGCCGGATTGCCGACGTAACGGCAATCCCAGCGGGTATTGGACAATCCGGCCCCCGGTCTTATGACCGGGGGCCTTTCTTTTTGAGCACATTCAAACCCAAAAGGAGGTATAGGACGATGACAGAGGTCAAGGTCCAACTCAGCGAGGCCGACCTGCCCAAAAGATGGTACAACATCCTGGCGGATCTCCCGTTCGCCTTAGACCCGCCCCTCAACCCGGCCACCCAGGAGCCCTTGGAGCCGGAGGCCCTGATGCCGTTGTTCCCGAAGACCCTGGTGGAGCAGGAGATGGCTTCAGAGCGTGAGATTGACATCCCTGAGCCCGTGCGCGAGGTCTACAAACTCTGGCGACCCACCCCCTTGATCCGGGCCGTCCGGTGGGAACAGAAATTACAAACGCCCGCAAAGATCTTTTTCAAATACGAGGGCGTGAGTCCGGTCGGGAGCCACAAGCCCAACACGGCGGTGCCTCAAGCGTTTTATAACCGGAATGAAGGGGTGAAGCGGCTGACAACGGAGACCGGCGCTGGGCAGTGGGGGAGCGCCTTGGCCTTCGCCTCTGCCCTGTTTGGGCTGGAATGTACCGTCTACATGGTCCGGATCAGTTACGAGCAGAAACCCTACCGGAAGATTCTGATGACCTCCTTTGGCGCCGAGGTGATCCCGAGCCCGAGCCCGCGGACCCAGGCCGGACGTCAGATCCTTGAAAAGGATCCTGAAAACCCTGGAAGCCTTGGCATCGCCATTAGCGAGGCTGTGGAAGACGCCGTGCAACACGAGGATACCCACTACAGCCTGGGGAGTGTGCTCAACCACGTGCTCCTGCATCAAACCGTGATTGGACTGGAAACGCAGAAGCAGTTTGAACTTTTGGGGCTTCAGCCGGACATTCTGATCGGTGCGGTCGGAGGTGGTTCAAACTTCGCAGGACTCACGTTCCCGTTTATCGGGGAAATGTTCCGGGCGAACGACCGGAAGTATCGGATCATTGCGGTGGAGCCCACGGCCGCGCCCTCCTTGACTCAAGGCGAGTATCGGTACGATTTTGGAGACACCGCCGGCATGACCCCGCTCTTACGGATGTACACCCTGGGACACGATTTCGTCCCGCCCCCTATCCACGCCGGTGGTCTGCGGTATCACGGGATGGCGCCGGTGGTCTCCGCGCTCTACCGTGAGGGCTACATTGAGGCCGTGGCTGTGGACACCCCGGAGGTCTTTGAGGCTGCCCTGGAGTTCACACAGGCCCAGGGGATTGTGCCGGCGCCGGAGTCTGCCCATGCGGTCAAGGTTGCACGGGACGAAGCCATCCGGGCCCGGGAAGAAGGGAAGGAACGGGTGATTGTATTCAACCTTTCTGGCCATGGGCACTTTGACCTTGCGGCCTATGCGCAGCACCTTCAAAACCACGGGAAAATAGAGGCCGAGGAGTGAGAGGCGAGGAGACGTGAGGGCTTAGGTTGAGCCTTCCTCTTCCTGGATTTCCTTCAGGAGTTCGTAGTCCTCCGGG
Organism: uncultured bacterium; assembly: GCA_964422065.1. Taxonomy (GTDB): domain Bacteria; phylum Hydrothermota; class Hydrothermia; order WGAB01; family WGAB01; genus S141-55. Next base: position 7,402 of record CAYQZW010000039.1, on the reverse strand, counting down.
GTCAAGTGGGCGCTTTTTAGGAGGTCCGGCCGTTTCTTCCAGGTCTTGCGGAGCGCCTCTTTCCGTCGCCAGCGGCGGATCTTTTCGTGGTCGCCACTGAGGAGGACGTCCGGGACCGCCATGCCTTCAAAGACGCGTGGGCGGGTGTAGAGCGGGGCGTCCAGGAGCCCGGTCTCAAAGGAATCGGTGAGGGCCGAGTCCTGATCGCCCAGGGCGCCGGGGAGCCATCGGGCGACCGCGTCCATGAGCACCAGGGCTGCCGGCTCGCCGCCCGAAAGCACGTAGTCGCCGATGGAGATCTCGCGGTCTACCCATTTCAAGACCCGTTCGTCCACCCCTTTGTATCGGCCACAGATGAGGATGAGGTGCGGCTGCTGGGCGAGGGTTTTCACGAGCCGATGGTCCAGGGTTTCGCCCTGTGCGGAGAGCAGGATGACCAGGCTCTCAGGGCTTCGGATTTGGTCCAGGGCGCGTTTGATCGGCTCGGGCTTCAGGACCATGCCGGCCCCGCCCCCAAAGGGATAGTCGTCCACCTCTTTGGGCGAGTCCGCAAAATCCCGGAGATTGTGGAGGTGGACTTCCAGGACCCCCAACTCCTGGGCTTTGGCCATGGGGCCGATCTTCAACGGGAACTCAAAGAACTCCGGGAACAGTGTCAGGACATCAATCCGCATTATCGGAGCCCCTCCGGGGTTCGGATGATGATCCGGTGGGCTTCCAGGTCTACTTTCACAATGAACTCTTTGACGAAGGGCAGCATGAAGTCTTCCCCCTCAATCGTGCGGATTTCCAGGATATCTACGCCTCCCCACCGATGGATATCCTCTACGTGCCCGATCACCAGTTCATTTTCCACGACTTCCAAGTCCATGAGGTCGTGGTAGTAGAAGGTATCCGGTTCTTGGATGGTTTGGAGTTCTTCTCTGGGGACCAGGAGGACACGGCCGCGGAGGAACTCCACATCTTCGCGGGAGTGGAATTCTTGGAATTGGAGGAGGTAATGGTGTCCGCCACCCCTCCTGATGGATGTCGTATGGAGGGTGATCAGTTGTTTTTTATACGGTACAAAGAATCGTGAAAAAGTACGAAGTTCCTCTCCGTCTTCTGTCAGAGGTTGAACTTTCACTTCTCCCCGAAGCCCGAAGGGCTTCAGGACACGGGCGACGGCGACCAGGTCGCGATCACTCAAGGATCTCGAGGACCGCCCGCTTACCCCGCTTCATGGCGGCCGCCGAGATGATGGTTCGGATCGCCTTCGCCGTTTTGCCTTCCCTACCGATGACCTTCCCGAGGTCTCCTTCGCCGACTTTCAGTTCGTAGATGACGGTCTTTTCTCCCGGAATCTCCGTGACCGACACGAGTTCGGGATGATCCACGAGGGACTTTGCGATGAACTCGATGAGTTCCTTCAGATCTGCTGCCATGGCTACACCTCCTTCATTTAGGGCTCGTACCCATCAGTTTTGGGTGGCGGACACCTTTTGGGTTTTTCGTGCCAATTTGACGAGAGAAGCCGCACGGTCTGTCATCTGGGCTCCTCTCTGAAGCCAGGCTTCCACTTTCTCCAGATCAACGTGAAAGACCCCGTCCCTTAACGGATCATAGTGCCCTAAAATGTCCAGCACCTTCCCGTCTCTCTTCGAACGAGAATCCATCACGACCAAGCGGTATAACGGTCGGTTCCGTTTGCCTAATCTCGTAAGTCTAATCTTCACCACGGCTCACTTCCTCCAGTTTTCTCTTTCTCCTGAACCGGTTGTTGCCCTCGGGCTCGGTTCCGTTGTTGACGATTTATTATAAGCGAGTTACCGACCTCCGTAAACTCTGACCAAGATCGCCATTGCCGTGTGGAGCCGGTTCTCTGCCTGCTCAAAAACCAAAGAGTGGTCCGACTCCAAAACGTCTTCCGTGATCTCTTCGCCCCGATGGGCCGGGAGACAATGCATCACTTTGACATCTTCCGGGGCTTCCTTCAGGAGTTCGGCGTTGACCTGGAACGGCTGGAAGACCTTCCGTCGTTCTTCCGCCTCAGCCTCTTGTCCCATGGACGCCCAGACGTCGGTATAGATGAAGTCTACCCCCTTGACCGCCTGTTTGGGGTCATGGAGGATCCGGATTTCACCGCCGGAGCGCTTCGCCAGTTCCTGCGCCTTTTCCACGGCGGCACGAGGCGGTTCGTAGCCCGGTGGACACGCCAGAATGAAGGTTCCACCGAACATGGCGGTCATCAACATCAGGGACGTCGCCACGTTGTTTCCGTCGCCGATGAAGGCCAGGCGGACCCGCCACCGGTGTGCGCTTTCCCAAATGGTCATGTAATCCGCAAGGGCCTGGCAGGGGTGCTCCCGGTCCGAGAGGGCATTGATGACCGGGCCGGAGAGGTACCGGGCGAGGATCTCCAGGGATTCCTGTTGGAAGACGCGGGCGATCACACCGTCCACCCATCGGGTGAGGTTCCGGGCGACATCTTTGACCGGCTCCCGCTTGCCCAATTGGATGTCCATCGGGGCAAGGTAGGTCAATGAGCCCCCGAGTTTCCGGACCGCGACCTCAAAGGTGACCCGGGTCCGCAACGACGGCTTCTCAAAGATCAGGGCGAGGTGTTTGCCTTGTAAGACCTTGGGATATTCCGCACCCCGTTTGTACCGGAGTGCTTCCTCAATGACGGCCTTGGTCTCCTCCGGGCTCAGATCTAAGACGGAGAGGTAGTCTCGTTTGTTCATTTCTGTTTTTCAAGTTCCTGTGCGCGTTTGAACATCTCCAGAGATTCCTGGGTCCGACCCATCTGCTTCAGGATCACCCCTTTGAGGTTGTAGTAGTCCGGGTTGTTGGGGTCCAACGCGATTGCGGTATCAATGGCTTTTAAAGCATCGTCAAGGTTCCCGTTGGCGTTCAAAATGGAGATGGCCAAAAAGTGATAGCCTTGCGGGTCGGTATCGTTGAGTCGGGTGTAGTTCTCAAAGGCCTTTTGGGCGGTGGCGTAGTCTTCGGTTTTGAAGGCCGTGATGCCCAGGTTCAGCCAGGCATCGGCCCGGGTGGAGTCGATGGCCAAAGCCTTCTGGAATTGCGTGACGGCTTCGTTGTATTGTTCCAATTCAAAGAACACCACCCCCAGGTTGAAGGCGATGTCGGGGTTGTCTGGTTTCATTTTCGCAGCCTTTTCCAGGTAGGTCTTGGCCGTTTCGTAATCGCCCTCGTCCTTGTAGGCCAGGCCCAGGTGATAGTTGAGGTCCGGGTTCTCCGGATCGACCTGGAGGCCGGCCTTTAACGTTTCCACATATTCGGGTTTTCCGGCGCGTTTTTCCAGAGAAGCCTTGAGGAGATAGAGGTTGGGGTCTTTCGGGGAGATTTTGAGGGCCAGGTCCATGTATGCGATGGCTTCGGTGTCCTGGTTCTGTTTGGCCAACTGGACAGCCGCGTTCCGGATCGTGGTGATCAACGCGTCCATGGTGAATGCAGTCCCGGCTGCCGTTTTGTACACTCGGGCCATTTCGTCGGGGGTGAAGAGGTTAGGGGCCATCTCATAGGCCTTCTGGAAGGTCTGGGCTGCGGTGATGTAATCCTGGTTGATGGCATAAGCAAACCCCAACCACATATATGCCTCAGCGTTGTTTGGGTCCTCCTGGACCCAGGCCTTGGCTTCCGAGAGGACCTTGGCCTTGTTGTTTTGTTGGAGATAGATCTTGATGCTCGTCCGATGGGGCGATGTGGCACAACTCAGAACAAATCCAAAAGCCAGAAGCACGACCCACTTCTTCACGGCGAGTTCCTCCTTTCTTTTAGCGGGAATTATACGATGTCTTGTAATTTTCAGCAACTCCGAAGCCGGCCCCCACGACCCCGAGGGGGTCGGAGGTGGCCTAAAGAAAGCCCCGGCGGATTCTGACCGGGGTTGCCTATCGGTTCGTGCCTGGCCACCCGTTCCGTTCGAATTCCATTGCAAAGGGCAAGGGCACTGAGTATAATTCCTCGATGTTATGCAACTTTTAAAGAGAGTGAACAGCCCGAAAGACCTGAAGAAGTTGACGATCCCCCAACTGGAAAAGTTGGCGGAGGAGATCCGGGCCTACATGCTGGAAGTCGTTTCTGAGAAAGGGGGGCACCTGGGGGGCAACCTGGGGGCTGTGGAACTCGAGATCGCCTTGCACTACGTTTTCGATTCTCCCCGTGACAAAATCATCTTTGACGTCGGCCACCAAGCGTATCCCCATAAGATCCTGACGGGTCGTCGAGACCAACTGCCGACGATCCGGAAATTCGGTGGTCTTTCAGGGTTTCTCCGCCGCGATGAGAGCCCTCACGACATCTTCGGGGCGGGGCATGCTTCTACTTCCCTCTCTGCCGCCCTGGGGATTGCGATTGCCCGAGACCGGCTGGGTCAAAAGTTTCATGTGATCGCTGTGATCGGGGATGGTGGCCTCACCGGCGGGATGGCCTATGAAGCCCTGAACAACATTGGTCAACTGAAAACGGATCTGATCATCGTACTCAACGACAATGAGATGTCCATCGCAGAGAATGTCGGCGCCATCTCCGACTACTTGGCAAAACTCAAGTCTTCCCCATTTTATCACCGGATCAAAGACGATGTGTGGGAACTTTTGGGGCGGTTACCTTCCCGGAGCCTAACCGACCGGGCCCGCTCCCTCGCCCGCAAGATCCGGGAATCCTTGGAGAACTTGATGGTTCCGACCATCCTCTTCGAGGAGATGGGGATCCACTATGTTGGGCCGATCAACGGCCACGACCTTCCGACCCTGATCCATCACCTTCAGAACCTCAAGCAGGTCCGAGGGCCTGTCCTGCTCCACACGATCACCGTAAAAGGCAAGGGTTATCCTCCCGCAGAACGAAACCAAGAAGTGTTCCACGGGCTGGGACCTTTCGAGTTGGCCAGTGGTCAACCCAAAAAGAAAAACGGGCCCCCCTCCTATACGGAGGTCTTCGGCCGGACATTGCTGAAGATCGCCCAGGAGGACGATCGGGTGGTGGGGATCACGGCCGCGATGCCCTCAGGAACCGGGCTGAAGTATCTCCGCGAGGCCTTGCCTCAACAGTATTTTGACGTGGGGATCGCAGAACAACATGCGGTGACTTTCGCTGGCGGACTCGCGGTCCAAGGGATGATCCCCTTTGTGGCCATCTACTCGACGTTCCTCCAGCGCTCTTTCGATCAGATCGTCCATGACATTGCGCTCCAGAATCTTCCGGTGCGGTTTGCGTTGGACCGCGCGGGCCTGGTTGGGGCAGACGGTCCTACACACCATGGTGCGTTTGATCTCTCGTACCTCCGTTTGATCCCGAACATGGTCATTATGGCCCCCAAAGACGAGGCTGAACTGTGCCACATGATCTACACCGCCTACCGGTACGATCAGGGGCCCATCGCCTTCCGATACCCACGAGGCGCGGGCTGGGGGGTCCCGTTGCCCGAAAAACTCCATGAGATCCCTATCGGGTCCTGGGAAACCTTACGAGATGGGAAAGACGCTTATATCCTGGCCGTGGGGGCGATGGTTTATCCCGCCCTGCAGGTCGCAGAACACTTAGAAAAGGATGGATTCCAGGTGGGAGTTGTCAACGCTCGATTCATTAAACCCATGGATATTGCCCTCTTAAAAGCCCTTCTCCGACAAGGAGTTTCGCGGTTCGTGACCGTAGAAGAGAATGTCTTGATCGGAGGGTTCGGTGCGGGCATTCTCGAAGTCTTTCAGGAGTTAGGGGTTCAGGTTCCGGTGCTTCGACTGGGACTGCCGGATTACTTCATAGAACACGGTGCCCGAGAAATCTTGCTCCGACAAATTGGACTGGATGTGGAGAGTATGACGGAACGACTTCGTGACTTCCTGCGAGGCCGGGTCCATGCTGTGTGAAAAGTGTGGTTTGAAAGAAGCGACGATCATCCTTGTCGAGGTCATTGATGGCCGGAGAGAGGAGCACCGGCTCTGTGAGATTTGTGCAGAAGAAGCCGCCATGGCTATCCCTCAACACCTTCCACCGGACACCTCCACCGGAGCCCCTGACACCCTCATCGTCCCGGGAGAAGAAGAGGGAGGAGTCCGGCCTCAGACCAAACGGATCATCCGCGAACTCGTGTGTCCTTCCTGTGGTCTGTCGTACGAGACGTTCTTAAAGACGATGCGCTTTGGCTGTGCGGATTGTTACAAGGCCTTTCGGGAGAACTTGGAAGTCCTGTTCAAAGACCTCCATGGGACAGCAACGTACCGTGGACGCCGATATCGACGTAATCGCAAGGCCTACCGACTGATCAAGGAAAAAGTCAAATTAGAAAGCCAACTGGAAATGCTCATTGCTCAGGAACAGTTTGAGAAGGCCGCAGAGGTCCGGGATCGGATCCAAGAGATTCTCAAAGAGTTGGAATGGGACTCCAATCCCTGATTGAGCAAACCCCATCCTGGCTTTCCGGGGAGGGTGAATACCCGGAACTGGTGATCAGTTCACGGGCCCGCCTGGCTCGGAACCTCCGAGCGTTCCATTTCCCGTCCCAACTGGAAGAAGAGGAACGTCAGCGGGTCCTGGAGATCGTCCAAGAGCGCATCCGAACCGTCCCGCTCTTCGAAGATGCCCCGTTCGTCTCGGTCAAGGATCTCTCCGAATTGGATCGGCAGTTCCTCATCGAACGGCACTTGATGACTCGAGACCTTTTGAAGTATCCAGAGACAGCCGGCTTAATCTACACGGAGGACGAAAGCATTTCCATTCTCATCAACGAGGAGGATCACCTTCGGATCCAGGTTATGGCTCCGGGCCTTGCCCTGGATCACGTTTTTCAGCGTGCTTTAGACCTTGACCGAAAGTTGGGGCTCCTGTGGCCCTATGCCTTTGACCCCGAATTTGGCTATCTTACGTCTTGTCCGACCAATACGGGCCTCGGGCTCAGGCTCTCCATCCTGGCCCACCTGCCGGGCATTGTTTTGACCAAGAGTGTGGACCCGTTACTCAAGACCCTTGTGAAACGTCGGGTTGGAATCCGGGGCCTCTATGGCGAAGGAAGTGACTTTTACGGCAATATTTTCCAGATCTACACCCAGGAGACCCTTGGCGTAACCGAGGAAGAACTCCTGGATCGCTTCAAAGAGACCGTCTCAGAAATCCTGGAGAACGAGCGCAAGGCTCGGAAAGTCCTGACCCAGAAACTCCGGGACGTTTTGGAGGACCGTATTGAGCGGGCGCGGGCGACCTTGGAACACGCCCGACTGATCTCCTTTGACGAGACTGCCCAGTTGGTCTCGTTCCTTCGTCTGGCCGTGGGCTTAGGCCATTATCTCGATCTCAAGATCCGGACCCTCAACGAACTCCTCCTGTTCTCCCAGCCTGCACACATCCAGAAACTCTTCGGTCAGGACTTAGATCCTCGCGAGCGAGACCACAAACGCGCCAG
>CAYQZW010000038.1:0-15080 GCA_964422065.1 uncultured bacterium | reverse complement strand
CGCTGTTGTACTCCGAGAGTTGGCATACCCGCGAAAAGGCTGCCGAGGCGTTGGCCACCTTTGGGGATGCCGTGAAAGACGATATCCTCCCCCTTTTAGATGAGGGGTATTGGTTCGTGCGTGCCGCCGCAGCCTATATCCTGGGGGAAATTGGGGATGTCCGCGCTGTGCCCAAACTGTTGGAACGCCTTCAGGAACGCAATGAGTCGGTCAAAGGCGAGGCGGCCAAAGCCCTGGCCAAAATCCTCCGGAATCACCCGGATGTCTATACAGAACTGGAGTCAGACCTCCGGCTGTTGATGGAAAACATTTTAAAAGACCTGAAAGAGTTTGACCTGCTGGAGGGGATTCGAAAATCCCGTGTCCATGGAGAACCTAAGAAAGATTCTCTCCGCACTCCCCGCGATTGACCCTGACTGGCCTGCCTCTCTGATTGCCTTTGCTCTGGATGCTCGTACAGCATCTTCAGGTACCCCTCAGATCTTTGTTCATGAAAGCGGGGAGGTTCTGGAGGAAGTCGCGGACACCCTGCGATCCCTCGGCGTATCCGCTCTTCGATTTGAACCTGGGAACCCCCTTGGCATTGCCCAAATCTACCTCCTCACGCCGGATGATGAAGAACCGTTTCGAAAGAGTCTTCAACACCTCCACTACCGACGGGTCCGTGTTGGGGATGTCCTGGACCCCTTCGAAGTCGCGGAACGACTGAGCCAAGCAGGTTTTGAACGGGTCCCCTTCGTGGAGTCCCCCGGAGAGTTCGCCATCCGGGGAGGCATCCTCGACCTCTACTTACCCGGCAAGCCTCATCCGGTCCGGATTGAACTCTTTGATGACGAAATCCTCTCCCTCCGGTCCTTTGATCCTTTGACACAGCGCTCGATTCAGGCCCTTGAAAGCGTCCCGATTCCCGGCCTGGGGGAGTCACGTGGAGTATGGGACTGGACGCCGGTCCGTGAAGTCCCTGAATGTCCCGTCGAACCGAACCCCCCTTATATCGGTCGCTGGGATCTCCTAAAGCAAGACCTTGAGCGGCTCCGCAATGCGGGTTATCAGGTTGTGCTCTTTACTTTGGACCGAAGACATCGGATGGCGTATCAGGAGTTGTTAGGGGTGCCGGTGGAGATTGGGGCATTCTCTCAAGGATTCCGCCTTCCTCAGCACCGCATCGCGGTCTTCTCCGATCAGGAAGTCAAGGTCACAGGGACTCGGCGATCACCAGAAGAAGAGGTGGTCCCGGGCGAACGCGTGGAAGACCTCAATGCTCTCCAACCCGGCGACCTGGTGGTCTATCGGGAGTACGGGATCGGAGAGTTTGTAGGGCTTGAGACCGTCCATAAGGAGGACGTCTCGTATGACGCCGTGGTCATTCGATACCGGGACGGCGAGATCCGGGTTCCGGTCCTCCATCTCCACAAGATCCACCGTTTTGTCCATCACGGCAAAGTCCGTCCGACCCTTTCTTCCCTTTCCAGCGGGCACTGGGCCCGCCGGTACAAGGCCGTAGAAAATGCAGCCTGGGGGCTGGCACAGGAAATCCTGAACCAGTATGCGATCCGACAACTGCAACGGGGGTACGCCTTCCCGCCCGACGATGCCTGGATGCTGGACTTAGAGGCATCGTTTCCCTATGAGTTGACCCCGGATCAGAAAACAGCAATTGAGGCGGTGAAACGAGATATGGAGTCGCCCCAGGTTATGGATCGGCTGGTGGCCGGAGACGTTGGCTTCGGCAAGACCGAGGTCGCACTCCGCGCGGCCTTCAAGGCTGTCACCGCCGGCAAACAGGTGATTTTCCTTGTCCCCACAACCATCTTAGCCCTCCAACACTACGAAAACTTCCGACGCCGCTTAGAACCGTTCCCAATCCGCGTGGAAATGCTCTCCCGACTGGTTCCTCCCCGCCGAGTCAAGGAGATCCTGAAAGGCCTCAAAGAGGGCACCGTAGACATCGTGATCGGTACACACCGGCTCTTACAAGATGATGTGACCTTCAAAGATCCGGGCTTGTTGATCATTGACGAGGAGCATCGGTTCGGGGTCCTCCAGAAGGAGAAGATCCGGAGCCGTTATGCCGGGATTGACACCCTCAGGATGACCGCAACCCCGATTCCACGCACCCTGTACGCCGCCCTGGGCAAACTCTACAGTCTCTCGACCATCGAAACCCCACCCATCGGAAGGCAACCGGTAGAAACCATCGTCCGGAGATACGACCCCCAGGTGGTGAAACGCGTCATCGAGTTTGAGATTGCCAGAGGAGGGCAGGTCTTTTATCTGCATAACCGGATCGCATCATTGCTAAGGGTTCGGGACCGGCTCTTGCGGCTGATTCCTGACCTTCGGATCGGGATCGCCCATGGCCAGATGCGCGAACGAGAACTCGAAGAGGTCTTTTTGAAGTTTTATCGGGGTGAACTGGATGTCCTCCTAAGCACCTCCATCATTGAGAGTGGCTTAGATTTTCCTCGCGCGAATACCATCATCGTGGAAAACGCACATCTTTTTGGCTTGGCTGAGTTGCATCAACTCCGGGGTCGGGTCGGCCGCTCCACGGTCCAAGCCTTTGCGTATTTTTTCGTACCCAAAACGGTCCGGGGGAAAGCGCTCCAACGTCTCCGGGCCCTCAAGATGTACCGCCATCTCGGGGCAGGCCTTCGGATCGCGATGGCAGATCTTGAGATCCGAGGCGCCGGGAACCTTCTTGGTGTCGAACAGCACGGACACGCCCGAAAGGTCGGCTACGAACTCTTTTATTACCTCTTAGATCGCGCAGTCCGCACCCTCTCCGGAGAACAGATCCGAGATGAACAGGTAGAAGTGGTTTCCAAAATCACGGCTCTGTTGCCAGAACATTACATTGAAGAACCCTGGGTTCGGATTGCCTACTACCGGAGGTTCGCTACCGCCGCAAGACCAGAAGAACTGGATGAGGTTCTGGAAGACCTGTGGGATCGGTTTGGGAAGCCACCTCAGGAGGTTTTGAACCTTTACGATCTCCACAGGATCCGCCTCTGGGCTTTGGAACGTGGGTATCAGCGTGTTGTTGTAGAGCATGATCTCGTGGAAGCATACCGCGCAGAAGGAAAACCCGAACGCTTCCGGAAGTCGTTGGTTCTTCCCCCTCATCCGACACCGGCTTCCTTGATCCCCACGGCGGGCCACTGACCCGTTAAAATAAAGGCATGAAACAACCTCTGTATTTCGGACCTGCAGGCATCCCTATCCAAACCAAGAAGCGGGATACGGTAGAAGGGATCAAGACCGTTCGGCGCCTGGGCCTGGACGCGATGGAGATTGAGTTTGTCCAAGGCGTCCGGATGTCCGAGGCCAAAGCAAAAGAGGTCCGGAAAGTCGCAGAAAACGAAGGGGTCAAGTTGACCGTTCATGCTCCGTATTGGATCAATTTGAACTCCCAGGACCCGGTCAAATACAGGAACTCAATCCAGCATATCCTGAATGCAGCACGGATCGGCTATATTGCTGGGGCCACCAGCGTATGTTTCCATCCGGCGTTTTATCAGAAGACAGATCCCGAGATTGTGTATCAACGCGTGAAAGAAGCGCTGGAGCAAGTGATCGACACTCTGAAGTCCGAGGGCATTGAAATCGATATCCGACCGGAGACCATGGGGAAACCCTCCCAATTTGGATCCTTAGAGGAGGTGGTTCGGCTATCCAAAGAAATCCCTGGGGTTCTCCCTCTGATCGATTTCGCACACCTCCATGCCCGAAGCGGTGGCAAACTGAATTCCTATGAGGAGTTTGTCCAGATCTTGCGGTACGTCAAACAGGAACTGGGGCCCCAGGCCCTGAAGGATGTCCATTTCCACGTCTCCGGGATTGACTACGGCCCTAAGGGTGAGCGGAAACACCTGATCCTTGAAGAATCCGATTTCCAGTATCGTGACCTCCTACGGGCGTTCCGCGACGAAGGGGTCTCCGGTGTGATTATCTGCGAGAGCCCGAACTTGGAAGAAGACACCGCCCTCTTGAAGCAGGTCTGGGAAACCCTTTAAAACTCTGGACGAAGGCTTGGGTTGACCTCTTTTAGGGTGATCCTTAAAATTTTCGACGTCCTGCCGGCGTAGCTCAGTTGGTTTAGAGCAGCGGAATCATAATCCGCGTGTCGGGGGTTCGAGTCCCTCCGCCGGCATTTTTTTATTGCCCCTTCTCTCAATCGGAGACGCGCTGGATTTTGGCTCCCAGGGCCGCAAGTTTCTTCTCAAAATCCTCATAGCCCCGGTCTAAATGATAGATTCTGTGGATCTCGGTTCGCCCCTTTGCCACCAGGCCTGCCAGGACCAACGCCGCAGAGGCTCGGAGGTCCGAAGCCATGACCGGCGCACCCTTCAGTTCAGGGACCCCACGGACCAAGGCCGTATCCCCTTCCACCCGGATATCCGCGCCCATCCGCATCAACTCGAAGGCATGTTTGAACCGGTCCGGGTAGATGCCTTCACGGATCACCGAAGAACCCTCTGCAAGGGTCATCAACGCCATGAACTGGGCTTGCATATCCGTAGGAAAGCCGGGGAACGGGGCGGTTTCAATGTCCACAGGACGGGGACGCTTTGAGGTGCCCGCCACTTCAATCCAGGACGGGCCGAGAGTGACTCGTGCTCCTGTCGCTTCCAATTTCGGCAAAACCGAAGGCAAGAGGTCAGAACTGACCCCCAGAATTCGGATCCGGCCGCCGGTGATCGCCGCAGCCACCGCAAAGGTCCCCGCCTCGATTCGGTCCGGGATGACCTGGAATTCTGGAGGGGGAACCAGATCTGGGGTCCCCTGAATCCGGAGGGTATCCGTACCCAACCCCTCGATCCGGGCACCTGCTGCCTGCAGAAACCGTCCCAAAGCCTGGACTTCGGGTTCTTTTGCGGCGTTATAGAGGATGGTTTCCTCGGGGATGGTACTGGCGACCATCATCAGATGGGCTGTGGCGCCCACCGATGTTCGGTCAAAGGCGATCTCGGCCCCATGAAGACCTTTGTGATGCGCGATGATGTACCCCTCCTCGAGGTCGACCTCCGCTCCCAACCGTTTGAGTCCCTCAATGTGGAAATTGACGGGTCTCGGCCCAAACGCACACCCTCCAGGTAACGAGACCTCTGCATGGCCCTCCCGGACCAAAAGGGGGCCCAGGACATAAATGGAAGCCCGCATCTTCCGCACGATGTCGTAAGGCGCACGGACGGAACGCAGATGTTCTACCCGAATCTGAAGGGTGTGTTCGTCCTCCCACTTCACTTCACCCCCCAGAAGCCGGAGCAACTCGATCATCGTAAACGTGTCCCGAACCCGTGGGACCTGTGTCAGACGAATGGGTTCTCGGAAGAGAAGAGATACTGCGAGGAGGGGGAGGACCGCGTTTTTGGCGCCGGAGACCCGGACCTCGCCCTCTAACGCCACACCACCCTCAATCACAAACCGATCCATACCGAAGATTATACGGCGCTCCTTCTAAACCGTTGCCCCACTGTAAGCCTCTCCCAGGCTCCCACCATTCGTCGCCAATTGACACCTCTCGGGTAGAGGGTTAGAATTGCGCGAGATGAAGAGCTCACGCTGGTATTCCTCGCAGCACAAATGGATCCTCACCTCGCTGGTGAGTGTAGGAATTGCATTGTCCCTCCAAGGCTGTGATCTCTTCAGGCTTCGGGAACCCGAACCTCCTGCACCCGGAGGAGGGGAGTGGCTCTTCCCCGACACTCCGGCCAAGGTCATGACCAACTTCCAAAACGCCGTCAACAACTTTAACTTGTCCCTGTATCTCCGGTGTTTTGACCGGGACCGGTTCGTTTTTTTGCCCGAGGAACGGCTGGTCCATGGCCCCTCTGGCGACCTCTACCAAAACTGGGACTTTGAAGCGGAATCTACACGGGTAAGCCAACTGTTCCAGAGTTTAGATCTCGGGCACTTCCCTTCCCCCATTATCCTCAACCTGACCTTCAATGTTGTGGACTCCACCTTGGAACAAGTCCGGATTGAAGCCACGTATGACCTGCAGGTCTATCTCTTGGAAACTCCTGGCGAAGCCCACGCAAAAGGAACTTCCATTTTTACTCTGGAACGGGGGTCTTCGAGCCTATGGACCATTGTTCAATGGGAGGATCAAGCCGACTCGGGCTATCTCTCGTTTGCGGAGGTCAAGGCCCGCGATTTTTCCTCGGGTTCTAAATAGACCCGTCGGACCCGGGGCCCCACACGGACCAAAATCTCGTATGGGATCGTTCCTGCCCAGGTTGCCAGGTCATGGACCGTGATCCACTGGTCGCCATCCCGCCCCAAAATGGTCGCCACGTCTCCGACCTGGACATCGGGATCGACCTCCACCATCACCAGGTCCATGGTCACGGAGCCCAAGACTCTCCGACGTTTCCCACGGATTAAGACTTCTGCCCGATTCGTGGCAGAACGAGGAAAACCATCTGCATACCCGATCCCCAGCGTCGCCACCCACGTCTCCTTAGTGGTCCGATACAGAGGGCCGTATCCGATCCCTCGACCCGGTTGGACCTTTTTGACCTGGAGGACTCGGGCGCGGATCTGCATGACGGGATGTAAGGCAAACTTCGCAGATAACGAAGGGTGGGGTGCCCACCCGTAAAGTGAAATCCCCGGCCGGACCATATCCAGAAAACCTTCCCGAAACGTGACCAATGCTGCAGAATTGACCATGTGTCGGAGAAGACGCGAGGGGTTAGGGATGGCTTTGAGGACCTCTTGGAATCGTTCGAACTGTTCCCGAGTTAGGGTGGGGTTCAGATCTGAAGCTACAAAATGCGAGTACACACCTTCCCATCGAACCTTTGGGGTAGAGGAGAGGAGGGTAACTGCAGCATCCATTTCCTCGACCTGGATCCCGGTTCGGTTCATTCCCGTATCGACCTGGAGGTGGACCACCGCCTCCTTCGGGGATTGGGGGAGCCATTGCACCAAAGCCTGGAGTTGCTCCAAGTGCCCGATCGAGATCCGGAACCCTCGGGACACCGCAGTTTCCCATTCTTCTGGATGCCATAGGGGGCCGATGATCAAAATCGGAGTCTGGACTCCTGCTTCATCCAGTTCCACCGCTTCTTCCAGCGTTGCGACGACGAATAATGCCGCCTCACGGTCCAGCGCCTTGGCAATCACTACCGCGCCATGCCCATAAGCATTGGCCTTCAAGACGGAGGCGATTTTGACATCTGACCCAACCAGATTCTGGATCCAACGGAAGTTCTTTCGAAGGGCCTCCAGAGAGACCTCTGCCCATACCCGAGTAGCCGGTCCAAACATTTTAGAACTTCGGTTTGACAGACAAATCCACCGAGACCGCACGGAAATCTTGTTGTCGGCCCGGGAAAACCCACAGACGGGCTCCAACCTCTCCGTTTAGTTTGGTCCACTGTATGACTTGCCAACTTAGGCCCAGCCCGTAACCTAAAAGTTGGCCCGACTCTTTCCCCTCTCCCCGATGTCTCTGTACCCAAGCCGAGGCCATAGCAAAGTCAACCTGAGCCATCGGCGTCCAGATGCGAAAAGCCGGACCGAGGGTGGCCATCTGCACCCGATAATCGTAAGCACCTCGGTAAGAGAAGAGATGGGCTTCAGCCCTAAGGGCAACCCAGGAGTGCCACGTCCACATGTCAACGGCGAGGTTCATACCGTGCCCATAGAGGAGGTTCTGGGTTTGAATGGGAACAAGCCCGGAGATACCAACGGAGACGGAGGGAATTGCAGACCCAATCGATGTCACAAGAAGGAAAATGAGCATGAGCCAATTATAGTCAGCGCTTTTTTTCGATGCAAGGTGCGAGGGGCGGGACTTGAACCCGCACGGGGAATCCCCACCAGATCCTAAATCTGGCGCGTCTGCCAGTTCCGCCACCCTCGCCTTTTTGCACGTCGTAAGTTATACAGCACCCCAGGAGCCGTTCAAAGTGTGCTTGTTTCAACGTTCTGGACATTGTATATTTTCCGCATGCTTCGGATCCTGGGCTGGCTGAGTTTCATCGCCCTCCTGGTCATCGTGGGAGTGGACCTCTATTTCTACCGGGAATACTGGCAGCCCACGGTCCAGGAACTCCAAGATCTCAAGGTCCAAAACCAAAAACTCCTCGCCGCCTTAGGCCAGGAGCGGGCCTCACAGATCCTGGCCTCTTCTTCAACGCCTCCCTCTCCCCCTTCCCTCTTAGAGGGGGTCTCCGCACCCCAAGATACCCTGACCCTTACCATCCGGACCCTCCAACTCTTTGTTCGCTATAAAGACCAACTCTCCGCCGGCGGAAAAAAGGTCCTCCAGCGCCTGGTGGAAAGTGTTTCCTCAAGATCGGTCACGCGGATCGAGATCCGGATGTACCAAGGCCCTTACAAGACCTTAACACAAAAGCGACTCCGGACGTTGAAGCGGTTCTTTACGAAGGCAGGCTTCCCCGCCTCGCGGATCCATACCCGACCGGATGATCGCCTCAAGAAATGGACCACCTCAATCCGGATCCAACTGTAAGCCCTTTTTCCCAGATCCGGAGCCAGTGTATAATTGGGATCCTCATGCGGCACCAGAATCAGACAATGACTTCCAGACGGATACCTGGGCATCTTCCTCTTCGGGCCATCGGTTTGGCCTTGCTTTTCCTGGCCGTGCCGGCCTCCCTTGTGGCGCTGGGCGGCCAGAAGGTCGGAACCACCCAAGCCCAATTTCTAAAAATCGGCCCGGGCGCTGAGGCTACCGGGTTGGCCGGCGCTGCAGTTTCCATCCTTCAAGACGCCTCGGCCCTATACTGGAACCCAGGCATCGTCTCGTTCTTCCGCACTTCTCAGGCTTATGTCAACCACACGGATTGGTTCCTGGATGTTGCGCATGAGTGGGTAGGCCTTGTGATCCCCCGCAGAAATGCGGTCTACGGGGTCCAGATCGGGGCTCTCCTGGCTGGCTACATTGAGGAGACCGACGAGAACCACCCCTTCGGTACGGGCCGATACTTCAACAACGGCGGGCTTTACCTTGGATTGACGTATGCCCGGACGATTACAGACCGCTTTGGCTACGGCCTCACCCTCAAATTCATCCAGGAGACCCTTGCGGATGTCCAGTACCATGGCGCAGCCCTGGACATCGGCACCCTGTACAACGTCGGCTATCGGGACATCAAAATTGGTGTGGTCCTTTCCCACTTAGGGCCTGATCTCTGGGCCCCTCGTGGGTACGAAGGCTTCTCGTTGCCGATCACGTACCGCATGGGGGTCTCAGGCCAGTTGACCCGCGAACTCTACGGGGTCCTCCAACTGGAAAAACCTTCGGACGAAGAGGAAACCGCACGTTGGGGTCTGGAGTTCCGTCCCACTTCTAACTTCCGGCTGTACTTTGGCTACAATTTCCGTCCTCCGTCCCCCGGGTACTCTTTCCCTCCCACGGGCGCATCTGCAGGTCTCTCCCTCTCCCTCGGCCGTCTAACCTTTGAATATTCCATCACCGGCTATGGCTATCTGCCCGCCGTCTCTCGATGGAGTTTGGCGATCCAATGAACCGGACACCTCTTGCATTAACGCTTTTCGTCCTCGCCCTTGGGCTCTGGCAGGGATGCACGGAGAAAATTCCCCTGCCTCCCGAACCCTCCGGCGAGATCCCCCCGGAATCCACGTATACCTTTATCTCGGTCTGGGGAGAGCACCTGGCCGGGACGATCCTGGACCTTGAGTACGGGGCGGACGGCTATCTCTACGTCCTGGATTCCACGGGCATCCACAAGTTCTTTGGCAATGGGACCGAGGTGGCCGCCTGGACCTTCACCGGCACCGCCTTGGACTTCGGCCCAGACCATCAACTCTGGATCGCAGGCCCCGAGGGCTTGTTCCACTTGACCCTGGACGGGACCCCAACCGATACCCTGACCCTCCCCTCGGAACTTTCAACAGGAATCGCGGGCATCGCAGAAGGCGATAGCCAGGACCTTTTCCTTTCTTTGCCAGACCAAGATCTGGTCCTTAGGGTCCGCGACACCCTGGTGGACACCCTCTCCACCTTCGGCTCTGGGATCTTGTTCGTTGATGAACCCCGCGGACTGACGTTTACTGGAGGGAAGTTATATCTCGCTGTCACCGGCCATAACTGGGTAGAAGTCTGGGGTCCTTATGGAACCCTGGAGAGTGTCTTGCATCTGGGTGGCCTCAATCCGGAGGGCGATACCGCCCAGGGCATGTTTCTCCGACCGCTGGATGTGGCCGTGGATGAGAACGGGTTTATCTATGTCGCGGATTCTGGAAATGCACGGATTCAGGTCTTTCGGCCGGACGGTTCGGTCTTGACGGTGGTAAACCTTCAGGAGGCCACGGGTGTTGCAGAAGCCCCCAAACGCCTGACCGTAAGCCTTACCGGGAAATACCTCTATGTCCTGACCGATCAAAATCGGATCTTAAAGTTTGAGCGGGTGGAGAAGCCTCCACCCCCACCGGATACAGGAGGTGGCGGCGGATGAACCGGAACGTCCTGAGAGGCGTGATCCTTGGCGTGATGATGACCAGCGCCCTCTTTGGGGTCACGGATGTCTATCACTACACCACCATCGGGAAAGTGGCTCTCACAGTCTCGAACTTTGGCATGCTCGGGAACGGCTTCCGAGTTTACGATCCCCACACGTTTCAGCCCTTGCCTTCCATGGAATACCCCAAGGGGACCGGCAACGAACACCTGTATCGTGCTGGCCTCTGGGTCGGGGCCATTGACCCGATGACGGGCGAGCCCCGGGTCACGACCGCAGTCTCCGATGCCACCACAGCCTCCGCCGGGACCCAAGGGTTTGAATTCGCACCGACCCCAGAAGTTGGAGACACCGTGATGAAGCGGTCCTCTCTGATCACCAGTGCTTATTACACCCCCGAGGCCGTCTCCGAGCAGGACTTCCTCGCGACGTACTACGACTACATCCAGGATCCTTCTCCCCCAAATCACCAACCCTTGTACTTACGAGTCCACCAGCGGAGTTACGCCTGGAGTTACTCGTATGCCGACGATTTCGTCATTGTTGAATTTGTCATCTACAACGACAATCCCGAAGCCGAACTCTCAGACGTGTACTTGGGGATGTATGCAGAGTTGGTCTCGGCATCCCGAGATTTCTGGGGAGACCGGTTCAATTCCTCGGACATGTTCCAATTTAAGCGGCTCTACTTTGACGACTCCCTGCGCATGGTGTACGAACACAATTCCGGGGTGGACACGTTGGCTACCCAGTGGGCTGGGGTCAAAATCCTGGGGATCCAGGGTCCGGTGCCCATGGACTCCCTGAACGTCAACTTCCACTGGTGGTCCTGGCAGGATATGGTGGGGTCCGTTGGGGATGACACCCGGTACGCGATCATGTCCGATACGGTCCGGGACCCTGATGTGGACGAGGCCTATGTGATTGAACACGGCTATCCAGACCCCATCTCCTTAGTCTCGATCGGTCCCATCCCTCACCTTTTCCCCGGAGATTCCATCGTCTTCACGGTCGCTTTTGTCGCAGGAGAAAACGAGGAGCACTTGAAAACCAACGCCTTCTGGGCACAGAAGGCCTATGATTCCCATTATATCTTGCCCGCCCCTCCGCCATCGCCTCGTCTGACCTACCGGGTTCGATCCAATGAAGTCATTCTTCTCTTTGACAACTCCCCAGAATCCGCCATTGACCCCAACACCCATAAACGAGACTTTGAGGGCTACCGCATCTATCGCAAGGGCCCTCAGGACACGACGTTCATCCTTCTGGCAGAGTTTGACCGAATAGACAGCATCGGGTACAACCGGGGGTTGCCCCCCACATCCACCATCCCGGGCTATGAAGGCTGGTATGAATTCGTGGACCGGGGCGTGAAAAACGGCTTTACCTATCAATACGCGGTCACCAGTTTTGATCAAGGGGAGCCGACACTTGGTCTGGAAAGCCTGGAGAGTGCCATCGGCCAGAACCTCATTGAAGTCGTGCCCGGCACTCCGCCAACATCCGAAAAGAAGGTCGGTGTCTATCCCAACCCCTACCGGCAGTCCAGTGTCTGGGACCAGCCGGGCAATCCTCGGGGTCGGGTGATCCGGTTCTATAATCTCCCCGAAAACTGCATCATCTACATCTTCACCATGAACGGGGAACTGATCAAGACCATTGAACACCACGACCCCATCTTAGGGGAGGCAACGTGGGATCTGATCACAGACCGTGACCAGGCCGTGGCTTCAGGGATGTACTACTACGTGGTCAAAGACTTGAAAACCGGGAAACTCCAACGTGGCCGCTTTGTGATCCTCAAGTAGATCCCAGGGATCCACCTCCGAGCATTTCTAACCAGAGACCGACATCCGGGGATCCAACGTTGTAAAATAAACAGACCGAGGAGGTGAGACTGTGGAAGTTTCGAAAGATCCAAGCCTTTTAGCAACGAAACCCTCTTCAGAGATTCTGGCGGACTTGACGCCGCGCCAAATTGTTGAGGAACTCAACAAATACATCATTGGCCAGGAGCGCGCCAAAAAGGCAGTGGCCGTGGCCCTCCGGAACCGATGGCGTCGGATGCATGCCCCCCAACCGATCCGGGAAGAGATTACGCCCAATAACATCCTGATGATCGGCCCTACAGGGGTCGGGAAAACAGAGATCGCACGCCGATTGGCCGCGCTGGCCCGTGCCCCTTTCGTCAAAGTTGAAGCCACACGGTTCACAGAAGTGGGGTACGTGGGCCGTGACGTGGAGAGTATGGTCCGGGACCTGGTCAACGTGGCCGTCAATATGGTCAAGGCCGAAAAAACGGCGCAGGTCCGCGAAAAAGCCCGAAAACTCGCGGAAGATCGGCTGGTAGAACTCCTGTTTCCCGGCATTGAGGATCGCTCGGATGCAGAGATCCAAGAGACCCGAGAACGGATTCGGTCTCTGCTCCGAGAAGGGAAGTTGGACGATCGGATGGTGGAATTGCAGATTGAGCGACCTACGGCGCCCTTCTTTGAGGTGATCAGTCCCCAAGGCATTGAAGAATTGAATCTCCTGATGCCCGAAGGACTGGAGGCGCTGTTCCCCAAGAAACGGAAACGCCGAAAAGTCACCGTAAAAGAAGCCCTCCGAATCCTGGAACAGGAGGAGGCCCAGAAACTCATTGATATGGATGAGGTTGTTCAGGAGGCCCTGAAACGGGCCGAAACCTCCGGCATCATTTTCCTGGATGAGATTGATAAGATTGCGGGGACCGACCGTCGGGGCGGTCCGGATGTCTCCAGAGAAGGAGTCCAACGCGACTTGTTGCCCATTGTGGAAGGGACCACGGTCCAGACCAAACACGGGATGGTCCGGACCGACCACATCCTGTTCATCGCGGCTGGCGCATTCCACATGACCAGCCCACAAGATCTCATCCCAGAACTCCAAGGGCGGTTCCCCATCCGCGTAGAACTGGATCCCCTGACCGAAGAGGACTTCCGAAGGATCCTCGTGGAGCCGGAGAACGCCCTAACAAAGCAGTATCAAGCCTTGGTGGAATCCGAAGGGGTCAAACTCCATTTCACCGAAGGGGCCATCCAGAAGATCGCACACTATGCCTATCTGGTCAACGAAAAGACTGAGAATATCGGGGCACGCCGTTTGCATACCGTGATGAGCCTCCTCCTTGAAGACCTCCTGTTTGAACTCCCTAAGCCCGGACTTCTGGAGTTCACCGTGGACGAGGCCTACGTGGACGAGCGGCTCCAGTCTATTGTTGAAGATTTGGATCTTTCGCGGTATATCTTGTAACGATCATGAGGCGCCTCCCTGCAGTAGCGGGAACCTTTTATCCTTCGGACCCGGAGGACCTCCTCCAAACAATCCAACAGTTGTTCAATTCCACAAATCCACAGCTCCGTCTGGACCTGGTAGCGGTGATTGCGCCCCATGCGGGATATCCTTACGCTGGCCAGCCACAAGCGGTTGCCATTGGATCGCTCCCTCAGGAAATTGAACGGGTCGTCCTGCTGGGGCCCAGCCATTATTTTCCCCTGAACGACCTGGCCGTCTATCCGACCGGGACCTGGGTCACCCCCCTGGGAGAGGTCCAAGTTGCAGAAGATTTGGCTGAAGAACTCCTGAGCCAAGAGTCCCTGTTTCGGAGCGGGATCCCATTTCATGAACCGGAACATTCCTTAGAGGTGCTCGTTCCCTGGCTCCAGGTCCGACTCCCATCGTTTCAAATCCTACCGATCCTGGTGGGCTCCCTCGCCATTCCCGACTACGAGAGAGCAGGGGAGAGCCTCGCCTCCGTGCTTCGCCGCCTGGATCGCCCTTGGGCGATTGTGACATCTTCCGACCTCTATCACGGCTATTCCTATGACGAAGGGCGTCGTATGGACGAACGAACATTGAACCAGATCCTTGAAATGGACCCGACCGCGCTTCTCCATGCACACCAAAGAGGGGAGATCATGGCCTGTGGCATTCACCCCATCGCACTTCTCCTGGCGACCTTGAAATCCCTCGGAGTAGAGCAGGGCGAACTTTTGGACTACACCAACTCCCTGGACGTCCTGGGAACCCGAACCGGCTATTTTGTGGGATATGCGGCCGTAGGGTTTACCCGCCATGCCTGACCCTCAGACACTTCGCAAGGAAGACAAAGCGTATCTCTTGTCTCTGGCTCGGCAGGCCGTGTGGCGTGCCTTACAGGACTTACCGGAACCCAAACCCCAGCGTCGGCTGGGACTCCGCCCATACGGGGTCTTTGTGACCCTCAAGAAACACGGCCATCTCCGGGGTTGTATCGGTACATTCCGGCAACGTGAGGTTGAGGAAATGGTCATTGAGTCAGCCCTTCTTTCTGCGTTCCAAGACCCACGGTTTCCCCCTCTCCAAAGGGAAGAATTCCCTGACCTCACTGTTGAGATTTCTCTGCTGACCCCCCTTGTGTCTGTGCATGACCTCCAGGAAATCCAGGTCGGCCGGCACGGCCTGGTGATGGAGAGAGGCTTCCACCGAGGGCTCTTGTTGCCTCAAGTCCCGGTGGAACAGGGCTGGGACCGCGATACCTTCCTGAAATATACCTGTTTGAAGGCTGGGTTACCGCCCGATTGCTTCGAAGATCCGGAGACCCGGATCTATCGCTTTGAA
>CAYQZW010000037.1:0-15105 GCA_964422065.1 uncultured bacterium | reverse complement strand
GAGCCGACCGTTTTGGCCGGACCCCTGCCGTGGTCATGGCAGTCATCATCACGGCTCTGAGTGTGGTCCCCGCATTTGTGCTCCTGCGAAGATCTAAAACCTGACTCAACGAAGGACCCAGACCAAAAACACCCCACCGATCAAAAAGATCGCGGTCAGCCCCAAACCCAAATTAAACAGTTTCCGATTGTATTCAAAGACCACCGTATGGTTGCCTTTGGGCACCGTGATGGCCCGAAGCGTATAGTTTGCGGGGATGACAGGGACCTTTTCCCCATCCACCGTGGCCTCCCAGAGGGGATAGTAATTTTCAGAAAGCACCAGGATCGCATTGTCCGGGGCAGAGACCTTCAGGACAATCCGGTTCGGTGTATAAGAAACGATCTTGGCAGGAACAATCGAGTCCACAGGTGGCGGGTCGGGGATCGGAAGGGTCGGCTGACGTTCCAATACGACCATCCGAAAAGGATCAAACTCAGGCGAAGCCAGGGTACGGATCACTTGCGTGGAGTCTTGGATGACCTGATACCGCCACACCAGGTAGGCACGTGGGAGATAATGGGTTCGTTCAACCAGAACCGCCCCCTGGCCCTGTCTCCGTGTCTCAAATCGCACATTGAGCATGTCAAAACGCTTTTCCCGAGAAAGGACTTTGGACTGTTTGAAAATGTTGTAACGGTTGAGGACGAGGGGATTGTAGCCGTCCGTCGTGAAGATCCGGTAAATCGAGCCAATGTTTCGTGGATAGAGGATAAGGGATTTCTGCCGGATGTTGGTCCGGAAGAGCTCCTCTTGTTGAAGTTTTTGGATGTTTTGGAGTTGAGGGGTCTTTGCAAAAAACCGTGCAGGCGAAATTTTCCCATTATTGAATGCCCCACCAAAGGCATAAAGGTCAAAGAAGATCCCCAGGGTCAGGATCGTAAGGACCTGGGGGCGGTTCTTGGGGGTGATGCCGAACAGTAACCCGGTGAAGACAAGAATAAGGATCATCGCGCGGATGGATTCCGAGGTCACAAAAGATCGGACGACCGAGGGGATGGAGAAGCCTATGAGTGCGAGGAGGATGAGGAAGAGGAGGAATCCGGCCCATGTCAGGAGTTCACGGCGGATCCCGCGTGACAGGCTACGGGTTTGCTGGCTCAACATCTGAATGCCCAGAGTCAGCGCGAATGTACCTCCCAGGACATACAGGAGCATGAATCTTGCGGGTGAACGCATTTGATGGAATGGAGGAAACACATAGAAAAGCAGTTGATAGAGCGGCGAATATTTCCCGAGGGCCATGAGGATGCCGAAGAGCATGAGAAGAAGAGCCCCCCATTTGATGGGCTGGTTCCGGCTCCGGCGGACAAGCGGCAAGAGGAGAATTGGCAAAAGTCCGACATAGCCTCCCGTTTCCCAGTAGAAATACGTGGGACCGTGGCCCCAGTAGGTCGTGGCAATTCCTCCGTCCACGGAACCAAAGAACCGTGGCACAAGTAATGTAATCAATCGGCCTGGGTCTACACTGATGGCCAGGAGTTCGGCTTTGGTATAGTGGGCACGCGCAGATTCCAGGAAGGCGAGGACGGTAGGGACGTACTGGATCAACGGAACGCCAACGGCAAAAATCTCCAGCACGATCAAGTAGCCAAAGGGGCGGAAGGACCGGTCACGGGTCCCCCACCACACGAAACTCAGGAGGAGGAGAGCAAAGAAAAGCCAGACCTGAGTCTGTGGATACCCGCCCAGTGCCCCAATGCCCTGGACCAAGCCCCCCAGAATGGCCCAACGGATTTTTCGAGTGTCCCACGCCTTCCAGAGAAGACCCAATACGAGGGGAATATATGTGACCACATGGAGGGTGTTCAAATGGGTAATCTCCAGGATGATCCGAGCGGAGAACATGAAGGTCAGCCCACCGAGAAACGCGGGGATTCCGGAAAATCCCATCCACCGAAGGGCAAGGTACATGAACCATCCGGCAAGAAGGACGTGAAGGAGGGCTTGGACTTCCACGGTATGGTAGGCCAGCCATCCGTTCTTGACAAACAGGGTCAACACAAGGTTTAAGGGGTAAAAGACCGCGGCCTGCACATCTGCGACAAAGGGAAGGCCACTCCAGATGTAAGGGTTCCAGAAGGGAAGAATCCCCTCTTTTAAATGCGTGGCGGCAAAGAAGCGGTAAACGTAGTTCTGATAAAGAAAGTCTTCCCACAGAAATGCCTGTTTCCAGAGGATGGCACGGAAATAGAACGTCCAAAAAGGCAGGTATCCGAAGAGGGCAAGGATGGGATGAGGGATCCGGGAGAACCAACGCGGGAGTGACAAGGGAGGAGATTCACCTTCGGTGACATGGGTCTTCTTCTTTTTGGACATTCGAGTCAAGGCGCCCCCGGGAGGACTCGAACCCCCAACCCCCTGATCCGAAGTCAGGTGCTCTATCCAATTGAGCTACGGGGGCGTGGATGCATAAATATCCAGGAAAGAAGCCGAAAAATCAATGCACGGGAGGCTGGAGCGTCGCTAATCTTTCACACTTCCCACCCGTACGTTCCGGAATCGAGCCGATGGGGTCCCATGGCCGGTATGCATCGCCTGGGAAGGTTCCCCTTTCCCACAGTTCTGGATGCCCCAAAGATACCAGTCGTTGGCGACCCCGTCCATGCTCCGCCAGAACTCCGGGGTAATCCCGGAATAGATGGGTGTCCGCACCATTTCTGCCAATTTGCCGTTCCGGATCCGCCAGCCGATCTCCGTGGCAAACTGGAAATTGAGGCGTCGTTGGTCGATCGACCAACTCCGGTTGGTCATGATAAACAGTCCGTCCTTGACGCCATCAATCAGTTCTTCCAGCGTCATATCGCCGGGCTCAAGGTTCACGTTGGTCATGCGGACAATCGGCATTCTGGACCAATCCTGGGCCCGTGCCGCCCCGACACTCTTCCGACCGATGAATAGGGCCGTGTCGCGGGAAGAGAGGTAGCCTTTCAAGATCCCCTCCTGGATTAGATAGACCCGCTGGGCGGGGACTCCATCGTCATCGTAGCCGTAGGTCCCGAGCCCTCCTGGCAACGTTGAATCGGAGGTAATGTTCATGAGCGGGGAACCGTATTGGAAGGTCCCCAGTTTTTCTAAAGTCGCGAAACTCTCGCCTGCGTAGCCGGCCTCCCAGCCCAAGACCCGGTCTAATTCCAGTGGATGTCCTACAGATTCGTGGATTTGGAGGACCATCTGCGAATGATGGATCACGAGGTCCATCACCCCTTCTGGGGCGGGTGGGGCCTTCAACAGGGCCTCTGCCTCTTCTACAACCTTCGGCGCATGGCCAACGAAATCCATTTCCTCAATGAACTCGTACCCCTTGCGCTGCATGTTGCCACCGTGCGCCGCAGGGTAAGAACGACGGGTCAAAATTCCATCCCGGAATGCAAACACGTGGTACCCGCCACCGGACTCAATGATGGTCTGCTCAATAAGAGAGCCCTCCGTAGAACCAAAGACCTGGTATCGTTTGACAAACCGGAGTGTACCCTCACGGGTCACGATATGCTTTCCCTCACGGAGAATCTGATCCGTCTTTAAGAGCACCTCGATCTTCTGGTCAAGGGGGACCGTAAAAGGATCGATCTGATGGGGGGTCACATAGGTATCCTGGACCGGTTCAACCTCTGCGAGGGTGAGGGGGTGGCCCCCGCCGAGTCGGGAAGCCTGAGCAATGGCCTTCGCCTGTTTCACCGCCTCCGCAATCCCCGGTACCGAGAGGTCGCTCGTCGCATAAAACCCCCAGGATCCGTGGTCCAGCACACGGATCCCAATGCCAACCGTCAACCCCGTATGAATTTGCTCCACGACACCGTTCCGAACCGTAATCTTTTGTTCTTCAATCTGGACCAACCGTGCGTCTCCGTAGTCTACACCCTCCAAGAAATCCAGTGCCGTCAGGACCCATTCCCTCATGACGATGTCCTCCCTTTGAGGGTCCAGAGGGTTCCAGAGGGGGTGTCTTCCAGTGTGACCCCCAGCGATTTCAGACGATCCCGGATCATGTCGGCCAGGTCAAACCGTTTCTCTTGTCTCAAGATCTGGCGGACCTCGACGATCAGCCCCAGGAGGTCGTCTACCCAAACCGCCGCTTGCTCCGGTTCTTCCGTGCGGAACCCCAGGACCTGGAGTAAAAAGATCACCCCCGCTTTGAGGGCAGAAGCATCTTCCGGTCTCTGTGCTTGGAGGGCCTCGTTGCCCTGTTTGACCATTTCAAAAATCACGGCCAACCCCCCAGGGGTGTTGAGATCGTCATCCATCGCCTGTTCAAACTTCTCCAGCCACGGTTGCAGGATCGGCGACCGGACAACTTCCTCAATGGGATTTGAGGGGTCCGGGGCTTTTCGAAGGAAGTTGGTGATCCGCTCCATGGCTCGCTCGGAACGATCCAGATGCTCCATCTCAAAGTCAATGGGCGTCCGGTAATGCGTACTCAAAAGATAGTGCCGTATTGCGTTGCTGGAATACTGCTGCAAGAGATCTGTGATGGGCGTAAACAGGCCAGTGGACTTAGACATCTTCTCTCCAGACTGCTTGACGAAGCCGATATGGAACCAGTATTTGGCAAAGGGGGTGCCGGATGCCGCCTCCGCCTGAGCGATCTCATTCTCGTGGTGCGGAAAGATCAGGTCGGATCCCCCACCGTGGATGTCAAAAGGCTGACCCAGGTAATGTGTGGACATCACCGAGCATTCAATATGCCAGCCAGGCCGGCCCTTACCAAACGGACTATGCCAGTACGGTTCTCCCTCTTTCCACCCCTTCCATAATGCGAAATCCGCCGGGTTGCGCTTGCCCGGTGCAGGCTCAACTCGATAACCGGCCAAGAGATCTTCCAGTTTCTTGCCGGAGAGTCTGCCGTACGCCGGGAATTTGGAGATGTCAAAATAGATGGAGTCCCCCGCCGGATACGCGATGCCTTTGTCTAAAAGAACTTGGACCGTTTCAATGATCTCTTGGATGTGGAGGGTGGCCCGAGGGAAGAAGGTCGCTGGCTTAAAGTTCATCGCCTCCGCTGCACGGAGATACTCCCCAATATTTCGCTCCGCAATCTGACGCCAATCGATGTTTTCCCGATGTGCACGATGAATGATCTTGTCGTCAATGTCTGTAAAGTTTTGGATGTAAGAGACTTCGTACCCTTTGAATTCGAGGTAGCGCCGCAAGACGTCGCCTGCCAGGAAGGCTCGCATGTGGCCGAGGTGTGGACGGTCCTGGACCGTCATGCCGCACATATAGATCCCGACCTTGGGCGGGTTTAGGGGTTCAAAAGCCTCTTTTTTCCGGGTGAGTGTGTTGTAAAGTTTCATGCCCTTTAATATAGGGGCGCGGCAAAAGGGGGTCAACTTCACGTTTTGACAATCTCTCCGGCATCCTGGACACTTAAACCACTGGAGGGGAGAGAGGAGGTGCTCATGGAACCCAGAGATGAGGTTGGACTGCGGCCCGTTCACATCACGCGGAACTACCTGCGCGACGCAGAAGGTTCGGCATTGATCGAAATGGGCAACACCCGCGTCCTCTGTGCTGCGACCGTATTGGATACTGTCCCCGCATGGCGCCGAGGCTCGGGGGAAGGGTGGATTACCGCGGAATACGCCCTGTTGCCCCGCGCGACCCGCGTACGCAAGGTTCGCGATAGCCAACTGGTCCGGCCCGACTCAAGGTCCGTAGAAATCTCCAGGGTGATCGGACGAGCCCTCCGGGCGGCGGTCGACCTCCGCGCCCTCGGCGAATACACCATCATCGTAGACTGCGATGTCATCCAGGCCGATGGCGGAACCCGTACTGCCGCGATTACCGGCGGATTCGTCGCACTCTACGACGCCATCCGATTCATGCACCAAAACCACTTGATTGAGACGTGGCCGGTCCGGGAATTCGTGGCCGCCGTCTCCGTCGGGATCTTGAACCATGAGATCGTGGTGGACCTGTCCTATGAACAGGATGTGGAGGCGGAAGTCGACCTCAATCTGGCGATGACGGAGTCCAAGAAGATCGTAGAAATTCAGGGGACAGCCGAAGGGGAACCGTTTGATCCCAGAGACCTCCATCAGATGATTGAGAAGGCCTGGCCGGCCATTGAGAAATTGATCCGGATCCAAAAAGACGTCTTGGGAGTTCGGATCGAAGATTAGAACTTCGCGATATCCGTCCGGTAGGTCATCCCCTCAAAGTGAATTTTCTGGATCGCCGTATAGGCACGTTGGCGGGCTTCGGCCAGACTCTGTCCCAAGCCCACGACATTCAACACGCGGCCGCCAGCCGTCACCACCTGATCCCCGGCCATCCGTGTTCCGGCGTGGAACACCAAGACCTGAGGAAGACTCGCCGCCGCCGACAGGCCAGTCACCACCTTTCCAGTTTCGTACCGGACAGGGTACCCTTTGGAGGCCAGGATCACCGTGACCGCGTGAAGGGATGCCTCGGTCTCCACCTGGACCTCGGCATCGTCTGCTGTAGCATACCGATACAACAGTCCTGCAAAGTCCCCCCGTAACCGAGGAATTAACACCTGAGCCTCCGGATCCCCAAAGCGAATGTTATATTCAAGGACATAGGGACCGTCTTTCGTGATCATCAAGCCGAAATAGAGGACCCCGGAGTATAGGAGCCCGTCCTGCTCCAATCCCCGAAGGGTCGGCTGAATAACACGTTCCAGGATGGCCTGCCGGTCTTGAGGGGTGAGTTTTGGATGCGGGGAGATGGCGCCCATGCCCCCTGTGTTCGGCCCCTGATCGCCATCTTGGAGCCGTTTGTAGTCCATGGCATCGCCCAGGACCTGGAACCGATACTGCCGATCAATAAGGACAAAGACAGAGGCCTCGTATCCCGTCAGGTATTCTTCCAGGACCACGCGTTGGGATGCGGAGCCAAACTTCCCTTTTTCCATGAATTCCACAAGGGTCTGCTGTGCGGTCTGACGGTCCGGGGCAATGACGACGCCTTTCCCTCCTGCGAGGCCGTCGGCCTTGATCACCAGCGGCCAGGTCGGCCAACGGTCCAGGCTGGCCAAGGCAGAGGTCAGATCTGTGTGGGTTTCAAAACGGGCTGTAGGGATCCCGTGTCGAGCCATGAACTCTTTGGCACGGATTTTGGAAGCCTCCAGAAAGGCCGTCTTTTGGGGTGGGGCAAAGACCGGAATCCCGATCGTCTCTCGGATCCAATCGCCTAAGCCTTCGGCGATTGGGGCCTCCGGCCCCAGGACCACAAGATCCGGCCGGAACGTCTCCATGGCCACCCTGACCGTGTCACGATCTTTCCAGGATCCTTCAAGATTCTGCCCGACATTCAAGGTCCCGGCATTCCCGGGCAAAGCCGCCACGTCTGCACCAGCCCGATGCAGCCCCCAGGCCAGGGCATGTTCTCGGCCCCCAGAGCCGATGACGAGAACCTTCATGACCACACTCCTTCTTGGGGAGATCTTGCCATGCCAAAGGGAACTCGTTGCCCCCTCGTTTTCCGGATCCGTAGATCCCGAGGTTGGCTTGGGCAACAGAGGGGATTAGACCACAAGATTCAACAACCGGTCTGGAATATAGATGACTTTGCGAATCGCTTTGTTCTGGACGTAGCGTCGGACGTTCTCGTGAGCCAGGGCCCGTTCTACGATCTCCTCTTCTGAGATTCCACGGGGGACCTCCACCCGTGCCCGAACCCGGCCATTGACCTGAATGGGGATAACCACCGACTCCTCTTCCAGGTAGCGTTCATCTGGTTTCGGTAAGGGGATCCGTGCAACGAACCCCTGTCCTCCCATTTGTTCCCACAACTCCTCGGCCAGGTGAGGAGCAAAAGGAGCCAGCATCAGCACAAAGTCCCGAAGGGAACGGGCAAAGACAGGAGAGTCCTTGGCTGGAAATTCCGTGAGTTCATTCAGAAATTCCATCAACTTTGCAATGGCGGTATTGAAGTGGAACGCCCGGGAATCCTCGGTCACCCCCTTCAGGGTTTTCTGGAGCCGGATGTACAGCCGTTTCTCCTCCGGATCCAAGGTCTCCGGATCCACCTCCACCGAGGCCTTCGGAGGGTATTCCTGGTAGAGTCTCCAAATTCGTTGTAGGAACCGTCGTGCGCCTTCTACCCCGGCGTCGGACCATTCCATATCCTTTTCTGCAGGTGCCGCAAACAGGATCGCGATCCTCGCAACATCTGCCCCGTTCTCCGCAACGAAGGGCCCCACCGGGACGATGTTCCCGCGGGACTTGGACATCATCTCCAGCCGTTCTTCGACCTCCGTGCCACAGGCCTCGTGTTTGCCGTCCCGGACCTCTCCATCCACCAGGCGATGGCAAGTCGGGCAGTACCAATAGCGTTTCAGCACCAGGCCTTGGGTAAAGAGCCGGTCAAAGGGTTCATCCACTTCCAGAAGGCCCGCATCGTACAGGGCCTTGGTGATGAACCGCGCAAAGATCAGGTGTTTGGTGGCGTGTTCCGCTCCCCCGATATATTGGTCCACCGGCATCCAGGCATTCGCCTTTTGGGGGTCGAACGGCTGGGTCTCGTTATGAGGATCGATAAACCGCAAGAAGTACCATGACGAATCCACAAATGTGTCCATGGTATCCGGGTCTCGCCGGGCAGGACCGCCACAGGAAGGACATGTCGTGTTCATAAATTCCGGGACGTCCTCCAACGGGGACCGTCCTTTCGGGAGATAACTCTCAATGTTTTCAGGCAACAGGACGGGCAACTCTTCCTCAGGGACCGGCACGACCCCACACCGTTCACAGTGGATCATCGGGATGGGGGCCCCCCAGTATCGTTGTCTTGAAATCAGCCAGTCCCGGAGTTTGTAGGTCACCGTCGGCCCGCCCAGGCCAAGTTCCTTGAGTTTTTCTCCGACTTTTTGGATGCCTGTTTTGGAGTCTAAGCCCGTGAACTCGCCGGAGTTCACCATGACCCCGTAGTCTTCAAAGGCCCCTTCCATGGTCTCGGGGTCCGGGATCTCTCCGTCCACAGGCCGAATGACGACACGGATGGGAAGTCCGAACTTCTTGGCAAATTCAAAGTCGCGTTGATCGTGTGCCGGGACGCCCATCACCACACCCGTCCCGTAGGTGGCCAACACATAGTCGCCGACCCAGAGCGGGACCCGTTCCCCTGTAAGGGGGTGTCGAACCGTGATCCCTGTATCGACCCCTGTTTTGGGCCGATCGAGTGCGGTCCGCTCAATGTCGGACTTCCGGAGCGCCTGCTCCACATAAGCCCGCACGGCGTCCCGATTCGGGAACCGGTCCAGATATTTCTTGACAAACGGATGTTCCGGGGCAATGGTGACGAAGGTGACACCAAACAGCGTGTCAATCCGGGTCGTGAAGGCCGGGAGCCGCTCCTCCCATTCCTCCACCAAAAAGTGAACTTCGGTCCCCTCTGAGCGTCCAATCCAGTTGATCTGCTGTTTGATCACCTGCTCGGGCCATTTCCCTTCCAATTTCTTTAAGTCGTCCAGGAGACGCTGGGCATAGTCCGTGATCTTGAAGTACCACTGCTCCAGTTCCTTTCGGATCACGGGGGTCTTACAACGTTCACACTTGCCATCGACCACCTGTTCGTTGGCCAGGACGGTTTTACAGTGGGGGCACCAGTTGACCAGGCCGGAGGCCCGATAGGCCAGCCCTCGTTTGTAAAGGAACAGGAAAAGCCATTGGGTCCAACGGTAATACTCTGGCGCGCAGGTTGCAATTTCCCGTCGCCAGTCGTAACTGATCCCGAGTCTTTTCAGGGTGGAGCGGTAGGTTTCAATGTTGCCGTATGTCCATTTTTTGGGGTCTACACCCCGGTCAATGGCAGCATTTTCTGCGGGGAGACCGAAGGCGTCCCATCCCATGGGGTGAAGGACATCGTAGCCGTCGCGTAAGAAGATTCGTGCCACCACATCCCCGATGACATAATTTTTGAGGTGGCCCATGTGCAGATCGCCGGAGGGATAGGGGAACATCTCCAGGACGTAATACTTGGGGCGAGTGGGGGTATCTGGAGCGTCATAAATGCGGGCTTCCCGCCAACGCTTTTGCCATTTCTCCTCGATCTCTCGGAAGGGATACATGATGTTGGGGACCTCCAGTGGGTTTTATTTGGTGGAGCCGAGGGGATTCGAACCCCTGACCTCCAGAGTGCGATTCTGGCGCTCTCCCAACTGAGCTACGGCCCCAATTTTGGCTTTCAATTATAAAGTGCCCCCCAAAACGATGCCATGAACTTGGTGCCAGACGCTTGCCGCTATCTTCCTCCCGTCCGACCGATGGCAGATGTCCGGTCGTCCGTATAATTTAGGCATGTCGAGGGTCCCCGAAGCATGGCGAAAGGCCAAGGCATGGGCGGATCACCATCGAGAGCAGGGCCAGGTCCTCGTGTTCACGAACGGCTGTTTCGACCTCTTGCATCCAGGCCACCTCCACGTCCTCACCCAGGCCAAGGCCATGGGAGACCTCTTGATTGTGGGACTGAATACGGACGACTCGGTCCGCCGCCTGAAAGGGCCCGGACGCCCGATCTTCTCCCTCCCTGACCGAATGCAGATGCTCCAAGCCCTAAGGGTCGTGGACTACGTTGTCCCCTTCGCGGAAGACACCCCATACGACCTCATCGCCTATCTCCGACCTCAAATCCTGGTCAAAGGTGGGGATTACACCCCGGACCAGGTGGTCGGGGCAGACCTGGTCCGACAATGGGGAGGTGAAGTACGGATCGTCCCCTACCTCGCAGGCTATTCCACCACAGCGATCCTGGATAAAATCCGGCGAGAAGTCCCATGAAAGTCCCCCGCCGTCGTGCTCTGACTTACGTGTTGTTTCTCTCGCCCTTCGCACTGGTCTTCTTTGTGTTCCTGGGGTTCCCCTTTTTCTATGCCCTCTACCTCTCCTTCACACGGGTCACACATCTATTCGACGTCTTGTCCGGGCTGCAATTTGTCGGGTTGGAAAACTACCGATACCTGTTTCGAGATCCCGGGTTCCTCTGGGGCATTATCGCCAGTTTCTACTATGCGCTTCTGAGTATTCCCTTTGGAATCGTCGTATCCCTTGGCCTTGCTCTCCTGCTGCATCGTCAAGGCCGGGCCATCCAGGTCTATCGAACCCTGATCTTCTTGCCATTTGTCTTGGACGCGTTTGTGGTGGGGATTGTCTGGACGTTGATCTATGCGCCAAAGTATGGGGCTCTGGCGCTTCTTCTCGGGACCCTCCATCTGGGCACACCAGAGTTTGGGATCCTCTCCAATCCCAAAACGGCGATGTTTGGTATCGTGTTTGCAATGACGCTGAAGAATGCCGGCTTCGGCATGATTTTGTTCATCGCTGCCTTAGACAACATCTCTAAAGAGGTCTTGGAGGCTGCTGACCTCGATGGTGCAACGGGCTGGCGCCGGCTTTGGCACATCCTCTTCCCTCTGATGAAGCCGGTGGTCCTCTTCCTCGTCGTCGTAGGCGTGATCGGTGCACTCTCAGCGTTTGCGGAGTTCTATGCAATGACCGGTGGAGGTCCGACCATCTCCTTCCTAGGCAAACCGGTCGGGGCCACCCGCGTCGCCGGACTCTACCTCTTCGACCATTTCCAGAACCTCCGCCTGGGCCTGGCTGCCGCAACCTCTTTCACCCTCCTCGTCCTCACCCTCGCCGTTTCCATCGTCAGTTTCCGACTCCTCCAACGTCGTTAAGCCATGCGTCGATTCTGGCTCCACTTCGCCCTGACCCTCCTCACACTCCTCTTCCTGTTCCCCTTCCTGTGGATGATCTTGACGGCTCTGAAACCTCAGGGGACGGGGCTCACCTTCCGCCTCACCGGTCCGTATACCCTTTCCAACTTCCGGGATGTTCTATTCCAGTTTAAGTTTGGGCGTTTCTTTTTCAACAGCCTTGTGATCGCCAGTCTCTCGGCAACGTTCTCCACGGCATTTGCAACGATGGCTGCCTATGCATTTGCCAAGGGTGAATTTCCGCTCCGCAACACCCTGTTTGCGCTATTCCTCTCTTCCATGATGGTCCCGGGATTACTTTTCGTTGTGCCCCAGTTCCTTGTGGTGTACAAACTCCGATGGCTGAACACCTATCAGGGCATGATCGTCCCCCACTTGGCCAACGTCTTTGGCTTGTTCCTCTTGACGCAGTTCATTCGCCAAGTTCCGGATTCCCTTCTGGAGTCGGCCCGTATGGATGGTGCCTCGGAATGGCATGTCTTCCGTGCGGTCATTGTCCCCTTGAGCCTCCCCATCATCGCCACGGTCTTCCTCCTGAACTTCCAGTTCCACTGGTCCAATTTCCTATGGCAGTTGATCGTCGCGCAAGACGAGTCCATGTACACGTTGCCCGTAGGCTTAGCGATGTTTAAGGGACAGCATGAAGAGCTCTATACCCTAGAAATGGCCGCTGCTTCCCTTTCGGTCATTCCGATCGCTATCCTCTTCCTCTTCGCGCAGCGGTACTTTATCGAAGGGATTACCCAAGGGGCAGTGAAGGAATGATTGCGCTCGTTACAATCCTCCTTTTGGCCGAGCCGGGGCTCCGGGTGGATACCCTGAGACAGGGGGTCCCGACCTCCGTTCAAGGGCTTCTCGTGCTTCAAGGCCAACTGTATCTGGACCGTGGGGGCGGCCAATTGGAATCCCTCACCGGCGAGGTCTTTACCCTGGAAACCCCGGAACTCCCCTTAGAAATCCTTTCCGATGGGCTCCAACTCTATGCACGATTTTCGGATCGGATTGAGCGGTTCTCTGCTCTTGGCCAGCCCCAGGAGACTGTCCTCCAAGGCCTCTTTCGATCTTTCGCCATCCAGGACGGAACAGCCCTGTACGCTTTAACCTGGGACGGCACGGACGTCATCCGCGTAGACTTCACCGGCCCGGAAGACTTAGACCTCGCACTCTTTCAGCCTGCCCAGAGGATCTTCGCTCTGCTACCCGATGGCTTCGCCCTCACCTTCCCCGACCGCACTGTTCTCTATGACCCTTACGGCTTCCCGTTGGACTCTTTACCCTTCCCGGTCACCTATATCACGCGACTCTTCCCCGACCTGGTGTACCTCCAGAACGATACTCTCTGGATCTCGCCCCAAGACACGGTCGTTACCCGCCGTGTGATCGCCGTCAGCCAATGGCAGGATGCCCTGTACTGGTTAACGGAAGACGGGACCTTACTCCGCCTCCGTCACGCCCAATAGCCCCCTGTCCTTTAAAATTAACAACATGATGGCTTATCTCTCCCTGCTCATCGTCTTGGGCCTTGCGATCCTGCTCATCGGCGGGATCCTGGCCTTTTCCCATCTCCTCAACCCTCAGCGTTCAACGAATCCCAGCAAAAACGAGCCTTACGAATGTGGCATCATTCCTACTGGCGATGCCCGTGCACCGATCTCCATCCGATTCTTTGTCATGGCGCTCCTCTTCCTGATCTTCGACATTGAAGTGGTCTTCCTCTTCCCCTGGGCGGTAGTCTATCACAAACTCCTGATCCTGGGCTGGATCGAGATGGTGATCTTTCTGGGGATTCTCCTCATCGGCTACTTCTATGCCTGGGGCCAGGGTGCCTTTGATTGGAAATGAACTGGGAATCGCTGACCCAAAAGTTTCCTTCCGTCCAGGTCATTCCCCACTTCCGGGGGGAACAGGTGCTCCGTGTTCCAAGAGAAGATCTCCTCCCGGTACTCCAATTCCTCAAAGAGGATCCGGACTTTGCCTTTGAAATGCTTGTAGACTTGACAGCAGTGGATTATCTGGGTTACGAAGGAGCAGAAACCCGATTCGAAGTCGTCTATCACCTTTTTTCTCTGAAATCCCGTGAGCGAGTCCGGATCAAGGTTCCGGTTCCCGAAAATGACCCTGTCGTGGACTCGATCACCCCTCTGTGGTGGGGTGCCAATTGGCTGGAACGCGAGGTCTTCGACCTGTTTGGCATCCGGTTCCGTGGACATCCGAACTTGGAACGCCTCCTCCTCTGGGAAGGCTTCGAAGGGCATCCCCTTCGCAAAGATTATCCTCTACGTGAAGAACCTCCGTTACCGGAGCCCAAATAGCCATGGACCCAAAAGACCTGAGAGAACGCATTGAACGTATCAAGGCCCAGTTCCCCAAGGCCCATACTGCCCTCATCCAAGCCTTACATGAGGTCCGCTGGACCTATGGCTACCTTCATCCGGATGGGATCCGGCTCGTCTCCGAAGTCTTAGGGATAGGGGAAGGGGAAATCCGAGACGTTGCGTCGTTTTACCAGTATTTCAAGTTCACTCCGGTGGGCAAGTACCACTTCCGCATCTGTACCAACATTACGTGCATGATCCACGGCGCGTACGATCTCATGGCACACCTCAAACAACGACTGGGGATCGAACCGGGTCAAGTGACCGAAGATGGCCTGTTCTCTTACGAAGAATTCGAATGCATCGGCTGTGGGGACCGGCCACCCGCGATTCTGGTCAACGATACCCGCATAGAAGGGGTTACGCCCGAAGTGCTGGATGAACTCATTGAAAAAGCCCGGAAAGGGACCTTGAAGATCCCATCCCCGTGACCACTTCTTCTTTTTTACCCCCCAAAACCCAAGGCTGGATCTTTGACCTCGGCAATACCCTGATCCTGTGGCAAGATGACCCTCAAAAGATCCAGCAGGAGGGCTGTCTAAGGGTCTGGTCTTGGCTCCAGCAACACGGGCTTGATGTCCCGCCCGTAGAATCTTTTTGTCAACGCCTCCTGGCAACCCGCCAACACTATATCGAACGCACGTTCACTGACCTCCGCCAATACACCGCACGTCAAGCCTTTGAAGAGGTCTTACGCTCTTTGAACCTTTGGTCTGCTCTCTCCACACTCCAGGAGGCAATCCAGACAGATGTCATCGAGATCCTGATCCATCGTTATTTTGACCCGGAACTCCGGGCGTACACCCTTGATCCGGGGGCACGTCCTCTGCTGACGGAACTAAAGCGGCAGGGGGTCCGATTGGCCCTGCTCTCCAATGCCTCTGACCACCCCTTCATCCTCCGGATCCTTCACCACTTTGATCTGGCTCATGTTTTCGATCCCATTGTCACCTCTGCGCAAGTTGGCTACCCCAAGCCTGACCCTCGGGCCTTTCGCCCGATCCTCGAGGC
>CAYQZW010000036.1:0-15143 GCA_964422065.1 uncultured bacterium | reverse complement strand
CTCCTGAACGTCAGCGATGAAAACCCCACCCCATCCCAACTCAAGCAAGATGGGATTGACTATGTCCCCACCCCTCGGACAGTCCTGTTTGGCCACCATTTCGCCAGTATTGCAGGGGCTGCCCCGATTGTCGGGCCCGTCATTGCGTTGGCCTGGGGATGGGTCCCGGCACTCCTCTGGGTATGGTTTGGGAATGTGCTGATCGGTGCGACCCATGACTATCTTTCCCTGATGGCCTCCGTGAGACACGAAGGACGATCCATTGAGTGGATTGCCGGCGGGCTGATTTCGCGCCGGACCAGCCTGATGTTCCGAGTTTTCATCCTCTTCACGCTGATCCTCATCATCGGAGCGTTTTCCGCGATTATCGCTGCGATCTTCGCGAAGAATCCCGCTGTAGGGTCTGCATCGATCTTCTTCATTCTGGCTGCGGTGATTACGGGGTTTCTGCTGTACCGCGTTCGGATTCGGCTCTGGCTGGGGACGGTGATCGGATTGATTCTTGTGGCCTTGGGAATCTTGGCGGGCCTGGAATTACCCCTGCGGCTCTCCCTGAACCAATGGCTCCTGCTCCTGTTGGTCTATATGACCATCGCAGCATCGCTGCCCGTGTGGTCCCTCTTGCAACCGAGGGATTACCTGAATGCGTTTTTGTTATGGGGTGGGCTCATCCTGGGCGGCATTGCGCTGTTGATCGTCCGTGCGGGCTTGGAGTTGCCGACCTTTACCACCTGGAGTGCGCCGACCATTGGCGGCGTGCCTTCCCCCTTCTGGCCCACGATTCCACTGGTGATCGCATGCGGCGCCCTCTCTGGATTCCACTCCCTTGTGGCATCGGGGACGACCTCAAAACAGTTGGCCCGAGAAAGTGATGCCCTGTTTGTGGGCATGGGCGGGATGTTTACCGAGGGGTTCCTTTCCACGGTGGTGATCGCATCTGTGGGGGCCTTCGGCCTGACGATCCTGCAAACGCATGGGGTCACCGCCCAGGATTCCTTACAGTTTGCGAGGGAGTATGGTGCGGTCCTCAAGGAAGTGGGAGGCCCGGTCGGCCTCTTCTCGTTGAGTTTTGCAGAAGTGGTCTCCCGAATCCTCCCAGTTTCTAAGCAGATCATTGCGGTCTTCGCTTCGCTCTGGGTCTCCGCATTTGCCCTGACCACCCTGGATACCACGACGCGAATTGGACGGTTTACTCTGAGCGAGGTGTTGGATCCCGTCCGGAGTTGGGCCCCACGTTTGGTGGATCTGTTGACTCAGAACTGGATCGCGTCGTTTCTGGTTTCACTGGCAGGGGTTCTCCTCGCTTGGGGCGCCCTTTGGCGACTTCTCTGGCCGGCCTTTGGAGGGGCAAACCAGATGCTCGCCTCCATCGCCTTGATGACAGTGACCGTCTGGGTGTTTGTCACCATGCGCCATGCCGGAGTGCTGTACCGGCTGGCGGTCCTTTTGCCCACACTCTTCCTCTGGGTCACCATCACCTCCGCACTGCTCTGGTACCTTGTGGTGCCCCTGAAAAAGTTCTTCTCCACGAACCCGGTCCAGGCGGTGGTTCTTGCGATCATCGTGATCGTGGAGATTGTTCTTAATCTCGTGCTCTTCTGGGATGCCTTCCGGACCATTCTCACCCATCGTTCTGTCCAAGAAGAACCTGGCGCGGCGCCGACGGCCTGATGGGGATTGTATTCTTCCTGAGTCTGGCACTTTCCGTGAGTTCAACTGCAGGGGACTATCGTCAGAAACTCAAGGAATTAGAGGAAAAACTTCGTGCCACTCGTGCCAAAATTACCAAACTGGAGACCCGGGAGAAAGATCTTAAGCGCCAACTGCGTTTACTGGAAGAGGAACAGCAGACCCTCCAAAGCATGATCCAATTAACTCGTCATGAGGAGGCTCGTGCTCGACGACGCCTTTCGGTCCTCAACCGGAAAATTGAGGAAGGCCAAAGACGCCTTGGGGAGTGGCTGGAGGCCCTCAAAATCTCGGGCCGCTATGCGGTTACCGAGAAACTCTCTGCCTCCTCCGATCCGGTTCTTCAGGTTGTCGTGTCCAAGATGACCGAAATCGCTGCCCGCAACCTCCAACAGTATCGGACTGAGGTGCGACAACTCCAAAGATGGCGAAGAGATCGCGAGAAGGCACTGCAGACGATTCGGACCCTTCGACGGCGGTTGGAGCAAGACCAAAAGGAGTTGGTGAGGGTAGAGCAGAAGAGGAAAGCCCTCCTAAAGAAGGTCAAGCGCCAGAAGAAGCAAGAGAAAACCAAAGAACAGGAGATCCTGGAAGCCAAGAAGAAACTGGAAGCACTGCTGCGGGAACTGACCCAGAAATCTCAGCAAAGGCGGAAACAACAAGGCATTCCTACCCAGAAGTTAACCCGTGGTCTCTTATCCTGGCCCGTCCAGGGGCAGGTCATTGCTCGGTTTGGCATGATGAAGGACCCGAAGTACGGCACAAAAGTCAAGAACAACGGCATTGATATCCTCTCGGCACCCGGGAGCGAGATCCGTGCTGCCGCCGATGGTGAAGTCGTGTTTGCTGGCCCCTTCTTGAGTTACCGGAACATGGTGATTCTGGACCATCACGGATTTTTGACCATCTATGCGTATCTGGAGACCTTACGGGTACAGGTTGGGGACCAGGTCCAACGGGGTACACCCATAGGCCGGCTTGGAGCCTCTCAGCCCATCCTTCACTTCGAGGTTCGGAAAGAAGGAAAGGCCGTGGATCCCTTACGATATTTGAAATCCCCATGACAACGGAGACGGGATACATCAGAACTCGCAACTCCCACCGAGTCCGTGACCCGATTCGCCGGATGTTTGATCGGCTGGTCCCGGTCTATGAACTTCTGAACCATCTCCTCTCTTTGAACATTGATCGTTATTGGCGGTTCCGTGCCAGCCGATGGGGCAATGGCCGGGTTTTGGATCTTTGTACTGGGTCCGGAGAGATGGGGCAGGCCCTGAAGCGGGTCTCCCCTCACGGGATCGTCGGTTTGGATTTCTCTGCATCTATGCTCCAAACGGCGAAAGCACGCCGACGCCTTCGATGGCTCATTCAGGCCGACGCAGAAGTCCTCCCGTTCCGAAGCCAGACCTTTGACACCGTGACGTGCGCCTTTGGGCTCCGGAACCTTCGGCACCCCGTCCGGTGTTTCCAGGAGGTCTACCGGATTCTGAAACCCGGAGGCCATTTTGTCATCCTCGAGATGGCCCTTCCCCATGTTCCCTTCCGATGGGTCTATGCTGTATATTTAACCCAGATTCTCCCAAAGGTTGGAGGCCTTGTGGCATCGGATACCG
This sequence comes from uncultured bacterium, assembly GCA_964422065.1. Taxonomy (GTDB): domain Bacteria; phylum Hydrothermota; class Hydrothermia; order WGAB01; family WGAB01; genus S141-55. The sequence goes on along the minus strand of CAYQZW010000036.1, from coordinate 11,841 downwards.
CAGCATATCGTTATTTGGCACAATCCATTCTACGATTTGACCGGAAGAAGAACACCGTCTGGGAAGAACTCCAGCGTGTGGGGTTCAGGACGGTCCAAACCGTTCCTTTGGTGGGTGGAACAGCGTGGGTCTTCATTGCAAAAAAGGAGACGTAAAGAGCCATGGCACATGCACACAAGGAAGTAGAACGAGAGAACCCCATCATCAAGACCATCGAGGAGGAGGAAGGACGAGCCTTAGAAGAGATCGAACGGGCTCAAGAAGAAGCCCAGGCAATGATTGAGAAGGCCAAAGAAGAAGCAGGACAGGCGATCGAGCGTGCATACGAGGAAGCGGAGCAGATGGCTGAGGTGCGCCGGTTAGAGATCCTTCGGGATATCAAAATTGAGGTCGAGCGGATCCTGAAGGAGGGTGAAGAACGCGCTCAACGCATTGAGAAACAAGGGCTCCAGAATCTCGATCGGGGCGTCGAGACACTTTACCGGTTGGTGGTCGGGGAGCGGGGTGACCGCAAACAGGAGGGGTAGGGCCTGGCGGAAAAGGAAAGGACATTTAAACAAGGAGGTCATATGAAGCGGTATGGTGCAGTCCTACTACTGCTGCTCGCAGTCCCGAGTCTCGTGATGGCTGGTGGCTTTGCCCTTTCCGGGGTTGGGATCCGGGGGCTCCATCTGGGTGGCGCTGCACGAGCCCTGTTCGGTGACCCCTATGGGATCTTTTGGAACCCCGGAGGCCTAGCCTTCAGCCAGTCCAAGACCCTGGGACTGTATATGTCCACAGTGATGCCAGAGAGCCGATACCAGCCCACGACCGGCCTCGTAGGGTATGACGGAGGGTATTCCAACCGACTGGACATCTATGCCGAAGCCCAAACCTTTAATATCCCTGGGTTTGCCATCGCCATCCCCAGCGACCTTGCAACCTTCGGCCTGGGTGTCTTTGTCCCCTTCGGGTTGGGCTCATCCTGGGACCTCTACGAGTATCCCATCGGTTGGCGCAATCCCGTGCCCTTCCCTAAGGACGATTGGGTCAGCAATCTCCAGGTCATCAGTGCCTATATCGGCCTTGCGAAAAGGTTTGGCGAGAACCTGGCGATCGGGATCAGCGGCGGTCTGAACTTCGGTAAGGTTGAACTGAGTAATGTCCACCTTGTCCCCGCCGATGAGGACGATCCTGGGTCTATCCCGTTGCCCTTCTCGTATATCCCGGTCACCGCGGATATGAGCGGCAAAGGTACCGGCTATGGCGCGATCCTGGGCATTGCCTATCGAGCATCGGAGAAACTCGACCTCGGCTTTGCCGCCCGGTATTACAGCGCGATTCCCTTAGATGGCACCACAAATCTCACTGCGTACTTCCCGGATTCCACATCTGTGGGAGCCTGGACATTGAGTACCGAGGCCAAGACCACAGCCGATTTTCCTCTTCCCAGTAACGTGGGCTTCGGCCTGGCATACCATTCTTCGCCAGACCTGACCTTCTATGCGGACCTGGATTACACCTTGTGGAGCGTCGTGGATGTCATCACCCTGAAGATGGAGGGCACGGATTTCTTTGGTCAGCCTTTAGAAGACGAGCATCTGGCCAAGCAATGGGAGAACACTGCGCGTGCCTCCTTTGGCCTGGAGTATCGGTACACTCCAGAAATCGCGCTCCGATTGGGGGTTTACTTCGACCAATCCCCGATCCCCGAAGGGTCTCAGGATCCGTTAATTCCCGACATTGGCGACAAACTCTCCTTTAACGGCGGGTTTTCATACACCAAAGACCTCGGCATGGGCAAGATCACCTTCTACCTTGGAGGCGAATATGTCACTGCTCCGGATCGGACGGTCTATGACTTCCAGGATATCAATCAGGACGGAACACCGGATAACATGCCAGGGATCTACTCCATGCAGGTCGGCGCCGTGAACTTCGGCATCACGGTGTCATACTAAGGAGGCGAAGCCATGAAAAAACTGGGTCTTGCATTGATTTTGACGGCTTGGGTGGTCACAGGGTGTACCCGGAAGTCCGGTCCCCAAGAGTTTGAAATCTTCCAGGGCACCATTGAGGAGATCTCCGTACCCGCCCCGAGTTACATGAATCCTCTGGCTCCCACCATCAATGTCATGGTCTATACCCCACCGGGTTATTCAGCAGATGATCCCACGGGATACCCTGTGCTGTACCTGCTGCATGGGTTCGGCGGTGATGACTCCACATATCAGAAGTTCTTTGACATCGCAAGCATTGCAGATTATCTGATCAGTACAGGCCTGATTCCCCCGATGATCATTGTGATGCCTGACGCTTCGAACGATTTCGGAGGGACCTTCTATGCGAATTCTGAAGTGACCATTGGTGATTCCATCACAATTCCAGTCTTCGGCCGCTACGAGGATTTCTTTGTCAACGATTTGATCCCTTACATTGACGAGAACTACAACACCATTGCGGACGCCCAGCACCGGATGCTCACCGGGCTCTCGATGGGGGGCTATGGCGCCATGCGGTTGGCGATCAAACATCCGGATCTCTTTGGTTCTGCGGCCTCCCATTCTGGTCCCCTGGACTTCCCTACGTTCCTCAGCCAGACCCCTTCTCTGATCCAGATCCTCCAGATGGAAAATCCGAACGGCTTTGACCCTGCCGCTGTGGCTGCGGATCCGGAAGGCCATCCCTTCTCCACCTTTGCCTTGGCCATGGCGGCGATGTTCTCGCCAAAGGTGGACACAATCACCAAGTTTGACTTGACAAAGAACGAGTTTCCTCTGGCTCCCGTGACCCCCGACTCGGTCGTGTGGGCCGGTGTTCGGATGCCCTTTGATGCCCAATGGAACATTTTGCCGGAGGTCTGGGACAGCCTGTGGGTGAAGTACAACAGCCCGACCCAACTCCTTGACACTTACGCCCAAGCCATCCTGGACAACGGGACAGAGTTCTTCTTTGATTGTGGTGCGGCGGACGATCTCTTCCTCCAGAACGGCATCGACCCCTTCAAGAGCAAGATGGACGAGTTGGGGATCCCTTATGACCAGACCAACAGCGGCGTCTACACGCAGGATGGTGGTTACAACCCAGACGAACTCCGTGCGGGCCACGTGACCTACTTCTACCTCCGGCTCAAGCGGTCCTTCTTGTTCCACGCGCGGCACCTCATGGGAAGTTAGAGCGCATTTTCAATTCATGGAAACGGCCCCCTCCGCGGAGGGGGCCGTTCTTTTTCAGGCAGAATCCTACGAAGAGATCAGCCTATCGAGTTCAGTCTTCTTTTCTCCGAATGCCGGCGAGTTCCTGGAGCAATCTCCAGTTTTGCAGGCGGTCTTCCTGGGCCTTTAGGAGGAATTCCGAGGGGTTGCCGTTCTCGTCAAAGTGTTTTTTGAATCGACCTTCTTCCCGAGCAAACGTGATGAAGTCAATGACCTCGCCCGTTTTCGGGTTGACATACCAGTCTTTGTCGACCGCAGGATTCCCTTCCAGGGAGAGCCGTTCTCGGATGGTCCGGCCTTTCCGTGGGTCGTAGATAAAGAGCGGGAAGGCCCGGGAATAGACGGCCATCTTGGCACGGTAGAAGGACACGTCATCTGCCACCCCATGCTCGGGCTGACATGTGTTATACGTAATGACCACTGCAGGGCCGGGGAATTCGTTGGCCGCCATAATGACCTTGTAGAAGTGGTTGACGTGGTAGGGCGTGGTCTGGGCCACAAAGGTCTCGGGATGCATCATGATGATCCGGCCAATTTCTTTTCGACGTTCCACTTTGCCCGGGATGGCAGAACCAAAAGCCGCCATCTTTGCGTCTTGCCCCATGAAGGATGCGGTCGACGCCTGTCCACCGGTGTTGGAGTACACCTGGGTGTCCAGGACCAGGACCTTGATGTCCATGCCCGAGGCCAGCATCCGGGAGAGTGCCTGGAACCCGATGTCGTACATCGCGCCGTCGCCCCCCAGGACCCAGAGTCGTTTGTGGTGCCACCCCTGCTGTTCCCAGCGCAGGCGGATCCCCATGGCAACGGTAGGAGCGTTTTCAAACAACGAGTTGATCCAACTCACCCGGAAGGGGTTGTACGGATACGTGGACCCGTAAACGGTGTTACAGCCGGTCGCTGCGACGATTGCGATGTTCTCCCGGCCGTATTTGAAGCCTGTGGCTGCCAACATCATCCGGATCGCCGTAGCCTCTCCGCAACCTGCACAAGATCCCGCACCTCCGACATACAAGAGAGATTTCCCCAGAAGCATGATGTCCGCCAGGGCCTTGTCCGGGACATATTCCGGAGGGGTATCCGGCAATTTCTTGAAGAAGTGGAAGGCCTTCCGGTACTTGGGGACCGTGTCTTCTTTTTTCTGGATCATGGAGAGTGCGTCATAGCCCAGGTCATGGCAAACGGCAACGCATTCCGCGCAGCCCTTACACTTCGTCGGGTCAATGAAGATGGAAAACAGTCCGGGTTCTAACCCCCGCTTTTGCGGAAGTTCGTAAAACTTTTTGGTCTTTGCGAAATGCTTTTCAATGAATGGGCGGTCTTCCTCCGGGAGTTCTGCGAGGCGTTTTTGGAGTTCGGACTCGGGGGTGACCTTTGCGAGGATGGCGGTATCCGGACACTCGGTCACACACCGCATACAGGCCACACATTTTTCGCGATGGTATTCCGGGATCTCCAGGGCGATGTAAGAGAAGTCACGGAGTGCACCGGTTCCCGGAGGGATGATGCTGCGGGCGACGCCAATGTCTGCGGGTAATTCCGTATCTCCGACGCCAGCGTTGTATGCACCGATGACCTTTTCGTTGAAGTCCGCCACGTATTCTACAACGTCGAGGAGCCCTAAGGCAGAGAGTCGGGCTTCATGGAGTTCCTTCGGTTCGCCGGGCAGCTTGGTGCCTGGCGCGCTGGACAAAAACTCTTCCGCCAAATGCTCATGATGGGGAGGGACAGGTGTTTTTTCCTGTTCCTCCCGCTCGTTCTCTAAGGTTCGGTCTTGATCTGCCATGGCTCTCACTCTCCTTTCGCCATTTCACGCACGATGTCTGTCATAGACACAATGCCAATCGGGATGGATTTCCCCTCTTGTTGTTGTGTGACCACCAGGCGGTGGATCCCGTGGACCTTCATCAGTCGTGCTGCCTCTTCGATAGAGGCTTCAGGCGAGACGGTCACCACGTCTTTGGTCATAATGTGTTTTGCAGAGAGCCCTTGCCAGTGCTCCCAGTAGTCTTCATGGACGCGGATATTCACGAGGTCGGTTTGTGAGACGACCCCGGCCAGGCCCCCGTCGTCATCCAGCACGACCAGGGCCGAGATCCCCTTCTCTGCCATGATGCGGGCCACCTGCTGAATGGGCGTATACAGCCCACACGAGATGACCCCATGGGTCATGATATCTTTGACCTTCAAGATCGACCTCCTGGTGCGACGGTCTCCTCGGCCTCTTCCATGACAGACCGAGGGATCTCAAAGACTTCCATGTACCCACGCCGGATGGCTTCCATGTTGGCCTGGACAACGGCCTCGCCACGCTTCCCGAAGAAACGGCGGACCGACCGTTCCACGGCCGCCAGGATCTCCTCCTGGCTTAGGTTGCGTTCCCGAACAAAGGGGACATACCTCAAGAACACGCCCAACAATACAATCCCTTGCATCCGGACCTCTAAGTCCGGCGTGGGGGCGGTCTCTTTGGCAATCTTTGCAGTGTCCAGGGCCAGAACCCGAATGTTCTTCTCCCGGATGGTCTTCCGGAACGGCCACGGAATGCTTTTCCAAATCTCCTGGGGGTCTGTCTCTGCTGTGTTGATGAAGATCATGCCCCCGGGCTTGAGCCCTTTGAGCGGGTTCCCCAGGTTGAAGGCGTTGACGTTGTTGATGGGGACGAAGTCAATCTCTGCCAGCATGTTGTGGGTCCGGATGGGTTCGTGGGCCGCGATGAGGTAATACGTGGTGGGCAATCCTTTCTTTTCCGCACCGTATTGGGGATAGGCTTGGACATAGAGGCCGAAGAGGTCACCCACGATGGTCGCGATGACCTTGTTGGTGGTGACAGATCCCATGCCGCCGACCGAATGTCCACGCATGGTGAAGGCGCCGGGAGGCAGGCAGTCGGGATCTTCTTTCCGTTCCAGGGCAAGCGGGTGCTTGATGTTAAGTGCGAAGTAGCGTTGGGGATGCTCGGACATCATGTGTTCAAAGACGGCGATGAAGTCGCCCGGTCGGACGTCCCGACCCCCTAACCCCGCGGAGCCGTAGTAGACTTTCGGGATCCGATCAATTTTCGGGTACGCCTCAGGATATCCTTCGGCGCCGGCCCAGGCATCGGCGAACGCCGCTTTGATCTCCCGTGCCAGAGGGTTCGATTGGGCCAGGGGCACATCCAGACGTTCTACGACTGCAAAGGCCTTCACGTGCTTTAGGGCCTGCACGATTTCCGGACCTGGGAAGGGGCGGTATACTCGGGGGTTGACCACACCGACTTTCCAGCCCTTCGTCTCCCGCAAATAATCCACTGTGGCCATCGCAGTTTCGGCCATGGTCCCCAGAGCCACGATCGCATATTCTGCGTCGTCCATCCGGTAGGTCTCGACGAATGAGTACGGGCGACCCGTGAGTTGCGTATATTCTTCCATCGCACGCAAGAGGAAGGGCTTCACGTTGTCATAGAAGTATCGCTGGGCAATCTTTCCCTTCATGTAACTGTCCTGGTTTTGGACCACGCCGATCATCAGGGGTTGTTCGGGGTTCATGAAGTTGTTGAGTTTTTCGCGGGGATCACCGACAAATTCTTTCATCAACTCCGGTTCCGGGAGTCGGAGGGTTTCAATGGTGTGCGTGGTCAAAAAGCCATCTTGAACGACGAGGAAGGGGGTTTGGGCGTCTTCTGCGGTGCGTCGAGCGATCAAGGCGAGGTCTGCGGCCTCTTGGGCGTTTTTGGCGAAGACGATGCCCCAGCCAATGTCTTCCACTCCAAAGACATCGTCATGGCCGGCATGGACGTTGAGGGCCTGGCTGGTGAGTGCACGGGCACCGATATGGAAGACCACGGGGAGCCGTTTCCCGGAGATCGCATAGAGGACCTCTTTCATCAGGATGAGCCCCTGTCCAGACGTAAAGTTCACCACTCGCCCGCCGGCCGCCGCAAACCCTTCTGCAGCCGACGCGGAACTGTGCTCGGATTCAGCCTCTATGAACCGAAGGGGTGTGCCCCAGAGGTTCTTTTTCCCTTTGGAGACCTCAATCTGGAATCCGACACCCATGGGAGTGGAAGACGTGATCGGATAGGCGCAAGCCGCTTCCGAGATGTGGGTTTCAACCCACACCACAGCCCCTGAGCCGTCTGCAGTCGTCCGAATCCCTGGATATGGAATGCTTTTTTCTTGCTCTGCCAAGGTTGCTCACCTCCTTATTGGGTTTCCGTAATTATAACTCACACCATCTGAAAATCAAGAAAAATCAAGCAAATCCTGCCCTCCCTGGCTGGATATTCACCAGGGGGTTGACAGGAGTGGTGTTTTAGTGTACTATGTAAATAGTACAGTTAATCGGAGGACACGATGCGGAAGAGGAACTTGACCATCAACACAGGAAGAGATCATGGGTTTTGTCTTTGATCCAACACGACCGATCTACCTCCAGATCATGGAGGAGATCAAGAAGCGTGCGGTCCGGGGCGAGATCCCACCGGGCGGCCAGATCCCCTCTGTCCGAGACCTGGCCAAAGAGATGGGCGTAAACCCGAATACCGTGGCACGCGCCTACCTGGAGTTGGAACGGGAAGGGTTTGTATTTACCCGACGTGGGCAGGGGACGTACATCACACAGGATCCGCAACGGATTGAACAGGAAAGGGAGCGGCTTGCCGAGGCAGCACGCCAACGATTTTTAAAGGAGATTGAATCCCTTGGGCTGACTCAGACCCAAAAAGAGGAATTGCTACGAAAAATCGAGGAGGATTGGTCATGATCATTGAGGTGGAACACCTCTGGAAACGATATCCCGGCACCTGGGCGCTCCAGGACGTCACACTGACCGCCCAAAAGGGCCGGGTCTTGGGAATCTTGGGCGAGAACGGGAGCGGGAAGAGTACCTTGTTCCGGATCTTGGCCGGCATCACACGACCCACACGGGGAACCGTGCGGATCCTGGGGCAGCCCCTGGGGCCTGAGACCCAATCTCGTATGGCCTATTTGCCTGAGATTCACCCCTATTACCCGTGGATGAGCATACGAGAACTGCTGGAGTTCCTCGCCCCCTTCTATCCCGGATGGAATCTGCAAAAGGCCATGGAACTGCTCGAGTTTATGCAATTGCCAGCCAATAAGAAAATTGGGGAACTTTCCAAAGGCCAGAAGGGACGGTTGAAAGTTGTGGTGGCATTCTCCTGGCCCAGCCAGGTGGTCCTGATGGATGAGCCCCTGGGAGGCATTGATCCTCCCTCCCGAAAACGGATCCTTCACGCCCTCTTTTCGGAGTTCCGCTATGGCGAGCAGACCATCCTGATCTCCACCCACCTGGTTTCCGAGGTGGAAGAGTTCATTGAAGACGTGATCTATCTCAAAGATGGAAGGGTGGTTCTCTCCGGTAATGCCGATGCCTTAAGAGCGGAACGAGGAAAGTCCCTGAGCGAGATCTTTGAGGAGGTTGCGACATGAATCTCGTAGCCACACTGTTGAAGAAGGAACTCAAAGAGCATCGCATGATTCTCCTTTTTCTGGTCCTGGCAACGCTCCTTTTGGACGGCTATTTGCTCCTCACAGGATCCGCGAACTCGGCCAAAACCCTTTGGGTTCTTGCCCCCTATGTCGGAACCCTCTTCGTCCTCCCGTTCATCTTGGCCCATGCTGTGACCAGTGAGTGGAAAAGCGATACCGTGTATCTCCTGTTGGCCCTACCCGTCCGTAACCTCTGGATCCCGGTCGTGAAACTCCTTGCGCTGCTGGGGTATGCCCTTGTGCTCTTCTTTCTGTCTACCCTGGGCGGATACGCCGTATACCTCAGGTTCTTCTCCGACCACATCCGCATCGCCCCCCAAGATTTCTGGTTTATCGCCGCGGTGATCTACTTCACCTTCACGTTCTTCTTCTGTGCGCTGGTGACCGTCATGGAGGCTGCGAAGTTTAGTGTCCACCGATACCGGGGGCTACTTGGGACTGGGGTGTTTCTGGTCGTCTTGGTGCTCTTCTCTAAAATTGGCGGCCCCTTTGTTGATGCTTTCAATCGGGTAGCCCACTACACCATAACCATTTCCGTAGAGGGGCGTGTGTTTACTGAAACCGTGAGATTAGGAGACCCCATTTTTGCGGTCCTTGTGGGGGTGGTCCTGCTTGGCATCGCAATGCTCCTTTTTGAAACCAAAGTGGAAGTTTAGGAGGTGAGATCATGTGGACCTGGGTCTTTTTGGTCGTTGGAACATTGAAGTTTAGCACCACCAGCGGAGATTTGACGGTTCGCATTGTCCCGGACTCATTAGTTCCACAAAACGTTGTCTCTAAGTCAGTTTTCAGCAAAGATCTGGTGGTGACTGTCGGAGGGGAAGAAGCATTACGTCTGGAGACGGTTTCCGGAAATATCGAGGTGGAGAACCTCCGAAACCAGCCTCCCTTCCCTCCTGACCTTTATGCCAAAACGGTGAGTGGAGATCTCAAGTTCGACAGCGTTTTCCCTTCCCGGATTCAGATCGAAACCGTCAGTGGAGACGTCGAGATCTTTGGGAGTCGTGGAGATGGGGAAGGAACGCTTCGTGTTCAAACGATTTCCGGGGACATTGAGATCGAGTTGCCCCCTTTCCCGGTCCGTCTGCGGACCTACAGTGGTGCTCTGTGTGTTCATATCCCGGAAAAATCCCTTGCGGCTCACGTCACGGATACCCTGACGACGTTTTCAGGCGACCTTTCTGTTTCGTGGGATGATGAAAAGATTGAACCCGAAGGAGATACTGTTTTGATTGTCGGATCCCGAACTTTGGTGATCACCTCTTCCTCGTGGAAATGGAAACAGGAGCAAGAGGGGGCTACAAAACGACAACAAGACCCCAACCTCTATCTCTTTCAGCCGCACCCCGTGGAATCCCCTTGGGGCGATGTCGGTAAAATCCCCGGCTTTGCGCTGGATTACAATCGCGTGGATGGGTTCAAACTTATCACCCATGCTTTCCATTTTGATATGTCTCAGAGCCAGGACGAACGGGGCGTCTTTACTCGCGCGGATCTCATGGTTTCCTGGTCGTTTGGCCGGCAACTGGAGGGCGTGCGATCCCCCTGGCATCGGATGGGTATGAGTGGCGCATTTGAATTGGGCGGGTTCCTTGGACCCGATAAAAAAGAAGGAATCTGGGCCAGTTTCCTCGCAGAGTATTGGAACTCGGAGACCTCCACACATGACTACTGGCGCGTACCCGATGATGAAAATACCCTGGCCGCCTTTTTCTTCAAACGTGACTTTTATGACTACTTCCTGATGGACGGCTACGGGGTAGGGGCCCGGTTTGGCTTGAAACGGACCCTCCAGTTCCAGGTTGGCTACCGTTCGTATACCTTCCGGTCCTTGCCCGTGACCCAACGATTTTCAGTCTTCCACAACAACGACCCCTTCCGCGAAAACCCCTCCGTGGAGATCGCCCAGACACAGGGTGTTGAGATCCTGGGAGCCTGGCATTTTCCCGCCCTTGAAGGTGGGTTTCGGGCGTATCTCAGTCAAGACACCTTAAACGTGCGCTATGCCATGGCCTACCTGCGCCTCCAATACGATACGGAATTGGGGAATCTTCGATCTCGTGTGGTTTGGGGACGGACCAATGCCCCCGCACCGTTTGCATTCGCATTGGGGGGCGTGGGGACCCTCCCCGCCTTCCCAGACCGGTCCATCTCCACGGACCACTTCCTCCTTTGGAATTCGGATTACCTGTTCCCTGGAGGCCTGTGGAGTGCGATCCTCTTCTGGGACGTTCTTCGGGTTCCCGGTCTACGACTGTATGCCGATGCCGGGGTAGGGTTGGCCATCAATGGGCTTTCCCTCCGCATCGCCAGGAAACTTGCGGAGGACGGGAGCCCTGTCATCTACCTGCGGTTCAAGGAGCGGTTCTAAGATGGTGTTCTGGAGCGTGTGGGGCCTGGCCCTGACACTGGCTTTACCTCAGCAGGTGAAATTGGAAGTGAACCTGGAAGGCTACGCATTTTACCTTCGGGGAGTCCCGGACGCCGAGATCCGCATTAGCGGGATCCCTTATGACTCCTCGTGGTCCGGAGATACCCTGGTCCTGACCCTCCGAGGAGCCTCCCGAGGCCTGCTCCCCCTCTTTGGCATTGCGACCCGGACCGTGACGGTCAAGATCCCGTCTCAATGGCCGTTGACCCTGGCCCTTACCCTCCAGGGAGGGCGGGCGGAATTAAGATTGGAAGACGTGGCCCTTACGCATCTCCAGATCCAGGCCTCACGGGCCGCCCTGTGGATGAGGATGGGGCCTTCGCCATTGGATACCCTGGCCTGGACCGGGAATCTCTCCCTCTCCTTGGGAAAACTGGAAGTGGAGGGGTTGGGTGGACACCCGCCGAAGGCGTGGGTCCTCTCCCTTTCCTTTTCAAAGGCGCGGATCCGTTGGGGGAGCCGTCCCTCTCCCATCCTTCCTGTGGAGCCGTTGAACATCCAAGCATCGTTTTCCACCATTGAATTGGTCCCTGAAACCATCCCACTCCGTGTCTTCCGGTGGGGAATTGGGAATTGGGGGGCGTTGCCTCCCCCGTCCACGGAAGAAGGACAGGTGATTCTTTTTCACGGGACTTTCTCTCGTCTCAACGTAAAAACTCAAGGAGGTTAAATCATGGTTTGGGTTTGGGCGCTCTTGGCCTTGGCCCCTCTGGACCAGCAG
>CAYQZW010000035.1:0-15158 GCA_964422065.1 uncultured bacterium | reverse complement strand
ATGCCGACGCCGGAATATCTTCATACAATACCAATCAGTTCACGGTAGACGGCATGGCGGAGATGGGGAAGATAGATGCCCCCGAAGACCCCATGCCAGTATGCATCGTTGCACTGGGCTCGCAGCACATGGGTCATGGCAGGGTCTTGAGCCAGAAGGTCTGGACGCACGGTTGCTCGGATCCACTGACGGGTCCAGAGCATCCGCCCATACATCCGAGCAGACTCTGCGTATTTGACCAGGAAGTTCTTCCAGATGCCTCCCCGGAGAAACGGCTGGATCTCATTCCAATCTTTTGTCTTCTCCAGTTTCTGCACGACCTGAACGAACCGGCGAGCCGCTTCAGGGGGAAGCGCCCATTCGTTCATCTCAAAATACGAAGCGGAGGGAAGGAAGATCGTACCCAAGGGGGCATGGGTTTCCAGAAACTGCCCAAAGGTCATCGGTTGGAGCCAGGGGGTTTCCAGGACCTTCTCAATGAAGCGACGAAGCCAGCCCTTGCGATACACCCAGCCGTAGGTCCTGGGCCACAGGCCGAATTTCTCTCCGTCGTCAAAGACCACCGCGGCCTTGCCTCCGTGTTCCCAGACTTCCTGCAAGTATGCCCAGAGTTCGTCTAAGGGCCGGAACGGGATGAGGTACCGCAGCGTTTGATCAATAGGGAACACAGCAATAGACTGGAGCCCGACAGGGTGCACCCAGAAGCCGTGGAGGTTTTGTTTCGGGACCCCGACCTGCAGGAAGTGCGCATCATCCACGACGAAGTACCGAACCCCGGCCTCCACGAGTTCAGGCAAAATCTCCGATTCAAACACGCGTTCGGTGAGCCAGAGCCCCCGGGCGGGAGTCCCAAAGGTCTGGAGTACAAGGTCTTGGGCCTTCCGCAGTTGCAAGAGCCGGTCTTCCCGGGGCAACACGGCGAGCACGGGCTCGGCATAGCCGCTCACGACCACCTCAGCCTGGCCGCGGTGGACCTGCGAACGGACCTTCTCAATGAACTCCGGATGCCGTTGGGCCAGAAACTCCAACAGGGGCCCGGAAAAGTGATACGTCACGGCAAATTCCGGATAATCATGCACGATCTCAACGAAGGGCCGGTATGCGCGTTCATAAGCACATTCAAAGATCTCGGGGAAGTTTCCCAGGGGCTGGTGGTTGTGGACACCGAAGAGAAACCGAAGGGATTTCAAAGGATTTCCTCCCTCCGTTTCTCAAACTCTTCCTGGGCGCGACGCCAGTCCTCTTCCCGTCCGATATCCAACCAAAACCCCTCGTAAAAATAGGCCTGGACCGGTTCCCGTGCCTGAATCAGGGTCCACACCAGGTCGGGAAGGTCAAACTTCTGATTTTCCGGGATGTATTCAAAAACCCGAGGATGCATGGCATAGACCCCCATGGAGACCGGGTACCGTAACACGGGTTTCTCCCGAAACCCGACCACAGTCGTCCCCTCCAGTTCCAGGACCCCGAAGTCAATGGCCACCTCTCGGTGGGTCACTGCCAGGGTCAGGGTGGCACCGGACTGTTGGTGGGTTTCCAGGACCTTTGCGAAATTCAAGTCGGTTAGGATATCGCCGTTCACCACGAGGAACGGCTGGTGCTCAAGTTCTTTCCTAAGCAGGGTGAGCGGGCCGACCGTGCCCAGGGGCTCTTCTTCTACCGAGTAATGGATCTGGACGCCCCACTTTTCACCGCCTTGGAAATACGCCTCAATCAGGCCTGCCAGGTGTCCTACAGCAAAATAGAGGTCTGTAAAGCCCGATCGGCGGAGTTGTCGGATCAAGATTTCCACCACGGGATACTCGCCTACCGGCATCAGGGGCTTGGGCAGGAGGGTGGTATAGGGTTCGAGGCGGCGGCCTTTACCGCCAGCGAGGATGACGGCCTTCAAGCCAGAACCTCCATTCAGGTCTTTCCAATCGTTCTTGAAGCCACCGGAGCGTGCGGGTGAGCCCCTCGTGCAGCGATACCCGGGGTTGCCATTGGATGAGGGACCGAGCCTTGGAAGGGTCCGAGATGAGGACATCCACCTCGCTGGTCTCTGGACGGACGCGTTCCGGGTCTGTCCGGAGCGACAAGGAGCGGCCGAGAATCTGCTCGATCCTGGTCACGAGGTCCTGAATCGAGACGCCTGTGCCCGTTCCCAGATTGAACTCCTCTCCAATCGTCGTCTCGGTCTCTGCTGCCGCCAGGAGCCCCTCCACGGTATCCGTAACGAACGTGAAATCCCGAACCGGGTGTAGATTCCCAATCCGGACCTCCTCCTGGGTCAGGGCCTGGATCAAGAGGCTCATGATGATTGCTCTGGGAGATTGACGTGGACCGTAAGTATTGAAGGGCCGGACAATGGTCACAGGAAGACGGTAGGTGTGGAAGAAACTTCGCGCCAGTTCATCGGCAGCGGTTTTGGAGGCTGCGTACGGCGACTGGGCGTGTCGGGGATGGGTTTCATCCATCGGGGTTCGGATGGCCGTACCGTAGACCTCGGAGGAGGAGACGTGAATGATCCGGGGCATGGGGTCCAGGGTTCGGGCGGCTTGCAGAACGTTCAGGGTCCCCAGAACGTTGACCTCAACCACCTCCCGGGGATGGAGATAGGAGTACGGGACCGAGATGACCGCCCCCAAGTGGAACACAATGTCCACACCTGTCACGGCCTGTCGGACGGCCTCTGGGTCCCGTAGGTCCCCAAAGAACCCTTCCACCTGATTTCGGAGGTTCTCCGGGAGATCCCAGAGCATCCCCAGGTCGCCTGTGGAGGTATACCGAACAAAGGCTCGAACGTATGCCCCACGGATAAGGAGGGCTTCGACCAGGTGGGAACCAATGAAGCCGCTGGCCCCAGTAACCAAGACCCGTCGTCCCTTAAGATGCATGGGACTCCTCGGACATTTGCTCTCGAGCCGTTGGATCGTTTGACTGGCGCAGAATCACGATGCCAATTATAGAAACCCCCTAAAAGGGAGTCAAGGAAACAGCACCCCTCATTTCAGAGGGGAAACGGTTGGGCCTCTTGCATCCTTTCTGCAAGCCGGCTAAAATTGTAGGCACACGGGCGGTTAGTTCAGCTGGTGAGAACGCTGGTTTCACATACCAGAGGTCGGAGGTTCGAGTCCTCCACCGCCCACCACCAACATGGACATCCCGGTCTTCACATATTCCTCACTCCCTTCCACCAACGACACCGCCTTGGAACTCTATGAGCAGGGGCAAACCCCACCGTTCATTGTCCTGGCTGTGCGACAGACGCGTGGCCGGGGACGCGGAGCTCATACCTGGTTCTCCCCCGAGGGTGGACTCTGGTTTTCCGTGGCCCTGGGGCCGGTCCCAGCCGAGCATCTATCCGGTCTGGGTCTCTGGACCGCATATGTGACCGTCAAGACTCTTCGAGGGCTCACTGACCTCCCCATCCTCCTCAAACTCCCCAACGACATCGTCCTCTATGGCAAGAAATTAGGGGGGATTTTAATTGAGATTCGACGAAACTGTGCAATTGCAGGCATTGGACTCAACACCAACGTCTCTACCTTCCCTGCGCCCCTCTCAGAAACCGCGATTTCCCTCCTCCAGGTCTTGGGGAATCGGATTACCCACGAATCTATCTACCCCGGAATCGCTATGAGGCTCTGGGAATTTGTCCACTCCCCTCCCTCACACCAAACCTGGCTTCCCAACGTCAATGCCTGGCTCTTTGGAAAGGGACAGCGTGTAGCAGTTACGTGCAGTAATCGCCGGGTTCAAGGTGTGTTGAAGGGAGTTACCCCGGACTTTCACATGGTCCTTACAGGGACAGAAGGAGAACAAGCCCTGTCCCTGGCGTTTCTCAGGGATTTCGAGATCGTAAACGGGGAGTGATCTGGTTGACCAGGGCCTGGATCACCTGGCTGGAACGCGGGCCAGTTGCCTGGAGAGAGAGCCTGCGGCCTCGGTTGAAGAAGTCCAAACGAACCTCAATGCGGTCTGGGGGAAGGAGATCGAGGATCCGGTCCGCCCATTCCACGGCAACCAGGCCATACTCAAAGACTTCCAGAATGCCCAAGTGGATCAGCTCCTCCCAGTCCTCCAGCCGATAAAGGTCCAGATGGTAGAGGGGTTGTTCCTTTCCAGGATATTTGAGCATGATGAGGAAACTGGGGCTTCGAACCCTGGAGATCCCCAGTCCACGGGCGATCCCGCGCACAAAAACGGTTTTGCCACTGCCCAAAGGGCCGAACAATGCGATGGTCATGGGAGGCTTGAGGTATTGAGCCAGGGCTTCCCCGAGGGCGAGGGTCTCATGTTCCGCGTGGCTGGTGTATTGAATGGCTTGACGGCCCTTCATGAGCCCCTTAATTTTATGCCCTATGGCGCTTTTCTTTCTCATACTCCTTACGGCCCCTGTCCAGTTCCGTGCCCGGTCCATCACCTACCATCGCCCACAAAACGTGGTCATCCTCCAGGATTCTGCTTTTGTGCAATCGGGCCGAACCCAACTCTGGGCCGATTCGATCCTCTACTGGACACAAAAAAAGAAACTCCGTGCCTATCAAGGCTTTGTATTGGTCATCGGCAAAAAAGACACCTTGCGTGGCGATTCCC
The DNA here is from genome assembly GCA_964422065.1 of uncultured bacterium. GTDB lineage: Bacteria > Hydrothermota > Hydrothermia > WGAB01 > WGAB01 > S141-55. Next base: position 10,580 of record CAYQZW010000035.1, on the reverse strand, counting down.
TGTTTTACAACATCGAGACCGAGCACGGCATCTCTTTCGACAGTCGAACCCACATCGAAAAAGGATACGTGTTTGGGCGCCGGTTTTACCGAACCGGGCCCCATGAAGTCATCATTCAGGAAGGGACCTTCACCACGTGTGACAAAGACTCGCCCCACTATGTCTTCTATTCCCCAAAAATGCGGGTGATCGAAGGCGACATGGCCGTTGCATCGCCCGTGATTTTCAAGATCATGGGGATCCCAATCCTGGAACTGCCGTTTTGGTACTTCCCTGTGGCCAATAAACGGAAATCTGGCTTCCTCACCCCCCGCTATGGTCGGCAGAGCCAAGATGGCTTTTACATCCGTAACCTCGCCTATTACTGGGCCATCAACAACTTCATGGACCTGACGGTATCGCTGGACCTGATTGAGAAGCGGGGGCCACGGCTCTCCCTGACCCTCCCGTACAAACTCTATGGGGTCCTGGAAGGCCGGTGGACCGCGAGTTGGGCCGAAGAACTCTCCCCCAGGAGACGGAGATGGTCCATATTCGGAAATCACACCCAGGACCTGGGGCACAGGAGCCGTATTGTCGCCAAAGTCTCCTACGTCTCCGACAAAAACTACATCTACGATTACTCCGAGGACAAAGAGCAATGGCTCCAAACGGAATTGGTCTCCTACTTTTCTTATACCAAGACCTGGAAGACCGTGTCCATGGGATGGGTCGCCGAAGAACGGCGGGATCTGGTGCGGAATACCTTTGCCCGAACCCTTCCTCGGTGGAGCCTCAACTTCTTCAACCTCGCTTTCGGCCCCGCACAAGTCACCTTACAGAACCTCTTTGAACGCCGTCTGACCCAAGATACGTCGGTCTACCGCTGGCACGCCCAAAATACGGGCAACCTTCAGATACCCTGGCGTCTGTTCCGGTATTTCCAGGTCAACCCCAAACTTTCCTGGACCGCAGCGGTATACGACCACGACTCCTTGGGCACCCCGTACCCCACACGCCTCACGCCCACATTCCAGACCTCCATCACCACGGTCTTGTATGGTCTCTCCAAGTTTGGAATCGGCCCGATCGAACGGTTCCTACAAATCCTGAGGCCTTCTTTGACGTACTCCTTTCGCCCAAAAATTGATGCACGCGGATGGCCCTCCCTGGACGGCAAAGGGACACATCAAGGCACCTTCTCACTCTCCAACGAATATCAGGCAAAGGTCAAATGGGGAGACCAGGAACGTCGGGTTTCCTTCCTCACCTCCACCCTTCAGTTCTCTTACGAATTTGACGAAAACACCCGTAAGATCACACCGATCACAGTGAGTGCCCAACTGTTCCCCGGCTCCAAGGTCACGGTCCGAGGCAATACCCAGTACGACCCGGAGACCCGTCAGTGGGCCAGCCTGGAGGTGACCACTTCTGCCCACTGGAGTTTTGCGCTGCAGGACATGGCCTCAGACTCTGTAGATACCGTGTCCGCCCGCCCGCTACGTTGGAGTCTCACGGTCAATCACACCTATCGAAAGGAGCCCATGCGCAACTACCTCACCCTCTCCTTTTCCGGCAACGTGACAAAGAACTGGCGGGTGTCGTATCAAACCGGTTACAACTTCGTGACCCACGAGATGATTGACCAAAGCCTGAGTTTGGAACGGGACCTCCACTGCTTCCGGGCATCCTTCCGATGGTCCACCTTTGGTGGGGTCTGGATTTACGACTTCAAGATCTGGATCACCGCCCTGCCAGATATCAAACTGCAACGGTCCACCATAGAGGCCATCCTGCCTTAAGAGAGGCTTTCCCGAATGGCCAATCGGTATGTCGAATGTCTTTCCGGGAAGACCCTGAGGGTTATCCTTTCTTCTGGGCCATGGCCTCCAGTTCCTGGGCGTCCACCACGGCAATCGCCGTAATGTTCACGATGTCCTTGACTTCATCGCCCATTTGGAGGACGTGGACAGCCTTGCCCATGCCCATCAGGATGGGGCCAATGGCCTCCGCCCCGCCCAAACGCGCCAGCAGTTTGTAGGAGACGTTCGCAGCCTCTAAATCGGGGAAGACCAGGACATTCGCATCTTTGACCCGGGAGAAGGGATAGTTCTGCTCCACAATCTCCGGCACAACCGCGGTATCTGCCTGCATCTCGCCATCGACCTGGAGGTCTGGACGACGTTGCCGGACGATCTCCACAGCCCGACGGACTTTCTCCGACAGCGGATGCCGCACACTCCCGAAATTGGAGAAGGAAAGCATCGCGATCCGGGGCTCAATATCAAACTTCTTGGCCAATTCGGCGGCCAGGATCGCGATCTCCGCAAGGTCCTCGGCTGTCGGCTCAATGTTCACTGTCGCATCGGTGAAGAACAACACCCGGTCCTTCAGCACCATCATGTAAAGGCCTGCAACCCTGGAGACTCCAGGCCGGGTCTTGATGATCTGCAACGCCGGCCGTAAGACATCGGGGTAGTGATAGGTCAGGCCGGACACGTACGCATCGGCGTCCCCCATGTAGACCATCATCGGACCGAAGTAATTCGGCACTTGCATGAGGTTTCGGGCCTCACTTAAAGTGATGCCCTTCCGTTGGCGGAGTTCGTAAAACTTTTGCACATACTCCTCAAACCGCGGGTAATCCTGTGGATGCACAATCTGCGGCTGGAAGTTCAGCCCGAGTTCCTCAATCTTCTGCTGGATCACCTCCGGGCGCCCGATGAGGATCGGCTCGCCGATCCCCTCTTCTTTGACCAGGTGAGCCGCGCGGATGATCTTGGATTCCTCCCCTTCCGAATACACCACACGTTTGGGGTTGGCCTTGGCCTTATTGATGATGATGCGCATGACTTCCCGGGACCTGCCCAACTTGGCCTCAAGCCGTTCACGGTACTCATCCAGGTCAATGTGGTACCGGGCGACCCCGGTTTCCATCGCCGCTTTGGCCACCGCGGGCGCCTCCCAGAGCAAGACGCGGGGGTCCAGGGGCTTCGGGATGATGTAGTCGGGCCCGAACTTGAGGGATTCCAGGCCGTAGGCCTTCAAAACCGAATCCGGCACATCTTCTTTCGCCAACGCTGCAAGGGCTTTCGCGGCGGCCAGCTTCATCTCCTCGTTGATGGCCTTGGCTCCAACATCCAACGCCCCACGGAAAATGAAGGGGAACCCTAAGACATTGTTGACCTGGTTGGGGTAGTCGGATCGGCCCGTCGCGACGATCGCGTCCGGACGCGCCTCTTTGGCGTCTTCGTATGAGATTTCTGGGACCGGATTCGCCAACGCAAAGATGATGGGCCGGTCTGCCATCCGTTTGACCATCTCTTTGGTGACCAGGCCACCCACAGATAACCCCAGAAAGACATCCGCCCCTTCCAGTGCCTCGGCCAGCGTCCGCTTATCGGTCTCTACCGCGAACTGCTCTTTGTACGGATTCATCCGCTCTTTCCGGCCCTTGTAGATGACCCCCTTGCTGTCCACCATCATGATGTTTTCCTTCTTCACGCCGAGTTGGATGTAGAACTTCGCACACGCGATGGCCGAGGCCCCGGCTCCACTGATCACTACGCGAATCTCGTCAATCTTCTTGCCGACGAGTTCTAAAGCGTTGAGGAGGCCGGCGCCGGAAATGATGGCGGTCCCGTGTTGGTCGTCATGGAACACCGGGATTTCCAAGCGCTTTTTGAGTTCCTCTTCCACATAGAAGCATTCCGGCGCTTTAATGTCTTCCAGATTGATCCCCCCGAAGGTCGGCTCCAGGGCGGCGATGATCTCCACGAGTTTCTCCGGATCCTTCTCGTTGATTTCAATGTCAAAGACGTCAATATCGGCGAACCGCTTAAAGAGGACGCCTTTGCCTTCCATGACGGGTTTGCCTGCCAAAGCCCCGACGTCCCCCAGGCCAAGGACCGCGGTGCCGTTGGAGATCACGGCGACCAGGTTCCCCTTGGCCGTATACCGATAAGCCCGGTCGGGATTCTTCTCGATCTCCCGAACCGGTTCTGCCACCCCCGGCGTATAAGCCAATGACAGATCCAATTGGGTCGTACAGGGCTTGGTCAGGACCACTTCAATCTTGCCTGGTCTGCCCTTGGAGTGGTACTCCAGGGCCATCTCTTTTGTAATCTTCATGGCACGGTCCTCCAGTTTGGTCTCACTTCCAAGGTAATTTTACATCCGCAGTGCAAATTGCACAAGAAAAGGCCAAGGGGGACACCCGGACTATGCCTTTGATGCGGTTTTTTGAAGGGCCTCCTGGATTTGCGTCAAGGTCCGATCCGGGTCCGGGGCATGGGTGAGGGCCCGGCCGATGACCAGATAGTCAATCTGGCGGATCCGGGGATCCGTGGGCGTGATGACCCGAGCCTGGTCGTCCTGGGGGCCGGCCTGTAGTCGAAAGCCCGGCACCACGAGTTCCACACCGTCTCCCAGTCGCTCTCGGATCAACGGGGCTTCGTGTCCAGACGCGACAATCCCGTGAATCCCTTGCTCGACCGCCACTTGGGCGAGGTCCAGCACCGTCTCTTGGGGAGGCTTGCCAAAGAGTTGGCGTCCCTCCGCTTCCCCTATACTGGTGAGCACCGTCACGGCAAGCAACCGCGTCGGGGTCCCGGCTACGACCTCTGCCGCCTTGCGGAGCATCTTCGTGCCACCGGACGCATGGACCGTGACCCAGCGCGGAGCCAGGGGCAAAACCGCCTCCAGGGCCATCGCAACCACGTCGGGGATGTCATGGAGTTTGAGGTCTAAAAAGACCTCCCCATAGGCCTGGACCTCACGGACCCAGTCCGGGCCGTACCGAACGAAAAGGGGGAGTCCGACTTTGAAATACGGGATGCGGCCGGAGAACCGACGAACCCAACGTAGGGCTTCCTCCCCGTCCGTGGTGTTCAATGCCAAAATGATCTGGGGCATGTGGGACACGGGTCAGACTCCCTTAGTAAGGGGTCTCAAAAGAGATCTGCTCCTTGGGGAACCCCAATTTCTCGACGTCGAACTTGGAAGTATCGGCCACCAGGACGATCACCAAGTTCTTCAAGTCAATGTACTTCCGTGCCGCCTCTATGACGTCTTCGCGAGTCAGGGTCTTGATCTCCTCTACATCTTTGAGCCAGAAGTTTTCGGGAAGGTCATAGAGCATTTCTTCCAATAGGGCTCGGGCGTATTGGGCGTATGTCTCGGTCATGCGAGGGATTGAGCCTTCATAGTACGATTTGGCGTCTGCGATCTCCTGGTCCGTCGGACCTTCCTTTTGCATCTCCCGGATGACGTCAAACATCAGGGGAATCGCCTCGTGGGCGGTTTCAACTTTTGTTTCCGTGGTCGCGCGGAAGTAACCGGGGAGGAAAACGCCCGGCCGGAACCCTGTAGAAACGCCATAAGCAAAGCCCTTTTCCACGCGGACCTTTTGCATCATCCGGGAGGCGAAGCCACCGCCACCAAGGATGTAGTTCATGAGGCGGATCTTGTTGTATTCCGGATTCTTCCGTAGGGGACCTAAGTGTCCAAAGGCCACGAAGACCTGGTTCACCGGCATGTGGAACACCTTCACATGGACGCCCTGGATGGGTTGAGGGGCTGGGATGGTGTCAGACTTCGGACCCTCTCCCTGGACGGACCACCCCTCAAAGTATTTTTTGACCTTCGCCAAGGCTTCTTCGGGCGACAGGTCGGAGACCAACACGAGATAGGTCCGATCCGGTCGGTAATACGTCTGATAAAAGGACACGATATCGTCTCGTGTGATGGATTCCACGGTATTGAGATAGCCGTTTTCCGGATGGCCAAGGGGGTGTCCCGCGTAGACTGCCTTGATGAACTCGCGGTCCAGGACGCTGTTGGGATCACTGAGTTGGTCCTTGATGCCCGAAAGGACCCGGTCCCGCTCTTTTTGCACACGTTCTTCAGGAAAGATAGAGTTCTGAAGCATGTCTGCGAGCACGTCCAAACCGATGTCCATGTAGGGCGAGAGGACCGTGAGGCTCATGCTGGTGTAATAGGCGCCGGTGTTCAGGTAAATCTGACCCCCGATTTTCTCAATCTCCAGGGCGATCTCTTCTTCGGTCCGGTTTTGGGTTCCTTCGTCCAAGAGGGCTGTGGTCAGGTTGGCCAGCCCTTCTTTACCCGGGGGATCATAGATGGAACCGGCCATCACCACCAGGTAGACCTGGGTGATGGGAAGCCCTTTCTTCTGGGCCACATACACTTGAATGCCATTGGCGAGTTGTGTTTTCATCCGTGCCTCCTGTGGATTGGAAGCAGCCAAAAGAAAGGAGAGCAGCCAGATCATCTTCGGAACTCCTTCTGTTGCGCTTCCTGCATTTGTTTCAAAAAGGCCGCCATGTCCTTGGGGGGAATGGGAAGGAGTCGGCCGATCGTCCGGTTTTCCTCGGTGAGATAGGTCTTGGCGACCCTGATGAGATCGTCTGGGGTTACCTTCTCCAAGCGCGGGATGAACTCGTTGACGGCCTCCGGCCGGTCAAGGATGGCGAACGTGCCGACCATCATGGCCTTGCCAATGACCGACTGTTGCTGATAGACGAAGGCGGCAACCGCATTGTTCACGGCCCGCTGGACTTCCTCTTCCGTCGGAGGGTCAGACGATTTGATCTTTTCAATCTCTTCTAAGACGATCTTTTCCACGGAGTCCACGGACTTTCCGGGCTGCACCGAGACCACAATGTACCAGAGATAGGGGTCTACGGAGCGTTCCACCCAGCCGGATACGCCGGAGGCCAGGCCGGTCTCCGAGACCAACCGTCGGTAGAGGCGTGAGGATTTTCCTGCGGTCAGAATGGCGTTCAGCAACTGGAGGGCGGGGAAGTCCGGATCGGTGTATCGCGGGGAATGGTAAGCCACACCCCAGATTGTGGTGAACCCTTCTTTTCGGAGTGTGAACCGTTTTTCGCCCAACTGCTTGGGCTCCTGGGTGCGGACCTCCGCGGGTTTGGCGTGGTTGGGGATGGGGCCAAAATACTTCTTGGCCAGGGCAAAGACCTGCTCCGGGTCTACATCTCCTGCGACGATCAGGATGGCATTTTGGGGGGAGTAGTAGGTCTCGTAGTATTGTCGGACATCGTCCAGGGTGATTTTTTCCAGGTCGCTCCGCCAGCCGATCACAGGGTTTCGGTAGGGATGGGCCTGGATGGCCACCGCAGCCATTTCCTCAAAGAAGAGCCCCCAGGGGGAGTTCTCTGTACGCCACCGTCGTTCCTCAATGACCACGTTTTTTTCTTCTTCAAATTCCCGGAACACCACATTTGCCATCCGATCCGCTTCCAGTTCAAAGACCTTTTCCAGTTGGGATGCCGGGACTTCGGAGAAGTAGGCCGTCATATCTTCGGCAGTGAAGGCGTTATCCGTGCCGCCCATACGCTGGATGATTTTGGAGTACTCTTCCGGTCCATATTTCTCGGTCCCTTTAAACATCATGTGCTCGAGGATGTGGGAGATCCCGGTGATCCCTTCATGCTCGTTCCGAGATCCAACCCGATACCAGACTTGAACGGAGACCAGGGGGTTGGCATGGTCTTCCACCACAACCACCTGGAGCCCGTTCTCCAGGGTCTTCGTCACGATTGGCAAGTTATAGGACATCGTTGCCCCCGTCATGGCCATGATCCATAGTGTCAAAATCATATGACAACCTCCAAAGTGCCAGGATTATAAGGTCTGGACTTCTGTCCTTCCACGCATCGGGAGTCACAGTTTCCTGTATAATTGAACCACAGAAAATGGGGATGATGGCTTAGGGATCTGTGGCGGCATATCCGAACGACGAATACGACACTGCCCCTTGACAGTTTCAGAAAATCTGAGTATTAATATACCAAGTCACTTGATACCCTCGGGGAGGTGGCGGAATGGAACAGAAAAAACATTGGGTTCATCGTTTAAAGGAGCGATTGGCGGAATTGGAAAAGGAATGCAAGGAATACAAAGAACTCTATTTGCGGGCTCGCGCGGATTTTGAGAACTACAAGCGCGCGATGGACCAGCAGTGGAAGACGACGGTGGACTACGCCTCGGAACGGATCGTCGCAGAACTCCTGCCCGTCCTGGATAACTTCAAACGCGCGCTCCAGATCGACGAGAATGCGGATACCCAATCGGTCTTGGAAGGGGTTCGGATGATCTACAACCAGTTGAAGGCGATCCTGGAGAAAGAAGGGCTCAAGGCCATTGAAGCGAAAGGACAACCTTTTGACCCCCGGTACCATGAGGCCGTTTCCATGGTGGAATCGGCCCTCCCTGCAGGGGTGGTGGTGGAGGAATATGAGACGGGATACCTGTTTAAAGATAAACTTCTGCGACCCGCAAAGGTCGCGGTCTCTCGCGGTCAAGCCGTGAAATCCACTGAAGGAGGTGAACAAGAATGAGCGAGAAAGTGATTGGCATCGATTTAGGGACGACCAACTCGGTGGTTTCGGTAGTCATGGGGGGCGAGCCCGTGGTGATTCCGAACCAAGAGGGCGAGCGGATCACCCCCTCCGTGGTCGCCTTTAAGGATTCCGAGGTGCTGGTGGGGTCCATTGCCAAACGACAGGCGGTCACGAACGCCGAAAACACCATCTTTTCCATTAAGCGTTTTATGGGGCGCCGGTATTCCGAGGTGACCGAAGAGGCGAAACGCGTCCCCTACAAAGTGGTCAGTGGCACCAACGACCGGGTGGAGGTTTACATCCCTGCGGTCGGCCGGAACTTTACGCCAGAGGAGATCTCTGCGAAGATCCTGGCCTATCTCAAGCAGGCGGCGGAGAGTTACCTTGGCCATCCCGTGACCAAGGCGGTGATCACGGTCCCGGCGTACTTCAACGACGCACAACGACAGGCGACGAAGGACGCCGGTCGGATCGCTGGGCTGGAGGTCCTCCGGATCTTCAACGAGCCCACGGCTGCAGCCCTCGCCTATGGCCTGGATAAAAAAGACAAGCAGTTGAAAGTTGCCGTTTATGACCTGGGTGGCGGAACCTTTGATATCTCCATCCTGGAGATCGGGGGAGGGGTCTTTGAAGTCATCGCCACAAAAGGCGATACCCACCTGGGCGGCGATGACATTGATCAGCGGATCATCACCTGGCTGATTGAGGAGTTCCAAAAGGAGACCGGGATTGACCTCCGGCAGGACAAGATGGCGCTCCAGCGCCTCAAAGAAGCCGCAGAAAAGGCCAAGAAAGAACTTTCGACTCTCCAGGAAACGACCATCTCGTTGCCCTTCATTGCGGCGGATGCCTCGGGCCCGAAACACCTGGAGAAGAAACTCACCCGCGCACGACTTGAGGCGATGGCACAAGACCTGATCAACCGCACGATTGAGATCTGCCGACAAGCCCTGGAAGACGCGAAACTGAGCCCGAGCGAAATTGACGAAGTGATCCTGGTCGGTGGCCAGACCCGGATGCCGCTGGTCCAACAAGCGGTCAAGGACTTCTTCGGTAAAGAGCCCCACAAAGGGATCAACCCGGATGAGGTGGTCGCGATCGGTGCGGCGCTACAGGGTGCGGTCCTCTCCGGTGAGGTCAAAGACATCCTGTTGCTGGATGTGACCCCGCTGTCCCTGGGTGTGGAGACCCTGGGCGGGGTGTTTGACGTGGTGATCCCCCGGAACACCACGGTCCCGACCCGGAAGACCAAGATCTATACGACCGCAGAAGACAATCAGACCTCGGTGTTGGTCAAGGTCTACCAGGGCGAGCGTCCGATCGCTTCTGAAAACAGGCTCCTGGGCCAATTTGAGTTGACCGGGATCCCTCCGGCACCACGAGGTGTGCCTCAGATTGAAGTGACCTTTGACATTGACGCCGATGGCATTCTCCACGTGTCCGCCAAGGACAAGGCGACCGGGAAGGAGGCCGAAATCAAGATCCACGCCTCCAGCGGATTGACGGAAGAGGAAATCCAACGCATGATTAAAGAGGCGGAGATGCACAAGGAGGAAGACCGGAAGCGGAAAGAACTCGTAGATGCCCGGAACACGGCCGACGCTTATATCTACAACGTGGAAAAGGCGATGAAGGACCTGGGTGACCGGCTGCCTGCAGACCAGAAGAAGCGTGTGGAAGAGGTCATCTCTAAACTCCGTCAGAGCATGCAAGGGAACGACCCCACGAAGATCCGGTCAGACTTAGAGGAACTCCAGCGTGTGTGGAACGAGATCTCGGCCGAACTCTACAAGGCAGAGAAAGCGGGCGCTTCTACATCCACGGGGCCATCCGCAGGTGCGGCTCCCACAGACCAGCAGAAGAAAGGCAAAGACGACGAAGGCCCGGTCGATACCGATTACGAGGTGGTGGAATAATCCAAAGCAGTCAAGACCTTAAATCAACCGTACATGTGGGGCGTTGATGGCAACGAAGAAGGATTACTATGAGATCCTCGGGGTGTCGCGCGATGCGACCCCCGAGGAAATTAAAAAGGCCTACCGAAAGTTAGCCCTTCAATACCATCCGGACCGACACCCCCCGGAGAAGAAGAAGTGGGCCGAGGAGAAGTTCAAGGAGATCTCCGAGGCCTACGAGGTCCTGATGGACCCTGAAAAACGACGGCTCTATGACATGTACGGCCATGAAGGGGTGTCGCCACACTTCCGAGAGGGTGGGTTT
>CAYQZW010000034.1:0-16332 GCA_964422065.1 uncultured bacterium | reverse complement strand
CCATGATTCGCTGACGTGTGATCTGACGGGAGTACGTCTCCAGGACAGCCTCGGTACAAAAGCGGTAGTTTGGGGTCTCATCATAGAAGACTTCATCGGCCTCTCGGACCCCATCGATCCGTTCTAAGAGGTGGTCTACGACGTGCCGACCCTCGCGGAGAAGTTTCAAGACCCCTTGAAGGAACAAGACATAGGCCATTCCTCCGGCATCCACGACCTTGGCCTTCCGGAGTTGAGGCAACATCTCCTTCGTCCTTTCAAGAGTCGTTTGGGCGTATTCGTACATCTTGCCGAGGAGATGAAAAACGTCTCGCTCGTTTTGGTGCCTTTGTAAAGTCTGTTCTACGCTTTCACGGATCACCGTAAGGATCGTACCTTCTTTGGGGTTCTCCAGACCTTGATACGTTTGGTGGATGGCCTGTCTCAGGGCTTCAACAAATTCGGGTGCATGGATCTTTCGGTGTCGTTCCAGGGATTTCGCGAGCGAGGAAAAGAATTGGGAGAAGATTACGCCGGAGTTGCCCCGAGCCTCCATAATCAATTCCCGGGCAATGGCTTTGACCATGTCACCTAAAGACCGTTCCTCGAGGTCCTGGATCTTCTGGATCGTCCGGTAAAACGTGATTTGGAGATTGGTTCCAGTGTCCTTGTCTGCCACAGGGAAAACGTTGATCTGGTTGAGGCGGTCTCGATTATGGATCACCCAAGTCCCACCGGCGATAAAGGCCTCTTTGAAGCGTACACCGTCAATATAGCCAATATGAAGGTGACTCATCATCAAATGGAGTGCAACATAAGGAACATCATCAGAGGGGGATTGGCATTGTGCCCATGCCCGTAGCTTGACTCCCTCATAAAGTGACCCTTTCGTTTTCCATCATGGATCCGAGGCGCTCAGGCCGGCCTAATTATAAAAGGCAAAATTCCTTCCTGTAAACCATTGCACGGAAACCTTAGGGAAATTGGGGATTTCTGGGACTTCGGCGAGGAGTTCCTCTACGGTCTTCTTCAGCACAGGATGGCGCCAGTGAGGGTCAAGGTCCCGCATAGGGATCAAAACAAATGGGCGTTCGTGGACCCGAGGATGGGGGATCTGGAGATCAGGGGTGTGCACAATCATTTGGTCATAAAACAGAAGATCCAAGTCCATGACTCTGGGCCCCCACCGCTTATGGCGGAGCCGGCCGACCTTTCGTTCCAGGGTCTTCAAACGGCGGAATAGGGCCCATGGGGTCAAAGACGTGGTCCCGCTAACCACAAGGTTCCAATACGGAGGTTGGGAAGGGCCTCCTATGGGTGGGGTGACATATATCGGACTCCATCGCAAATGGAACAGCATCTCATGGAGAACCACCATGATCTGCCGAAGGGTCTGCATCCGACATCCTTGATTGAGCCCAACCCCGATCCAAACCGTCGGCAGGACTGAAAGATCCCCCAAAGATCTCGGCGAATTGTGCTCCTCCGTACTCTTCATCTTTGAATTCTATGGACCAGATAGCACCCAGTTCAAGGTTCCAGAACAACGTCCTTCACACTTGAAAAAGGGTGAGGTCTTGGCGATAATAGTCAAATGCCGAGGTACATCTTCGTCACCGGTGGTGTCGTCTCTTCCCTGGGAAAAGGCATCGCCACCGCATCTATCGGCTTTCTCCTCAAACGCCGCGGTCTTAAAGTCTCTCTCCTGAAATTCGACCCCTATCTCAATGTGGACCCGGGGACCATGAACCCCTACCAACACGGAGAGGTATTCGTCACAGAGGATGGCGCCGAGACGGACTTAGACCTGGGCCACTACGAGCGGTTCCTGGACGAAAACATGACCCGGTACAACAACGTCACCGCAGGCCAGGTCTACTTCAGCCTCATTCAGAAGGAACGGGAAGGTCGGTTTCTGGGGAAAACGGTTCAGGTGGTTCCTCACCTCACAGAAGAGATCAAATCTCGCATTCGGCTCTTGGCCAACCAAGGTGTAGACGTCGTGATTTCAGAGATCGGGGGCACCGTAGGGGACATTGAGAGTCTGCCGTTCCTGGAAGCCATCCGGCAGATGCGGCTGGAAGAAGGCCCCCAGCAAACCCTCTTCATCCACATCACGCTCGTCCCCTTTATTGCCAGCGCAGGAGAAGTGAAGACCAAGCCGACGCAGCACTCGGTGATGAAACTCCGGGAGATCGGGATCCAGCCGGATCTCCTGCTCTGTCGTGTCGAATCCGAACTGCCCCGGGAGGCCCAGGACAAGATCGCACTATTCGCCAACCTCCCCCGGGACCACGTGATTGAGGAACCGGATGTCGCCAATATTTACGAGGTCCCATTGATCCTCAGGGAACACCATGTAGATCGCATCATCGTAGACAATCTGGGTTGGGGGGACCTGCCGGAGCCTTCCCTGGATGACTGGCTCGCATGGGTAGAACGTTGTCGAAACCCTCAACACCCCGTCACGATCGCCCTCGCCGGCAAATACGTACACCTGCGGGACGCCTATAAGAGTGTTTTTGAAGCGTTAGACCACGCTGCATGCGCCCTCCAGGCGGATCTCCAGGTCCGGCTGATCAACACCGAATGGGTGGAAAAAGAAGGGCCCGAGCCGTATTTCTCGGATGTGGACGGCATTTTAATCCCCGGCGGGTTCGGGCATCGGGGTGTGGAAGGCAAAATCCAAACCGTCCGCTACGCACGAGAGCAGAAAATCCCTTACCTCGGACTCTGCCTCGGGATGCAGGTCGCGTGCATCGAGTTCGCACGCCATGTGATCGGCTGGGATAAGGCGAATTCCACGGAGTTTGATCCGGGAACCCCCTACCCTGTCATCACCCTTTTGCCGGGTCAAGGGGAGGACACCCCGTACGGCGGCACGCTCCGGCTGGGGGGATACCCCGCGGTCCTGGCGAAACCTTCTCGGGCCTACGAGATCTACCAGCAAGACCAAATCATTGAACGTCACCGTCACCGGTATGAGTTCAACCCGGAGTATCGGGCTGCATTTGAGCGGCATGGGATGCGGCTCTCCGGCGTCTCGCCAGATGGCACCTTAGTGGAGATTGTAGAAATCCCTGACCATCCCTTCTTTGTGGCGGTTCAATTTCATCCGGAATTCAAGAGCCGCCCCCTCCGGCCCCATCCCCTCTTTTACCACTTCCTCAAATCCGCTCTGGCCTACCGGAAGACCCGTCTGTCTTCCCATGCTTAGCGTGTTTGAGCATTTCAGAATAACCGATTAGGAAGCAAAAGTTGACTGTTTCAGTCAAGCCCTTATAATATTTGCCGTTTTTCGACGGGTATTCGATGAGGGAGGAAACCAGAGAATGAAGCGTTTGGGTATTGGGGCCGTTCTTTTTCTCATCATCGTAGCAGTTGGGCTCTTTCTTTGGACACGGCGGGGCAGCACCGCCCCGGAGCAACCCCTCCCCTTCAATCACAAAGTCCATGTCCAAACCCTAAAGATGGATTGCATGTACTGCCACTCCTTCGCTGACCGATCGATCGTTGCCGGGATCCCCTCCGAACGGAAGTGCATGGGCTGTCACAAATACACCACACAGAAAAAACCCGGCATTGAAATCCTCCTCCAGTACTGGAACGCCCAGAAACCCATCGAATGGATCAAGGTGCATGACCTTCCCGATTTCGTCTACTTCTCCCATAAACGGCACATCCGTGCGGGGATCTCCTGCCAGACGTGCCACGGGCCGGTCCAGGAAATGACCGTCGCACGAAAGGTGAATTCCCTCAGTATGGGCTGGTGTCTGAATTGCCACAATCAGCGGAAGGCACCCCGGGAATGCTGGACGTGTCATAAATAGGGAGGTCCTCCATGAGCGAAATCAGCCGACGAGACTTCTTAAAGATCCTGGGAGCTGGCGGCGCTGCGGCGGCCGGATTGCCCTTCATTGGTCGTAAGCCCTCCCGCGCGAAGGTCGAAAAAGTGGTCTCCCAGTTGGTCCCCGCGGAAGACATTGTGCCGGGCATCCCTCAATGGTACGCGACTACCTGCCAGGAGTGTCCGGCCCACTGCGGGCTCCTCGCGAAGGTACGAGAGGGCCGGGTCATCAAAATTGAGGGCAACCCCGACCATCCGATCTCTCAAGGCCGGCACTGCATGCGCGGGGAGGCTGCCCTGCAAGGGCTCTATAACCCCGACCGGCTGCCCACCCCCCTTCTCCGCAACCCGGAGGGCGACCTGGTGGCCGTGGAATGGGACCAGGCGCTCCAGGCCCTCATCCAAGTCCTCCAAAAGACCTTGCCCTCAAAAGTCGCATGGCTCACCCCGCCCCTTACCGGGTCAATGGAAGCATTGATCCAGCAATGGAGTCAGGCCCTTGGCGGCGTCAAGGTTGTCCCTTACGAACCCTTCTCCCAAGAGGCGGTCCTGGACGCCGCAGAAGCGCTTTTTGGAACCCGGGAGATCCCCTGGCCAGATTTTGAAAAGGCTGACCTGGTGATTGCCTTCGCCACGGACTTCTTAGAAACCTGGCTTTCGCCTGTGGAATTCACCCGTGCCTATGCGGCACGGCGGGCCGACGCCAAGAACCGGCTCCACCATATCCAGGTGGAAGCACGGCTCTCTATGACCGGGAGTCGTGCCGACCGCTGGCTCTCACCGAACCCTGGGACTGAGCCCCTGATCGCCGGCCTTCTGCTCCGGGAAATCCTGGAATCTGGCACCCTCTCCTCCACGATTCCCGCTTCTCTGATGGAATGGGCAGAACAATTTGATCGCCAGTCCGTCCTCCAACAGTCCGGGATCTCTTCCGAGGAATTTGAATCCCTCAAAAAGGCCGTACTGGAGGCCAAGCGTCCCCTCATTCTGGGAGGGAACCCCAACGCTGGCGACGAGTTCCAGACCATCGGGTGGATCGCTGCGCTCGCCCTCACAGCGCTCAAGGGTGGCGAGCAAGCTCCCATCACCTGGCCCGGGAAAACCCCATGGAATCGGGCGGTCCCTTTCCGCGAATTAAAAGCATTTGTGGAAGGCTGGGGTGAGGAGACAGAAGTCCTCCTCGTCCTGGATCGGAACCCCCTCTACTCCTTCCCCTCTTTCCTGAACGCATCCGAAGCCCGGAAGCGCCTCAAATTCCTTGCGGTCTTCACGCCTTATCCGTCGGAAACGGTGGAGGCCGCGGATGTGGTCTTCCCAATCCGACAATTCTTAGAAGACTGGGGAGACGCAGAGCCTCGGGAAGGCATCTATTCCATTCAGCAGCCTTCCATGCAACCCGTTCCCCATTTCCAGAGCCGGGCGTTTGGAGACGTATTGATCCAGATCGGTCAGGCACTCAATCTAAAACTCCCTGAGAGTTTTGTGGACCATCTCAAGGCGCGCTGGCAAGCCATTCAGAAACAGGTTGGAGATTCGCGGCCGTTTGACGAATTCTGGCGTGAAGTCCTCCAGCGGGGAGGGCTCTTTGTGGAGCCCCCCAGGAAAACGATCTCGCTCCAACCCAAGTCGCTTCCCAAGATTCCTCGCTACCCCGACGCATCCGGTCCCCGACTCGTCATCTATCCCAGTCTTCGGCACTACGATGGCCGAATGGCCAACCGGCCCTGGATCCAGGAGGTGCCAGACCCCCTGAACAAAGTCAGTTGGCAGAGCGTCTTGGAGGTTCATCCTGACGACGCTCAGGCATGGAAACTCAGAGACGGGGACGTCGTACGGATCTCCACATCTGGAGGGGCTGTGGAAGTCCCGGTTCGGACCTACCCCCGGATCCGTCGGGGTACGATGGCCTTGGCGACCGGGCAGGGCCACACGGCGTTCGGGCGGTACGCCACCGGCCAGGGTGTCAATGCCTTCCAACTGCTGAGCCCCATCCCGGGACTTGCGACATTGCAATGGACCGGCCTTCCCGTCCAGATCCAAAAAACAGGCAAGCGGATCCACCTGGCCCATACCGATGGAGCGGAGACCTTAGAGGGCCGCAAGGTTGCCCAGACCATACCCGTGGGGGTGTATCGCGAACGGGAAGGCGAACTCGAACCGACGTACGAAGAGGAGTTTGAAAAGGAATACCCGGCAACCGCGGCGTTCTACCGCGAATACCACAAGGAACGGTTCCCGGAACACGAAAGCCCTTACCACTGGGGGTTGGTCGTGGACACCGAGAAATGCGTGGGATGTGGGGCGTGCGTCGTGGCATGCATGGCGGAAAACAACATCCCGGCCGTCGGTGAAAAACTCATCGTCCAAGGACGCGAAATGTTCTGGATCCGAATCGAACGCTATTTTGACGAACAAAGCCACACCGTCCATTTCATCCCGATGATGTGCCAGCAATGTGACAACGCGCCTTGTGAACCCGTTTGTCCGGTGTTTGCGACCGTTCACAGCGCCGATGGCCTCAATGAGCAGGTCTACAACCGGTGTGTCGGCACCCGGTACTGCTCGAACAACTGTCCCTATAAGGTCCGCCGGTTCAACTGGTACACAGTCCACTTCCCAGAACCCTTAAACTGGCAACTCAACCCGGATGTGACCGTACGCGAGAAAGGAATCATGGAGAAATGCACGTTTTGCATCCAGCGGATCAAGTTCGCCAAAGACCGTGCGAAAGACGAAAATCGGATGGTTCGCGACGGCGAGATCCAGCCCGCGTGTGTCCAGGCCTGTCCCGCGGAGGCCTTGGTCTTCGGCAACACCAAGGATCCCAACAGCCGGGTGGCCAAACTCTTCAGAGACCCACGACGGTATCGGGTCCTGGAGCACCTGAATACCCAACCTTCGGTCACCTATCTCAAACGATTCACGGAGGTCAATGAAGGATGACCTACCGAAAGATTACACAAGACGCCCTTCGGCTTCTGCTCTCTCCCCCGGGCTGGAAATACTTTGCGTTACAGGGATTCAATCTCCTCCTGATTGGCCTGGGGGTTGCAGCCTTTGCTTACCAGGTCCACAACGGGATGGGCGTCACGGGTCTCAATAATCCGGTAGGCTGGGGGACCTACATTACCACCTTCGTCTTCTGGGTCGGGATCGCGCACTCCGGCACCCTGATCTCTGCCATCCTCTATCTTTTCCGAAGCCGTTGGCGGAACAGCATCTACCGGATCGCCGAAGCCATGACGGTCTTTGCGGTCATGACCGCCGGCCTCTTCCCCATCATCCACCTCGGACGCCCATGGAAGTTCTACTGGCTCCTCCCCTTTGACTATTTCCGGAAAGTATGGATCAATTTCCGATCCCCGTTGATCTGGGACGTCTTCGCCGTGTTCACGTATCTCACGGTGAGCATGATTTTCTTCTATGTGGGGATGCTTCCGGACCTGGCAACGGCACGGGACCACAGCACAGGCTGGCGCAGAAAACTTTACACCCTCCTCTCCCTCGGATGGCAAGGGAATCATCGCGAGTGGAAACATTACCGGCTTTCCTACCTCTACTTCGCTGCCTTCGCCACTCCCCTGGTCATCTCCGTCCATAGTGTGGTCTCATGGGACTTTGCAATGTCCATCGTCCCGGGATGGCATAGCACCATCTTCGCACCCTACTTCGTGGCTGGGGCGATTTTCTCCGGCGTTGCAATGGTCATCACACTTTTGATTCCGATCCGGAAGATCTTCCCCTACCTCCAAGACTACTTCACGATTGATGTGCTGGAAAATCTTGCCAAAATGCTGTTATTGACGGGTTCGATTGTGGCTTATGCCTACGTGGTGGAGTACTTCCTGGCGTGGTACAGCGGCAACGAGATTGAATGGGCTGCCTTTAAATTCAGGGCCCTGGGGACCTATACGATCCCCTTCTGGATCATGATCTTCTGTAATGCCGTCTTCCCGTTGATCTTTTTCTTCAAAAAAGCGCGTCGGAGCATTCCGGTACTCTTTGTGGTGTCCCTCCTCGTCAATGTCGGCATGTGGTTCGAACGGTTCAACATCATTGTCACCTCACTTTCCCATGACTATCTCCCTTCGGCCTGGGGCATTTACAAGCCCTCGCCGATCGAACTCTCCATCCTGGCCGGCAGTTTTGGCTGGTTCTTCTTCTGGTTCCTTCTCTTCCTCCGGCTTCTGCCCGCATTGCCGATCATGGAACTGAAAGAGATCCAGCCAGCACCCACCCGTAAAGAGGAGGTGCCCGTATGAAACAACTCCTGGCCGTCTTTCAATACCTGGATGACGCACAACGGGCGTATCAGGAACTCAAATCCCGGGGGATCGGGATCGAGCGATTTTTCTCACCGGTCCCTGTTCCCGAAATTGAAGACGAGTTGATCCCCAAGGCTTCCCCCATCCGCTGGATCGTCCTGTTTGGCTCACTTGCAGGGATCAGCCTGGCGCTCCTCTTAACCATTGGAACTTCGGTTGCCTGGCCCTTGGTGGTCGGAGGGAAACCCATCATCTCGGTTCCTCCCTTCGTGGTGATCACCTTTGAGTTGATGGTCCTCGTGGGTTCGCTTGCCAATCTTCTGGGGCTGATCGGCCTCAGCCGGCTGCCCCGTCGGACCTATGAGAAAGCGTATGACCCGAGGTTTAGCAATGACCGCTTCGGGATCCTCGTTAAGGTCCCATCAGACCAAGAGGCTGTGGTGCGAGAAATCTTTGAAACAACCCAGGCGGAGGAAATCCATGAAGTGGCTTAAAAGCGTGATCTTCGGAGTCGGGATCCTCCTGGGCTCGGTTCGTGTGGCTCCAGCACAACCCTGGGTACGGAACATGGTCGACCAGCCCTCCATCAAACCCCAAGAACAACCGTACCTGCTTCCTGTCGAAGGCACGGTCCCCCGGTCCGGCAGGGAACCCAAACGAACGTGGGACGAGGGGAATGCCGTGCCCAACCCCCTCCCCCATACCCAGGACGTGATTAAACACGGGAAGGTCATGTACGACCGGTTCTGTGCGGTCTGTCATGGCCCGGAAGCTACGGCCGGTGGGGGGCCGATTGCCAAAATCGCACCTGCCTTGACCACCCCGGACCTCACGTTAGACATCTATGTGAATGTTCGGAAGGACGGCTACTTCTACGAGATCATCCGCCAGGGACATATCCTGATGCCCCCGTATAACGAAGGGACCAATGCAGAGGACCGGTGGAGTATTGTGCACTACCTCAGGGAAATCCAGAAAATCCGGAGGTTCCAGCCATGAACATCCAGGACCTCGCCTTCCAGCATCGTGCGATTGCATTGGGCAAACGCTGGCTGAAATGGAGTTGGCTTTTCATGGGGATCGGCCTGGTTTCTCTGGTCTGGCTTCGGATCACCGAGCCTCAACGGTTCTGGCAAATCTATATGGTCAACACCCTCTTCTGGCTGGGGATCGCTCATGCAGGGGTGATCTTCTCGGCCATCGTTCGCGGCGTCTATGGGACCTGGGCCCGGGCGATTCTCAGACTGGCCGAGACAACAGCGGCGTTCGTTCCGATTGGTCTCCTGCTCTTCATCGGCATCTTCTTCGGGAAGATGCACCTGTTTTACTGGACCTTTGACCCGAACCATCCCCATCCCAAAGTCTGGATGCAGTTCAACTTCTTCGTTGCTCGACAACTGATCCCGGTCCTCATTCTCTCGGCCATTGTGTGGTACTACTTCTATCTCTCGGTTCGGGAAGATTATGGGGTCTTAAAAGATCAGGGGGTCCGGGAAACTCCCCTCTGGGGTATCCGGTGGACCTGGGGCTGGAAGGGCCCCCAGGAGATTCCAGAAATCCAAAAACGCCTCGTCAATTTCGGGATCGCCGCCATCCTCCTGTTTGCCTTGACGTGGAGTTTCATCGGGTTTGACATGGTGATGGCCATGGACCGCGTGTGGTATAGCACGATGTTCGGCGGCTACTTCTTCTGGGGCGCATTGCTGGAGGCCCTGGCCTTTACCATCGTGATGGTCCTCTACGTGCGTCGTCGACTCCAGTGGGATCAGATCTTCCACGAACACATCCTCCATGACCTGGGGAAACTCCTCTTTGCCTTTGCAACGTTCTGGGCCAACCTGCTCTGGGCCCAGTGGCTGACCATCTGGTATGGGAACATCCCGGAAGAAACGGAATTCCTGTACACCCGGGTGGTCGGCATGTGGAAACCCTGGGGCTGGGCCACGTTTATCATGATTTTCGTGATCCCCTTCCTGGTCCTGATCCGGAAGAAGCCCAAGGTCACCCCTTGGATCCTGGGGAGCATGTCGCTCTTGGTCCTGGTGGGTCTGTGGCTGGCCCGGTTCATGGAAATTGTCCCCACCCTCTGGCACAAGCCTTTCGTGCCCTTGGGCGTCGGGGAGATTGGCGCCAGTATTGGATTCCTGGGGCTCTTTATGTTTGTGTATCTGAACGCGTTACAGCGTGTTCCGCTCCTCCCTGTGGGGGATCCGAAACTGGAGGCGTCCCTCCAGCCCAGTTCCCATCACGTGTAAGCCCCGGTATCTTTTCAGCACGTCAAGCAGCGGGCCACAGGGAAATCGTGGCATAAAAGATCAATAGAGTTTGCGAAGCCCAGTCCCCGGGTAGTAATGAGCGAGGATCTGGCGGGCTGAATCGCCCTGCCTTGCCATGCCTGCGGCCCCCAACTGACAGAGGCCGACCCCGTGTCCATTGCCTCCGCCCTCTAAAATCACGCGGTAAGGCAGGCCACCGGGGCCCCGTTCGTAATCGATGATGAACATCGTGCTGCGGAGCGGGGGATCCCGCAAAACGCGTCGGATGCTATATGGGCTCTTCAAGATCACCTGATCCAGGATCCCCTGAATCTTTAAGGACAAAATCCTACCGGAAGGGCTCCGCTTCAATGTCCTCAAATACACGATTTTCCCAACGTCTTTGCCATAGAAGCGCAGGATTCGGGTCCGGATAGACTGGGGGTCCAGTTCGACATGCCATCGGAAGTTCTTCCGGGAAAGCGCCATTTTGCTGACCTCCGGAGAACAAAAGGCTTCCGGCGGGTCAAGGATCCACCGCTCGATAGAGTCTCTTGGTGTAAACGGAAGGGGTCCTTCCCCACAGTAGACCCCTTTCAGGTACGGGCGGGACTTCCCAAAGACGACTTCCATGTCTTCCGTGTAGCCACCGCAACAGGAGTGGTAGAGTGTCTCCGCCAGTCGACCATCATAAAACACCACCAGCCCTCGGGTCGATCGTACAGCCTCATCCGTCTCCGGGGTCCGTGCATCTTGGCCTCCATAAGCCTGAACGGAATAGTCCCCGACCAGGTCATACGGTTGGAAATACGCCCTCCCCTTGCCCCATTGCCAATAGGTATAGGTCCTCGCGACAATGGCCTGTGCCTTGAGGGCCTCGGGCGGGAATTGTGGTCCCATCTCCTTCGGAACCACCCCCAGGAGATAGACTTCCACGGGGAGTTCATTGACGACCAAAAGGTGCCCTTTCCCGTCATTCCGGAACTCTAAGATGCCCCGGTAGGTGCGATGGGGGGTTCTGGCATCGCGAAACCGGATCCCGGGCACAAAGTTCAGGAGCGTAAAGTCTGGAACCCGACGCGGATGCGGCAAGAACCGTAGAGGCGGAGATCCGTGGAATAGGGTTTGCCCTTGTGGCCCTAAGAGTTCAAGTTGAAGGTCCTCCTGGGATTCTTGGGGATCCTCAAGGATGGCTTTCCTGCGGAAGACACTGTCTCGAGGGACCAGTTGCCGGTCGGTATAGGGCCCAACCAACACGACCTGCTCCCGAACATCCAAGGTTCCTGCAGGAAAGAACCACCGCTGTCCCCACTGGATCCGTTGGGCAGGATACCCCGCACGTTGGAGCGAATCAACGACATGCTGGGCTGAGTCCGGGTCTCCGTAGGACCCCCACCAGACCCAATACTGGAGAGGTGCAGGAGATGCCGAAAGGACCTGGATCCGGTACTGACCGGCCGGGAAGCGTCCGAGCAACTCGCCGTTCTGGTAAACCCAAAATGAATCCTGGACATACACGTCAAAGGCTTTGCCGTACGCGATGGCCACACGGACCCGGGGAGACTCAAAGCGTGTGGGTGGCTGCACCTTCTGGGCCTGATATCGAGGCAGACATCCCAGTCCCCACCAAAGCCCAACAAAGAGCCCAAGAACACCCCACCCCACCCAAGGAACGGTCGTCTTTTTTCCCATGTGCAAATTATACGGGGGCGCTTCCTCCATCGCCGTTCTCCTTGAAATTTCACAACCTTCCCCTTAGATTTGACATCTCAACCGGAGGTTTCCACCATGCAAGTCCATCGGTCCATCTTTCGGAAATACGATATTCGCGGTATTGCGGGACAGGAGATCACCGAAGATTTGGCCTATCACTTAGGACGGGCCTACGGCACGGTACTGAGAGAGGGGGGCGGAACCCGGGTAGCGGTCGGCCAAGACGTCCGACCCCACTCCACGCCCCTCAAAGAGGCCCTCATGGACGGGCTACGGGATACCGGTGTCTCTGTCCTTGACCTCGGAACCGTCCCTACGCCGCTGATGTACTTTGCCCTGTTCCAGTTGGATGTCCACGGCGGGATCCAGGTCACCGCTTCCCACAACCCCCCGGAATACAACGGCTTCAAAATCAACCTCGGCAAGGACACCGTCTATGGCGAAGGGATCCAGGCCCTGAGGGAACGCATCGAGGCAGAAAACTACCTCAAAACCCCAGAACGCGGACAACGCCAAGATGTAGACATCGTGACGCCTTATATAGACTGGACCCGGGAGCACATCCAGATCGAACCGAAGTTCCGTATCGCGATTGATACCGGGAACGGCACCGCCGGCCCCTTGATGAAAGATCTCCTGGACGCCTATGGCATTGAATTCATTGGGCTCTACCTGGACCCCGATGGCACCTTCCCCAACCACCTTGCAGATCCTACCGTCGTCCAATACATGGAAGACCTGATCCAAACCGTCAAACAAGAACACCTGGACCTCGGGATCGGCCTGGATGGCGATGCCGATCGGATCGGTGTCGTTGACGATACCGGTACACTCCTCTTCGGAGACCGGATCTTAGGGGTTTTCGCCGGCGAGATCCTGGCCTGGTATCCGGGCGCAACCATCGTCTTTGACGTCAAATGCTCCCAGGGCCTGGTGGAATTCATCCAAAAGAAGGGGGGACACCCCCTGATGTGGAAGACCGGACACTCGCTGCTCAAGGCCAAACTGAAGGAAGTCCAGGCCCCCTTGGCAGGGGAGATGTCCGGCCATATTTTCTTCCAGGACCGATACTTCGGCTACGACGACGCCATCCACGCCTCCATGCGTCTCCTGGAGATCCTCTCCAAGACGGACAAGAAACTCTCTGAACTCGTCGCGGAAATCCCGGCCTACTTCTCCACCCCAGAGATCCGCGTGGGGTGTCCCGATGACCGGAAGTTTGATGTTGTCGCCCAGATCGTCCAACGCTTCAAAGAAGAAGGGTATCACGTGATTGACATTGACGGCGCCCGGGTACAGTTTGAGGACGGGTTCGGCTTGGTCCGCGCCTCCAACACCCAGCCTGTGCTGGTTGTTCGCTGTGAAGGCAAGACCCCGGAACGACTCCAGGAAATCTGTGATCTGGTAAAGTCTAAACTCGCCGCATTCCCAGAGGTTGATCTCGCGGGGTTCGACCAACCCACCCATTAACCCTCGGATGATGGAACCCACACGCTCTCAAAAAACTTACAAATACTACGACCTCATTATGGTCACGTTTGTGACCGTCCTGATCGTCAGCAACATCCTCTCATCTGCGAAGATTGTGGATTGGGGGATCTCGTTGTTTGGGACACGGCTGGCTTTTGACGCAGGAACCCTCCTCTTCCCCGTGAGTTACATTTTCGGCGATATCCTGACCGAGGTTTATGGCTACCGACGCTCCCGACGGGTCATCTGGGCAGGCTTCGCGTGTCTCGCGCTGACCAGCGTTTTGTTCTTCATCGTCAAGATCCTCCCTGGCGAGGCCACCTGGGAACAATATGCCGGCCAAAAGGCCTATAACGCAATTCTGGGCGGGATGACCTCCGGCGGGATCGTCATCGCAAGCCTCCTGGGATACTGGCTCGGCGAGTTCTCCAACTCCTTCGTGTTGGCGAAAATGAAACTCCTGACCCGTGGGAAATGGCTCTGGACACGCACCATCGGAAGCACCCTCGTGGGCGAAGGGGTGGATACCGTGGTCTTCGTCCTGATCGCAACCCTGTTTGGGGTCTTCCCCCCGGTCCTGATGGCGTCCTTGATCCTCACCAACTACATCTTTAAGGTGGGGGTCGAAGTCGTAATGACCCCGGTCACGTATGCCATTGTCAACTTCCTCAAAGCCAAAGAACAGGAAGATTACTACGACTGGGACACCGACTTTAATCCCTTCCGTCTGGAGACGGCATAGGGGATGGTCCGCAAGGCCGTGATCTTGGCGGCAGGTGACGGAACACGGCTGGGATTACCCATCCCGAAGGCCTTAGTTTCCCTCGGCCCTGAGCCCCTCCTCTCCCACACCCTCCGTGCCCTTCAAAAGGCGAACATCCAAGAGGTTTTGATTGTCACAGGGGCACGGGCCGACCGACTCTGGACCTGGGTGAGTCTCCACAGGACAGATTTTCCACCCCTCCGGATCGCCCTTGCCCATAACCCACGCTGGTTCCAAACCTCCAACGGAGCCTCTCTCCTCATCGCCCGAGATTGGCTTGACCCGGATGAACCGTTCCTCTTCCTGATGGGCGACCACTTCCTTGCCGCATCTCTCTTCCAGTACGCAGCCCAGAGTCTGCCAGAGGGATGCGTGAAACTCGTTGTGGACCGGACCCCGGGTCCGTGGTTGGACCTTAGAGAGGCCACAAAAGTCCAATTGAGAGGCCGTCAAATTACAGCCATCGGAAAACATCTGGAATCCTATGACGGCATTGATACCGGCCTCTTCCTTGCGCAACCGTGTTTTCTGGATTTGCTTTTGGAGACCCAGGGATCCATCACGGATGGGGTCCAACGCGCAGCAGAGTCTGGCAAGGCCTATGCCCTCCCGGTTGAGGGCGCACTTTGGCTGGATATCGACACCGTGCGCGACCTCTCCCGGATCCATGCCCTGAGGTGGAACGATGCCCACCCCTGACTCCCACACGGATCCACAAGCCCCTCAGAGGGTCCTCTGGCTCGGAAGTCTTTTGGCGTTTGTGCTTGCCGGGCTTACGGGAGCTCTCTACCGTTTCAAACTCCTGTATGGATTTCCTTCACTCCTTTCCCCCACCCACATCCGCCACGCTCACTCCCATTTGATGTTCTTCAGTTGGATCATCCCGCCCCTCTTCCTCCTGGCCACCGTTCATATCTCTTCCCTCACGCGCAAAGCATGGCCCAGATGGTCTCTGGGCGTCATCGCAGCAACATTTCTCCTTGGCTTGACCACCTACCTGCCTTTTCTCTTCTACGGGTACGGTCCGGCATCCCTGGGCAGGGTGACCTTACCCCTGGCCCCCATCCTCTCCTCCTGGAACATTCTGGCGTGGTATCTCTTCATCGGACTTTACCTTTACACCACTTGGGGAATCCCCCGTTCTCTTCCTTTACGGCTCTGGGACCTGGCCTTTCTCTTTCTGGCACTCTCCTCCATGGGAGCCTGGGGACGGCTCCTCCTGGTTCGGCTGAACATCTCTGACCCGTTTTGGAGTGCCCTTTTTGTCCACCTTTTCCTGGTTCTTTTTACCGATGGGTGGGTTGTCTTTGCCCTCCTCGCCCTGGCTATCCATGATCCGGCTCCTTTCCCCGCAACGACCCCGCGGGGGAAATGGTTCCTCGCGTTGGGGCTCCCCCTCTCCGTCCTGCTTTCCGTCCCGTCTCCGGTCCTCCCGAAGGGCCTTCTGCTCCCTGCAGGGATCGGTGGAATCCTGGTCGCGCTGGGGATCTTCCTCATGGTCTTCCCTCTCCTAACCCGTAGTCCGAAGAAAGCCTGGCGGATCCCCCTATGCTTTCTCCTCCTCAAGGCAATCATGGAACTCGGCTACACCTTCCCCAGCATCGCGCAATGGGCGCTGAAAAATGGATTTCGGATCCCGTATCTCCATATCCTCCTGCTTGGGTTCGCATCCCTGGGGATCTTTGTAGCGGTCCGAGAGGAACTGGGCCCGTCATGGGTCCCTGACCTACGGTGGACGGTTTTCGGTGTCGTCCTGCTCATCCTCGCACTCCTCCCTTTGACCGGGCTTTGGCCCTCATCCTTAGGGGGGAGGTGGACCCAACTCTTTGCTTTGGGGACAGATCTGGTCCTGCCCGCGATCGTAGGGGTGCTCTTTTTCCAAATCCTCTCTCGGACCTCCCGGGCTTAAAAGCGGTGTGAGCCCTGTAAAATTGAAGGGATGACACGCTTTGTGACCTGGATCCGTCAACGGCTCCGTCCAAAGATCTTTGATCGGTATCTCCTAAAGGAGTTCTTTGGGCTGTTCTTCATCATGGTCAT
>CAYQZW010000033.1:0-16597 GCA_964422065.1 uncultured bacterium | reverse complement strand
ATTGAAAGGCCTCTTGATCGAGTTTCTTCAAGCGTTCTTGGGCCTCCCGTTCGATCTGTCGCAACTCTCGGATCAAGCCCTTGATCTCCTGGTCTAAACTTTCCCGTTCTTTTTGGATCCGCTGTTTGAACTCCTCGGGAAGCGCCTCAAACTCCTCCTGGGAAAGCGGTCGGCCTTGGAGGTGGGGGGTGACCATCACCCCTTTGGGGGTAAATTGAACCAAGAATCCGCGGGCCTTTGCCCGTTCTTGGAAGTCCCGAATTAAACGCTGATGGCGTTCTTCAAAAGACTTCATCACCGCATCGCGTTCCGCAGCGTAGGCCTCGGACTCAAAGAGGTTCTGCATCCGGTTTTGGATTTCCTCAACCAGGGTCTCCATGTCTTTTTGGAGTTCCTTGCCACGGCCAGCAGGAAGGGAGAGCGCCTTAGGGGCAATCGGGTTCTCAAAGTTATAGACGTAGCACCAGTCGTTGGGCACAGGGAGTGTTTTGGCGATGCGTTCTAAGTAGGCCTGGATCATCGTGCGTTTCCCGGTGCCCGGTGGGCCGGCAGCATAGATGTTATATCCCGCCCCACGGATCTGGAGCCCGAGCGTGAAGGCATGATGGGCCCGTTCCTGGCCAATGAACTCGGAGAGGGGCTCGACCTCAGTACTCATCTGGATCCCGATCTCTCCGATCTCACAAGTCTTTTTCAAGTGTTCCGGGGGGACACGAAATCGATCAAAACGTGTTTCTTGAGACTTCCTGGGCATCTCCAGGTCCTCCTTTCCCCTG
This sequence comes from uncultured bacterium, assembly GCA_964422065.1. Lineage (GTDB taxonomy): Bacteria > Hydrothermota > Hydrothermia > WGAB01 > WGAB01 > S141-55. Next base: position 15,821 of record CAYQZW010000033.1, on the reverse strand, counting down.
AAAATAAAGGATGTTCCCGAAAGATGCAATGGAAACCCAAGTCGGCCCATTGACTTCCGGAGTCCCATCATGTACATTCTGAAGGATGTGGTGGGTTACCTTTCTTATCTTCAATCTTGTCCCGGTGAAGGTGGCCTATGTGGTCCCGGAATGGGTCCTGGGTCAACCCGCAGTGGTTCTTAAGGACACCGTTGGAGACCAAATTTTACCGATTTTTATTGGGCCTGCTGAAGCTCAAGCCATTGATTTCGCGCTCAAGGGGATCCAGCCCGCCCGACCTCAAACCCATGACCTGATCCTGAAGATCCTCCGCCAACTCCACGCAGAGGTCCAACAGGTAGTAGTTACGGATCTTGAGGAGGACATCTATTTTGCAGAACTCCATGTAAAGACCCCGAGTGGGATCGTGGTGATTGATGCCCGTCCTTCGGATGCCATTGCCATCGCATTGCGGGCGAAAGCCCCCATCCGCGTGGAAGAGCAAGTATTCCGCAAATATCGGGAGTCTTTGCAGCAGGGCTCAGGAAAAAAGAAATCGAACCTTTAATCCCCAGCCAAGACCCGTCAAGGGAATTTCCCACCGGTTTACAACACCGGGGAGAACCCCTATACTTACGTTTACCTTAAAATTCAGTCAACTTCTCAAAGATGGAGGTGATAGAGATGAAACGCAGATTTTGGGGAATATTCGGAATTCTGGTAATTTGGAGCGTCCTGGCATGGTCTCCGGTCCAAGCGCAAACCCTGGACCCAAAGACCCTTCGCACATGGATAGCAGAACGGGATTCGGGCACCCGACACTTCATCCTCGTAGATGTCCGGTCTATCGTTGAACACCAGCAGGGGGTCATTCCCGGGACAGATACCCTAATCCCTTACAGTGAGTTACCTAAGCGTCACAAAGAACTCGGCGTCAATCCTGAAAAGGATACGGTAGTTCTCTATTGCCGAACCGGACATCGTGCCGGGATTGGACAAAGGATCCTCCAGGACCTGGGATATCGATATGTCTATAATGGCTTGGGCATTATGCAGTGGACTTCAGCGGGGTACTCCCTCATCTCCCCAAACGAGAATAAAGGGACGCCCCAAGACTCCTCGAAGAAGGTACAGGGGAAAGAAGTCCAAGAACAACGGATGGAATGATTCTGGGAACGAACATGGGTTGGTTTGTGGCTTTGTTGATCGCGGTAGCAGGGGTGTTTGTAGCGCTTCAGGTACTGACGAGACAACGACTCAGGCAGATCCAAGGGAGGGAGATCCCGGAATCTTGGCGTCGAGGGTGGCCGGATCCGGTTTTGCTTTTCATCACATCTCCCGGATGTCGGGCCTGCGAAGCAGAGCGCCAAAAACTTCCAGAGATCAAAAAAGTCATGCCAATCCGGGAAGTCTCTGTCCCAGAATACCCCGCATTGGTCCAGCATCTTCAGGTTTTTGCCACGCCTACCTGGGTCTTGCTGGAAAATGGAGTGGTCAAGCAGGCTTGGGTAGGACGGTTTCCGCTTCGAATCCTACGGTATGGAAATGAGATCCTCTCTTCAATGGAAGCGACCGATGAAAGGTAAGGGTTGGCCCTTCTTATGTGGGGCTTCGATCCTGATGGGGGCTGGGGACAATAGGCTCCTAAGGAACGGAGCATTGCGCCCGTGGTCCGGGCGGATAGGGTACACTTTTGGGAATTTCTTAGAATCGTTTGTGGGCAAGGTGCCATTTTAAAAAAGGAGGTATGCGATGAAGAAGAATGTCGGTAGTGTTGACCAATGGATTCGGTGGATCATTGGGCTTGCCCTGATCCTGTGGGGCGTGTTCGGGCTAACCGGAACGGGTAAGTGGGTTGCGATCATCATCGGTCTCATTCCCATCATCACCGCTTCTCTGGGTTGGTGTCCCCTCTACCAAATCCTCGGTCTCTCGACACAGAAAAAATGACACACAAGTACGACCCGGGGGCGGCCGATCGGCTGCTCCGTCCTGAGCGAGCCGACGAGGAACGTCCCCGGGCCCTTATCCAAAGTCTTGGGCTCCGAAGGGGCCACACCGTCCTGGACCTGGCCTGTGGCCCAGGGTTCTACCTCCCCTATCTCGCCGAACAGGTGGGGCCGGAAGGACACGTGGTCGGAGCTGACCTCCAGCAGGAAATGCTTCAGATCGCCCAACAGTATATCCAATCTCAAGGAATCCACAATGTCTGTTTGGTCCAGGTAGGGGAAGTGACGTTGCCCTTTCCGGATCAGGCTTTCGACGCTGTAATCCTAGCCCATGCCCTGCACGAACTTCACCATCCCGTCGAGAGTTTACGTGAGATTTACCGCGTTCTTCGACCCGACGGGACACTCTGGATCTGGGATTGGGATCGGGCCGTTCCCGGCCCGCCCGGCCCTCCCCAAGAGGAGCGCCTGTCACCGGAAGAAGCACGTGCAATCACAGAGGAAGCCGGCTTTCATGCCGAACTCCGCACCTCTCCCCTACCTGCCCGCTTTTTAATCCGAGCCACACGTAAAGGCTCTAAAGGAGGTTGAATCTCATGGTAGTGGCCGTGAATCGCATCTTTGTCAAAAAGGAATACCGGAAGGCCTTTGAGGATCGATTTCGTGCCCGTCTGAAAATAGTAGAGCAACAACCCGGCTGTACCCGCACCGAATTCCTGTGTGCCACGGAAGGCGAGGATTATCTCATCATGATCTGGTGGGAGTCTGCAGAGGCCTTCCAACAGTGGGTCCAATCCGAGGCCTTTCAAAAGGCCCATGCACAACCTGTTCCGCAGGAGTGGTTCTCAAAACCCAACGAGTTCCAACTCTATACAGTCCTCAAGTAATGCCTCTCCTCCCTGGCCTCTGGAGCAAACGATGATAATAATTGAGCGAATTTCTCAGTCTTGATTTTGAACCTCAAATGGGTTATGCTTAAAGGAGCACATGGAAGGAGGTCTATCATGACCATGAAAAACCTGATGTTTCTTAGCATTCTCCTGATAACGTTGACAGGACTTACAACCGCAGCACCCACGGATTCCACCCTCGTCAAGCAAGGACAAACCCTATTTAACACAAAAGGATGCGTTGCCTGCCACACTTTGACAGACCGGCGGTTGGTGGGACCAGGACTCCAAGGCCTCTTCGATCGCCTCGAAGCGGCTGAGAAAGACGAAGAATGGCTCGCCACCTACCTCAAAAACCCACCGGTAATGGTGGCAAAGGACCCCTACCTCAAAAAACTTCACCGGATCTACCAGGTCATTATGCCCAACCTGGGCCTGAAAGAGAAAGAAATCCAAGCCTTAATTGCCTATTTGAAGGTGGTGACACAGGTTAAACCCGCGTCACCTCAGGGAAAAGACACCCAAAACCTTGACAAAAAGTAAAAAAGGAGGACCAAAATGGCCCACACTTTACCAGAACTCCCGTATGCCTTTGATGCATTGGAGCCTTATATCGACGCCCGGACCATGGAGATCCACCACGGCAAACACCATGCCGGGTACGTCAACAAACTGAACGCCGCTCTTACAAAGTATCCCTCCCTCCAAGATGTTCCTCTGGAAGAGCTCTTGCAGCACCTGGACTCCGTCCCCGAGGATATCCAGATCGCAATTCGGAACAACGGCGGCGGACATTACAACCACAGCCTGTTCTGGACCGTGATGTCTCCTCTCGGCGGAGGCGAACCCCAAGGCAATCTGGCAAAGGCCCTCAAACAGACCTTTGGTTCTTTTGAGATCTTCCAGCATGCCTTTTCCGAGGCAGCTTCAACCCAATTCGGCAGCGGTTGGGCCTGGCTCGCTGTAGATCACTTCGGCAAACTCCGCGTCTTCTCCACACCCAACCAAGACAACCCTGTCATGCTCGGCATGATCCCCATCCTGTGCCTGGACGTCTGGGAACACGCCTATTACCTCAAGTATCAGAACCACCGCGCTGAATACATTGAAAACTGGTGGAAGATCGTCAACTGGGAACAGGTCGCCCAAAACTACGACAAAGCACTGGAGTCCTTGAAACGGTAACTCCTCCTTGCCTGTGCCCGAGGCCTACCCTTCTGGGGCTTTCTCCCTAAGGGTAGGCCACCCTTTTTTCGAGCAATTTAATCAAGGCCATATACTTGGTTTTGTTGTCTATTTGTGAAGATAAGAAGGAGGTCCATCATGTCAAAGCCAGTCCGAACTTCGCTCCCCAGCGAGATCCAGCCATTCACCGATGAGCCCATCCGGTTCATCGACGATGAAGGACGACCCGTCGGGGATGCCGACCCCTCCAGCCTCTCGGGATTGGACGATGAACAACTCATCGCCCTGTATGAAGCCCTGGTCAAAACCCGCGAGATCGACCGGATGGGATGGATCTTGGCCCGTCAAGGCAAAACCGCCTTTTACATCTCCATCGGCGGCCAAGAGGCCGCACACATCGGGAGCCTGCATGCACTCGATCCACAAGACTGGGTCATGCCCTATTACCGGACCGCACCCGCACTCCATCTCCGAGGCGTATCCCTGGTAGAAATCTTTGGTCAAATTCTCGGGACCAAACACGACCCCAGCAAAGGCCGTCAGATGCCCGGCCACTTCGGGGAAAAAGAGGCTCACGTCTTCGTCATTGGGAGTACTGTCGCCCTGGGTCACGTAACCGCGATGGGTGTGGCCATGGCCCTGAAATACCGAAACACACCGCATGTCGTGATTTCCTATGGCGGTGAAGGGTCCACCAGCGAAGGCCACTTCCACTCCGCGATGAACTTCGCTGGCGTCTTCCAATTGCCGCTGATCGTCTTCATCCAGAACAACCATTACGCCATCTCCGTGCCCCGTTCCCACCAGACGGCTGCCCCAACCCTGGCCGTCAAAGCCAAAGCCTATGGAGTGGACGGCTATTATGTCGATGGCAACGATGTCCTGGCGGTCTACACCGTAACGAAAAAAGTGGTAGATCGCGCCCGATCTGGCGGGGGTCCGGCGATGATCGAGGCGCTGACCTATCGGCTCGATCCCCACTCCTCCGCGGACGATGACAAACGCTATCGTTCGCCAGACGAGGTCGAGGCCTGGCGCCGGAAAGATCCTCTGGTCCGGTTCCGGAAATACCTGGAACACAAAAATCTCTGGAACGAAGAAAAGGAAACGCAACTCCGTGAACGCATCACCCAGGAAATTGAAGAGGCCGTCGAACAAGCCGAAACTGCAGAAACACCGGATCCTCAAGAACTCTTCATGGAGGTCTATGCCGAAACTCCTCCTCATCTCCTCGAAGAAATGCAGGAACTTCTTGACGAGATCCAACACCAAGGAGGGGAATGATATGCCCGTCATGTCCATTGGAGAAGCCATCCGTGACGCGTTGAAAGAAGCCTTGGCCAAAGACGACAGTGTTTTGATCTTCGGAGAAGATGTGGGGAAACGGGGAGGGGTCTTCAATCTGACCGTCGGACTCCAAGAGGAGTTTGGCGAGGATCGCGTCTTTGATACCCCGCTTGACGAAAACGGGATCCTGGGCATGGCCACTGGCCTGGCTCTCATGGGACTCCGGCCGGTGGCTGAAATCCAATTCATTGATTTCATCTGGCCGGGGTTCGATGTCATTGCTTCAGACATCGCCAAGTATCGGTTCCGGTCAGGGAATCAGTTTACTGTGCCCCTGGTCATCCGTTCCCCATACGGGGGTGGGGTCAAAGGCGGACTCTACCATTCCCAGAGCCCTGAAGCCATCTTTGGCCATCTCTCCGGCCTCAAGGTCGTGATCCCTTCCACGCCCTCAGACGCCAAAGGTCTCCTCCTCTCCGCAATCTGGAACGACGACCCAGTAGTTTTCCTGGAACCGAAAAAGATCTACTTCGCCGTCAAAGAAGAGGTTCCGACAGGAGAATATACCGTTCCTCTTGGCAAAGCACGCGTGGTACGGCCCGGGAAGGATGTCACCATTGTCTCCTACGGCTCCATGCTCCACGTGACGTTGAATGCCGTCGACGACCTGGTTGCTGAAGGGATTGATCCTGAACTCATCGACCTCCGGACCATCGTTCCTTATGACGCAGAGACGATTCTGGAGTCGGTGGGCAAGACTGGGAGACTCGTGATTGTGAGTGAAGCCCCGAAGATCTTGTCTGTGGCTTCAGAACTTGCAGCTCTGGTGGCAGAGAAGGCCATTGACGTCCTGGATGGCCCGATTGTCCGGGTCACCGGCTGGGATACCCCGTTCCCTTACGCCCTCGAACACTACTACCTGCCCAACCGCTCTCGAATTGTCCGAGGTGTTAAGAGAGCGCTGTCGTTGATTTGAGGAGGTCGAACTATGGCAAAAGTCTTATTGCTACCTGAGATTGCAGAAAGTGTCGTCGAAGGAGAGATCCTCCAGTGGCTCAAGCAAGAGGGAGAGTATGTCAAGAAAAACGAACCGATTGTGGAAGTGATGACGGAGAAGGTGACCGTGGAGATCCCGTCGCCCTACGAAGGCGTTTTGGTGAAGATCGTTGCGCCGAAAGGCGCGGTCATCCCAGTTCATCAACCCCTTGCGGTCCTCGCAGAACCGGGAGAGGACCCGAGTACCATCGATCTCAAAACGCTGGTGGGGAAAGAACTTCCCTCTCAAGAACCCACGGCATCTTCGGAAGAGCCGAGCCCACCAGGTCCAACACCGGCGGTTAAGCCGGTCCCGACACCTATGGCAACGGTCATCGCACCGACGCATCCCGCACCGCCTTCCTCACCTGGTCCTGTTAAGGCAACGCCTGCAGCGCGAAAGGCCGCTCGGGATCTGGGGGTCGACCTTCGAGAGGTCCCGCCCTCTACTCCCGTGGGCCGAATCGTGAAAGCAGATGTCCTCCGGTATGCTGCGCAACGGCGCCAACGCCTCCAAGAACCCCATGCACTCGGCGTCCCAGAACCCCAACGTGTCCCGATCCGGGGAATACGCCGTGAGATCGCTCGGCGACTCCGTCAATCCAAGGACATGGCAGTCCATACCCTTCATGTTGACGAGGCCGATGTCACCGCACTCGTGAAGATCCGCGAAAAACTCAAGCCCCTGGCCGAACAGGAAGGGGTGAAACTCACATTCCTGCCGTTTATCATTAAAGCGGTGATCCAGGCACTCCGGAAATATCCCATGCTCAACGCGACGGTGGACGACGATCGAGGGGAGATTCTCATTCATAGAACTTACAATATCGGCGTCGCTGTAGCAACCGATCAGGGCTTGGTGGTCCCTGTAATCCATCACGCGGAACGTAAACCCCTCTTTGCCCTCGCCCGAGAACTCGTAGAAAAGGCGGAAAAGGCACGGAAAGGCGCATTGACCCTGGAAGATGTGGAAGGGGGAACGTTTTCGATCACAAACATCGGCTCCATTGGTGGACTCTTCTCCTTCCCAGTGATCCACTATCCTCAGGTCGCGATCCTCGGACTCCACAGCATCAAAAAGCGTCCCATTGTGGCCGACCACGGTGAGATCGCTATCCGGGATATGGTCTATCTCTCCATAGCCTTCGATCATCGTGTGAGCGACGGGGCGGAGGTTGCCCGGTTCACCCGAGAACTCATCGGGATCCTCGAAAATCCAGAACGATTACTCCTCTCGGTTTGAGTACTATACAGAGACGACAAACAAGGAGGTCGTATGGAACGGTATGATGCCATTGTCATCGGCGCGGGGCCAGGAGGGTATGTGGCCGCGATCCGACTGGGTCAACTCGGCAAAAAGACCCTGGTGATTGAGAAACAAGAGATCGGTGGAGTCTGCTTGAATGTTGGTTGTATCCCCACCAAAGCGTTGCTCCACGCCGCACATCTCCGCGCCCAAACAGAACACGCCCGCAAAAAAATGGGCCTGCACCTCGAAGACCACGGGTTCGACCTGGAAAAACTCAATCAATGGAAAACCGGAATTGTCCAGCGGCTTGTCAAGGGCATCCAAAGCCTCTGGAAGACCCACGGGGTGGAATGGGTCCAGGGAACCGGAACCCTCAAAGGGCCAAAGACCGTAGAAGTAACCCGTTCGGATGGAACGAAAACGACGTACGAGGCCGATGCCATTATCCTGGCAACGGGGTCCAGACCCGCGGTGCTCAAAGGTTTTGAGCCAGATGGGCATCGGATCTGGGACTCTAACCATGCAGTGCAGTTCGCGAAGGTTCCCCAAAAACTCCTGATCTTGGGTGCGGGGGCAATTGGCTTGGAGTTCGCATATGTGTATCGGCACTTCGGAAGTGAGGTGGAAGTCTTTGAGTTGATGCCCCAGATCTTGCCGGGAACGGATACCGAGATGGCCCGAGAACTGGAAAAGGCCTTGAAACGCCAAGGCATTCAGATCCATACCGGGGTGCGGGCTACGGCGGTGGACTCGACCAAGACGGGTGTGATCTTGACCTATCAGGATGGGGATCAGGAAAAACAGGCTGAAGGCGAGGTGTTGTTGGTGGCCGTAGGCCGACGCCCGAACTCCGAGGAATTGAACCTCCAAGAAGTAGGGGTCCTCACCGATGACCGTGGCTATCTCAAGGTAGATGCCCAACAGCGGACATCCGTGCCCTCAATCTTTGCCATTGGCGACCTGACTGGACCACCCCTTCTCGCCCATAAGGCCTCCCGGCAAGGGGTCGTGGCCGCAGAAGTGATTGCAGGCGTAAATTCAGCCTTTGACCCCAGGGCGATCCCTGCCGTGGTGTACACCCAACCTGAGTTGGCGAGCGTAGGCCTCTCAGAAGAAGAGGCCCGCGAACAAGGACTGGACATCGCCATCGGCAAGTTTCCCTTCCTCGCCAGCGGACGGGCATTGACCTACGGAGAAAACGTGGGCCTCGCCAAGATCATTGCAAAGCGAGAAACCGATGAAGTCTTGGGAATCCACATCCTGGGCCCTGAGGCCTCTTCCCTGGTCGGTGAAGCGGCATTGGCGATCGAAATGGTCGCTACAGCAGAAGACATCGGTTTGACGATTCACCCCCATCCCACGTTGACCGAAGTTCTCATGGAGGCAGCCGAGAACGTCCACAAACGCGCCATCCACATCCCGAACAAGTAGGCTCCAGATCCAGCCCAAACCCCCGTGCCGCCCGGTACAATCTACTCCGGAAAATCTTCTATAGGCACAGTTTTGGGAAATCCGTCGTATCCAATCCCGCTCCTCCGCCGGAACGCATCGCGCGAGGGCCGTCCGTTCCTTGACCCTTTCTGGAGGTCCCCCTAAAATACAACGGTCCCCAAAGGAGAGCGAAATTGACACATCCCGTCTTTCAGGCCTTTTGGAAAACCGGGGTTGTTTTTTTAGGGGCGCTGACCGCGGCGGCCTATCTCGTATTGGCCGAACGGAAGTTCGCAGGCTACTTCCAGGAACGGTACGGCCCCAACCGGGTCGGCCCCTTTGGCCTTCTCCAGCCCCTCGCGGACGCCGTGAAACTCCTCCTGAAAGAAGAGGTCATCTTCCCCCAGGCGAATCGGGGGCTCTACCTCGCCGCACCTGTGATCATCGGCGTTGCGGCCCTCCTGCCCTTGGCGGTCATCCCCTTCACGGAACGGTTCTATATCGCAGACATCCCCGTGGCTGTCCTGTACCTCCTGGCCGTTGGCTCCCTGAGCACCTACGGCGTCCTCCTGGGCGGGTGGGCCTCCAACAGCAAATACGCCCTGCTCGGTGGCCTCCGGGCCGCCGCCCAGATGGTCTCCTACGAGATCGCGATGGCCCTGGCCCTCGTCGGGGTCGCCCTCATGGCCCGTAGCCTCTCCCTCGTCGGGATCGTCAAAGCCCAGCAACACCTCTGGTTCATCCTTCCCCAAATCCTTGGATTCGTGGTCTTCCTGATCGCGGCCTTTGCGGAAACCAACCGGCTCCCCTTTGACTTACCCGAAGCGGAGTCGGAACTCGTGGCTGGCTACCACACAGAATACAGTGCCTTCAAATTCGCAATGTTCTTCGTCGGCGAATATATCCACCTCTTCATCGTGGGGTGTTTGGTCACGGTGTTCTACCTGGGTGGATGGTACGGCCCCTGGAAACCCGGGCCACACTGGTTCCTCCTCAAGACCTTCCTCGTCCTGTTCTTCATGATCTGGGTGCGATGGACCTATCCCCGGTTCCGGTTTGACCAACTCATGCGGTTCAGTTGGAAAGTGCTGATCCCCCTGGCGTTGTTGAACCTTCTCTTGACCAGCCTGTGGATGGCGTTATGACGGCCTTGTTCTGGCTTTTTGCGGTCTTATCTGCCGTCGGTGCGATGGGGGTGCTGTTCCATACGCACCCGGTCAAAGGAGCCCTGGCCCTTCTGCTCAACTTCCTCTCCATCGGGCTCCTGTATCTCCTGGCCTCTGCGCCCTTTATCGGCTTTGTCCAGATCCTGGTGTACGCCGGCGCCATCGTGGTCATGTTCCTTGTGGCGATCATGGTCATGGATCTCCGACGGCTTGAATCGGACTTTGACCTCGGCATCCAGGGGTTTCTGGCCTTCCTGCTCGGCGGGGCGTTCCTCGTGATCGTCGCCGGAGTGATCCTCAAAAACCCGCTCCCCAAAGCCCCAACACCCCCCAATGGATCACCGGAACTCCTCGGAGAATGGCTCTTCAGCCGGTACCTCATCCCCTTTGAATTGGCCTCCCTCGTCCTGCTGGTGGCTGTCGTAGGCGCAATCGTCTTGATCCGAAGGAGGCGACAGGATGTCTCCTAACGGCTATATCCTCCTGGGGCTGCTCCTGTTCACGATCGGCATGATCGGTGTCCTCTTCCGCCGGAACCTCATGTTCATCCTGATGAACCTGGAGGTGATGATGAATGCGGTCGGGCTCGTCCTCATCGGGGCCTCCCTGGCCGGATGGATTGAAGGACAACTCATCATCCTCATGATCCTGGTTGTTGCTGCCGCGGAAGTCGCGATCGGGATCGGCATCCTCATCAATGTGGTCCGGCTGACCGGGAAACCCACGGTGGAGATGACCGCCCAGAGAACCAAGGAGCAGACACCATGAAAGGGGTGCTCCTGGTTACCCTCCTGGCTCCCTTGGTCGGCGCGATCCTCAATGGGATCTTCGGGACCGGGTTCAAGCAAAAGGCCCATATCCCTGCGGTCCTGGCCGTCGGGCTTTCCTTCCTGGGCTCCCTCGTGTTGTTCCAGTGGAGCCTTCAACATCCCTTAGGCCTGGAATGGACCCTCTACACCTGGGTCCCGGTGGACCGGCTCCAGGTCCCGTTCGGCTTGCTGCTGGATCGCCTGGCCGCCGTCATGCTCCTCGTGGTGACCTCCGTCTCCCTCCTGGTCCACATCTATTCCATCGGCTATATGGCAGAAGATCCTGGGTACCGTCGGTATTTTGCCTATCTCAACCTGTTCGTCTTCTCCATGCTCCTGCTCGTCCTCGCCAACAACTACCTGCTCCTCTTCGTGGGCTGGGAGGCCGTGGGCCTCTGCTCCTACCTGCTGATCGGCTTCTGGTACGAGAAGAAAACCGCATCGGACGCCGGCAAAAAGGCGTTCATCGTCAACCGGATCGGGGATGCCGGGTTCCTGCTGGGCATCTTTACCCTGTTCGCGACCTTCGGGACCCTGGAATACACCAAGATCTTTGAGGTCGTGTTGAGCAACCCCGGATACTTCTCCGGGGCACTCGCTGCCGCCACGGTCTTCCTGTTCATGGGGGCTGTGGGCAAGTCTGCTCAGTTCCCCCTCTATGTCTGGCTTCCGGACGCCATGGAAGGCCCGACCCCGGTCTCCGCATTGATCCACGCCGCCACCATGGTCACGGCCGGCGTGTACATGGTCGCACGGAGCCACCCGCTGTTCCAGGAAGTGCCCGAAGTCGGGACCCTGGTCGCTTCCATCGGCGCGTTCACAGCCATCTTCGCGGCCTCCATCGCACTGGTGACCGACGACATCAAACGGGTCCTGGCATACTCCACCATCTCCCAACTGGGATACATGTTCGTTGCGGTCGGCCTGGGTGCGTATACCGCGGGCATCTTCCACCTCTTTACCCATGCGTTCTTCAAGGGGCTGTTGTTCCTCGCCGCAGGGAGCGTGATGCATGCCACCGGCGGCGAACTCAATATGCAGAAGATGGGTGGGCTCTGGAAAAAGATGCCCCATACCGGCTGGACCTTCGTCATCGGCGCCCTGGCCCTCTCCGGGATCCCCCCACTGGCCGGCTTCTTCTCCAAAGACGAAATCCTGGCTTCCGCCTTTCGCACCGGCCATACCTTGATCTGGGCGGTAACCTGGTTCACAGCCTTCCTCACCGCCCTCTACATGTTCCGCCTCATCTTCAACGTGTTCTTCGGCAAACCCCGCGACCCTGAACTCTATCACCACGCCCACGAATCTCCACGGGTGATGACGATCCCCATGTGGATCCTTGCGGTCCTCTCCGTGACGGTCGGATGGCTCGGCTTGGGGGAGGAAGGGAGCCTGTTCCACCGCTTCCTGGCCCCGGCCCTGGGACACCTGGAGATCGTCCCCATGGGCACCGAAAAAGAGGCGGGCCTGGGCTTGATCCTCCTCTCCATCGCCGCAGGACTCGCAGGGATCGCCCTGGCCTACCAGGTGTTCCTCCGAAGGGCCCCTGCACCGGAACGGATCGCCGAACGCACAGGCCTCCTCTACCGCCTCCTGAAAGGCAAATACTACGTGGATGAACTCTACCACGCCCTCATCGTTACGCCGATCCGGGGCCTGGCTGTGATCACCTTCCGGCTCGTGGACCGCATCCTCATTGACGGCACCGTGAACCTGACCGGCAAGTCCCTCGCTGCCACCGGCGGCCTCCTCCGTAAGGGCAGCACCGCCAAAGCGCGCACCTACCTGTTCTGGATCCTCCTGGGTGCCCACCTGTTCCTGTGGTTCTTGCTGAAAGGGAGATGAAAAGATGCTGAGCGTCGTCATCTTTGCACCGATCTTGCTCGCCGTTCCACTCTTCCTCCTACGGGGACGGAAGGCCCTGTTCGGCTATACCTTCTTTGCCAGCCTCGTGGTCCTCGCACTCTCCCTCACCATGCTCCAGGGCTTTTCGTGGGAGGCCCCAGGCTTCCAATGGGAACAACAGATGGAATGGCTCCCCACACTCGGCGCATCCTACCATGTCGGGATTGACGGCCTGAGCCTCCTGATGATCCTTTTGACGACCCTCCTGACCGCAATTGCCGTCCTGGCCTCGTTCCGTTACATCACCACACGAATCCGGGAATTCTGCATCTCCATGCTCGTCCTGGAAGGCGCCATGATCGGCGTCTTCTCCGCCCTGGACCTCTTCCTGTTCTTCATCTTCTGGGAAGTGATGCTGATCCCGATGTTCCTCCTCATCGGGGTCTGGGGCCATGAACGCCGCATCTATGCCGCCTTTAAGTTTGTCCTGTACACCATGGCCGGCAGCGCGTTCCTCCTGTTCGCCATCCTCGTACTCCGCCTGAAGACCGGCACCTTTGACCTCGTGGCCATGGAACAAGCCGTCGGGACCTTGCCCCTCACGATCCAACGGTGGGCGTTCCTGGCGTTTGCCCTGGCCTTCGCCATCAAAGTCCCCCTGGTCCCGTTCCATACCTGGCTCCCGGACGCCCACGTGGAAGCCCCAACCGCTGGCTCCGTCCTGCTCGCCGGGATCCTCCTGAAAATGGGCGTCTATGGGTTCCTCCGCTTCAACTTCTCCCTGTTCCCCACCATCGCCCACAACCTTGCCCCCCTCTTCATGACCCTGGGGATCATCGGCATCCTCTACGGGGCCTGGATGAGTTGGGTGCAGACCGACCTGAAAAAACTGATCGCCTATTCCTCGGTGGCGCACCTGGGCTTCGTCATCCTGGGGATCTTCACGTTCACACCCTGGGGACTCCAGGGCGGCATCCTCCAGATGGTCAACCACGGCCTGTCCACCGGCGCATTGTTCTTGGCCGCCGGGATCCTGTACGAAAGGAAACACACCCGAGAGATGAGCCAATTGGTCGGCATCGGCAAACTGATGCCCGTCTTTTCCACCATTTTTGGCATCGTGATGCTTTCGTCCATCGGCCTGCCGGGCCTCAACGGATTCGTCGGCGAGTTCCTGATCCTGCTCGGGACCTTCAAGGTCAGCAAGACGCTCGCCTTCTTTGGGGTCCTGGGGGTCATCTTTGCCGCGGTCTACATGCTCTCCATGTTCCAGAAAGTGGTGTTTTCGCCCCCCAGGCCCGAAGACTCCGGGCTCCCGGACTTGACGGTGAGGGAATGGCTGGTCTTTCTCCCGCTACTGGCCTTCATCTTTGCGATCGGGGTCTATCCCCGGCCGTTCCTGAGGTTCGCCAAGGCCCCCAGCCAACAGGTGATTGAACGGGTCCTGCCGGAACCCCCGTCCCCGTCCACACCCCAAGTACCTGAGGAGGAGCGCCCATGATCCAGATTGGCTTTTTGGCACCGGAACTGGCCGTCACGGGCACCGCGCTCTTGATCCTGCTCCTCTCCTTTCTGACCCCGAGGCGGCACCAAATCGCAGGATCCATCACCGCCCTGGGGCTGCTCCTGGCCATGTTCCTGGAGATGGGCGGCATGGCACACTCGGCCACCCTGTGGATGCTCCAGATCACACCGATAACCCGGCTCTTCAGCCTCATCTTCATCCTCGGAACCTTCCTCGTGACCCTGCTCGTGGTGGATACCTTTGAGGAAGGCCCGCCGGAAGTCTACTTCTTCCTCCTGACCGCCCTCGCCGGCATGATGGTCCTCGCCAAGTCCAACCACCTGGTCCTGACCTTCCTGGCTCTGGAACTCCTCTCGTTCTCCCTCTTTGTCTTGGTCACACTGGTCCGGACCTCTCGGGCGGTCCAGGTCGGACTCAAGTTCTTCCTGGTCGGGGCCTTCTCGTCGTCGTTCTTCCTGATGGGACTGGCCCTGCTCCTGGCCTCCGGTGGCAACCTCGCCTACGAAACGGTCTTCCACGCCGCAGTGAACCCCCTCGGGCTCCTGGGGCTGATCTTCCTCCTGGTTGGGTTCGGCTTCAAACTCCTCTATGTCCCGTTCCATTTCTGGGCGCCCGACGTCTTTGAAGGCGCCCCCTCGGCGATTGTGGCCTTTGTGGCCTCCGCGCCCAAGGCGGCAGGCATCGCCGTCTTGATCCCGATCCTCGCCCGCGGGTTCGCAGCCTACCAGCCCATCTGGGCCACCACACTCTCCACCCTGGCGGTCCTCACCATGGTCGCCGGGAACCTCGCCGCACTCCGCGAGAGGAACGTCAAACGCATGCTCGCCTTTTCCACGGTTGCCCATGCGGGGTACCTCCTCGTCGGGTTCGCCACCCACACCCCGGAAGCCTACGCCTCCCTCATGCTGTACCTCGTCATCTACGTCGTGATGACCGTCGGCGCGTTCGCAGGGCTGGTGGCACTGAAAGAAGATGCCACCCTGGACGACCTGAAAGGCCTGGCCAGCCGCTCGCCCATGGTCGCCCTCCTGACCACCCTCTTTTTCGTGAGCCTTGCCGGGATCCCGCCTACCGGCGGCTTCGTCGCCAAACTCTACCTGTTCAAAGCCGCCATCCAGGGCGGACAGGGCGGCCTTGCCCTCTTCGCCTTCCTCAACAGCGTGGTCTCGGCTTACTACTACCTCCAGGTTCCCGCATCCTTCTACATGTATCCCGCCAAAGACACAGACCGCCCGGTTCCCGAAAAGCCCATGCTCTACTCCGCCCTCTGGATCGGTCTGGTGTTGGTCTTCTATCTGGGCCTGTTCCCGGATAGCGTGTACGGCGTCCTTCAAGGCCTGTTCCGATAATGCAGGTCCATCGCCTGACCGTCGCCTCCATCCAGTTCACGAACCCCCGGGTCTTCCTCCTGGAACTCCGGAACTATGCGGGCGACCCCCCGAGCCCGGGCCAATTCTTTGAATTCAAAATC
>CAYQZW010000032.1:0-17101 GCA_964422065.1 uncultured bacterium | reverse complement strand
CTCGATGTAAAGGATATCCGCACGGCGAGAGAGTTTCTCGATCATGGAGGCCGTGACTTCCGCGGAGATGACATTGGCCACCCAATAAGACTCGTACGAGATGACCTCATCTGCAGCGGCACCGGCTAAGTAGTCCAGGATCGGGGCCTGGGTCCGCGCAGCGAGATCCTTGAGGTACTCGACAAGCATTTTCTTGGTGGAGAATTGGGCCTTCAGGTGGGCGTAATCGGGCTGTTCCTGCGGCAGGATATAGACCTGGAACCGGTCTGTGGGCTGAGCACTCTGGAGTTTCTCCGCAAGGTCAGGTGCGAGGACCGCACCGGAGAGATAGGACCCTGCAAGGAGAAACAGGATAACTTTTTTAAGCATACAACACCTCCTCTACCGTCACACTCTGGGTCTGAATTGGACCCAGGGATGGAACAATTTTTGTTGACTTGGAATTATAAGGCCTGATTGGAAGTTGACCGCCCCTCGGTGGACGCCCAAACTTCAAGAATCTTGAGCGCCTCCGCAAGAACCCGGGGTTCTTGACCCCGGAAGGAGTGGTCCGCACCCTCGATCCAGATGACCTGGGGTGGCCGTGGAAGACCCTCGAGGAGTGCCTCTACGACTTCCGGAGGACCATACGGGTCATGAGTCCCTTGAAGGATCACAAAAGGGACCTGAATGTCTCGTAGATGGTGTTGATCAATCGGGGTACCGTCGGTCTGTTGGAAGGGGTAGCCTAAAGCCAGGATCGCTTCTATGCCGGTTTCGCGCGCAACACGGTAGGTCGCCATGAGCGCTCCCAAGGACTTCCCTACAAGCATCAGGCGCTTCCGAGGATGCCGATTTCGAAGCCAGGCCTCAGCGGCCAGGAGTTCCCGATAGATCCTGTAAAAGTCGATGTTGTGGGTGTACACGAAATCAAAATTGAACCGGAGGATGGTCCATCCTTTCTCGATCAGCGCCTGAGCCAGACCCGATAACAAGGGGTGATCCATATCATTGCTTGCACCATGCATCAGCAGGACTGAGGGCTTTTCCGGTGCCCCACTCGCGTATTTTCCGTCCAATTCACCTTCATCCCAGAGGATCTTAACCTTCTGCTCTGGGTTCCCCGGTCCATTCAGCGCCATTGAATCCCTCCATGTCCCTCCACAACCGTTCCGATGACGGTCCCTCCTTCTAACGCCTGGAGGACCTCTGCCAGGTCCTCCGGTGCCACCACCAAGACGAATCCAATGCCCATATTGAATACCCGCCACATCTCGTCTTCGGGGATGTTACCGACCTCCTGAAGGAGCCGGAATCCTCTGGGGGTGGGAATGGCGGAGCGGTTGATGGCGGCATCCACCCTGTCGTTTAAGATCCGGGGAAGGTTTTCCGGGATCCCACCCCCTGTGATATGGGCCGCGCCTTTGACTTTGCCGGTTTCGAAGGCGCGAAGGACCGGCTGAACGTAGAGACGGGTCGGTGTCAAGAGCCAATCGAGCATCCCTTGTCCGTTCTCCAGCCGTTGTGAGCGGAGCTCAGGATGATGATCCAAGACCTTTCGAATCAACGAGAAGCCGTTGGCATGGGGGCCGGAGGATACCAGTCCGATAAGGCGGTCGCCCGGCTGAATGTGTTCTGGGTCTGGAATCCGTGACCGCTCCACAACCCCCACCCCGAACCCTGCAAGATCGAAGTCGATCGGGCTCGCAAAGAGGCCGGGAAGTTCCGCGGTTTCCCCACCGAGCAGGACACAATCGATCTCCTCCAGCGCCTGGAGCAAGCCTTGGAGAAGAACTCGGTGCCGATCGGGCTCGAGACGCGCGACCGCAAAATAATCCAAGAAAAACAGCGGACGCGCTCCAAGGGTTACGAGATCGTTACAAACCATCGCCACCAAATCTTGTCCTAACCCCTCTAACCGGTGTTCTTGTAAGGCGAGTTTGATCTTGGTCCCAATCCCATCCGTGGAGGCCACCAGGACCGGCTCCCGATACGAAGAAAGGGTGTCTTTGAACGGGAAGAGCCCCCCAAACGATTTCAAGTTGATCCGGTCTTTCAGTTGTTTCAGGAAATCTTCCGCACGTTGGAAACTGACTCCTGCATCCTCATATCGCATGCAGGCATTTTACATACTCTCCCCGTCTTTTGCAAGCGACGATCATATTGCATTGTCAACGATGGGACTTCGCCTTAGAATAATCACACCACGGGCAATTCCGGCGAGCAAACACAGGGTTTTGACTTTGTTTGTCCAATCAAAAGGAGGTATCGCCGGGAACACTCTTTAGAGTCTGCGGGTGCCGATGCGCCACGCGAAACTCAAGCGGATGGAGGAACCTCGTCGTTGAAGACGGTTGTGGTACACGAATGGCTGGTGAGCCCTGCAGGCTCTGAAGAGGTCGTCAAGGCGATCCTCGATCTCTATCCGTCGCCATTGTATACCCTCTTTGCTTCCCCCGAGGTGACTCAAAAGCCGCCTTTCCGGGATGTCCAGGTCCACACCTCGTTCCTTCAAAAGATCCCGGGAATCCAGCGCCACTACCGCAGCCTCTTCCCGCTCTTCCCCCTGGCGATTGAATCCTTTGACCTGAGAGAGTACGACGTCATCCTTTCCAGTTCTCACGCTTTTGCCAAGGGGATCTTACGGAACGCCGATCAAGTCCACATCTGCTATTGCCACACCCCGATCCGATACGCCTGGGATCTGTTCCACGAATATGTGGCCCCGCTCTCCTGGCCCAAGCGGGTCGCGGCCCGCGTGTTCCTGCACTACATCCGTATGTGGGACCTTTCCACGGTTTCTCGGGTAGACGTCTTTCTGGCAAACTCCCGGTTCGTGGCTCGTCGGATCCAAAAACTCTATGGCCGGACCGCCGAGGTGATCTATCCCCCTGTCCATGTAGAAGAATTCCCGTTGGTCACCGACAAAGAGCCGTATTTCGTAGCTGCGTCCCGCTTCGTCCCTTACAAGAGGATGGACCTCATTGTCCAGGCGTTTGCGGAGATGCCGGATTTGAAATTGGTTGTGGTCGGGGACGGCGACCAGTTCAAAAGGGTGAAAAAACTCGCACGGGGCGCCAAAAACATTGAATTTTTAGGGTATCAGCCGCGAGAAAGCCTGAAAACGATCCTGGGCAAGGCCCGGGCCTTTGTGTTCGCGGCGATTGAAGACTTCGGCATCCTTCCCGTTGAAGCCCAGGCCTGCGGGACCCCGGTCATTGCCTACGGCAAAGGCGGGGTCCTGGAAACTGTGGTCGAAGGTGAGACCGGGCTGTTCTATTACGAACAGTCACCGAAAGGTCTGCAAGAGGCCGTGCGTCGGTTTCTGAAAATGGAGGATCGGTTTGACCCGCTGACCATTCGGAAACACGCGGAGCAGTTCTCCACTCCACGCTTCAAAGAACGCTACCGAAAGGCGGTAGAACGTGCCCTTGAGCAGGTGCATCATCCGAAAACCCCTCAAGATAACCCAGCCCCTACGGTCCAGGAGGTCCCTCATCATGGAGTTTAGACGGCTCTTTCACGCAGCGATTTTGATGGGCTTTGATTACCTCGCCTTCTGGCTGAGTTTTACGGTCGGGACCTGGCTCTTTACCCGTTGGGTCACCGTCCCGCCGATCCACCATCAAGAATACCTCATCTTCCCCTTGATCATCTTCCTCTTCTTCCTCTTTAACGGGCTTTATACCCGGAAACTCGGGCTCTGGGAAGAAATGCGCAGGCTTTATCGGGGCCTGATTGCTGCACACGTCATCATCTTCCTGTTCTTCATGTTTACCGGCTTTCCGCTCGGACCATCGGTAATCCTGACCGGGTTCTACCTGGCGGCCTCTCTCATCGTCTTTCCTGTGGAACGGGATCTCGTCCAACGCCTTCTCTACCTGACCGGGATCTGCCGGGAAAAAGTCATCATTGTCGGGGAGAAGTCGGATGTCCTGGAAGTCCATCGGACACTCCGTGGTGAACCCCATCTGTGTTTTGAAGTGGTGGGGTTTGTGATGATCGGCGACAACCCCACACGAGTCCTGGAAGGCATCCCGGTCATCGGCCACCTGGACAAACTCCCTCAGGCCGTCAAGGAGAAGGGAGTCAACACGGTGATCATTGCGACCCCACCCTACTCCCGAGAACGCATCTCTGCACTCTATGCCGAAGTCAGTAAACTCGTCCGAAACATCCTGGTGGTGCCTCCCTTACGGGGGTTCGCCATTTTAAACGCTCAACTCTATCCGCTGTTCTTCCGGAACTTCCTCCTGGTTCACCACCAGAACCGACTGCGCGACCCCTTGAGCGTCTTTTTGAAGGAGTTGGGGGACCGGCTCTTTGCTCTGCTGCTGTTGCCGATCCTGTTGCCGATCATGGCCCTCATCTACGTGCTGATCAAACTCGATTCCCGAGGCCCGGCGATCTACACCCACGAACGCGTGGGCAAACACGGCAAAATCTTCAAAGTGTATAAATTCCGAACCATGTATCCCAATGCCGATCAACTCCTCCAGGAGATCCTGGAAAAGGACCCCAAGGCCCGAGAAGAATGGGAACGCCATTATAAGTTGAAGAATGACCCGCGCGTGACCCGGATCGGTAAGTTCCTGCGGAAGACCTCTCTGGACGAGTTGCCCCAGATTTTCAACATCCTCAAGGGAGAGATGTCGTTCGTAGGACCCAGACCGGTCCTGGTCCAGGAATTGGAAGAGTACTACCGGGAGAACACCAAGTTCTATATCCAGGTCAAGCCCGGGATCACCGGCCTCTGGCAAGTCAGCGGCCGGAATAAAACGGACTACCCGACACGCGTGTTTCTGGACAGTTGGTACGTTCTGAATTGGTCCCTGTGGCTGGACTTCATGATCATCCTGAAGACCTTTAAGGTCATCCTGTTGATGGAGGGGGCCTACTGAGCGTCCAAAAGCCCGCGGGGGTCCCGTTATAATTGACGGAGCCCATGCCGTATGTCAACGTTGCGTTCCCAGGGGTCCGGCTGGAGTCGCTGACGTACGAGGTGGAGGACAGTCACCCGCTCCGGCCCGGGACTCCGGTGGTGGCACCGCTCCAGACCCAATGGCTTCTGGGGGTGATCCTGGACCTGGACGTGGAGCCTCCCCAGGGGATCACCGTTCGCCGGGCTTACCCCTTGCCTTTCCCCTACCACATCCCGGAGCCTCTGCTCCACCTGGGTCGCTGGATGGCCCGGTATTACGTGTGTCCTCTGGGCACAGCACTTCAGCCCATTCTCCCGGAATTTGTTCAGAATTTCCGTTCCTACTGGGTCACCTTGAACGAGGGTCAAGGTCGGCCGAAAACCCTTGCCAGCCTGGCACGACGACAGGGCGAGGCTTTCTGGCAACAATTGATGCAAGACACTCAGGAAGGTCGGGCCCGGATCCGGTTCCCAGATCTCCAACTCCCCCAAGTCGCCGACTTACCCATTGAAGTGCCCCAGGTTCCAACGGACGAACAAGCCAAGGCTCTGGAAATCATCTCTCCGATCCTCGGCAGTGGACGTTTTGCCCCCTTCCTGGTCCACGGCGTCACGGGGTCCGGCAAGACGATGCTCTATCTCTGGCTGGCCCAAAAAGCCCTCAATCTCGGGCTCTCTACCCTCATCCTGGTGCCAGAGATTGCGTTAACTCCCCAACTCCTGAGCCTCTTCCGGACGCTGATGGGCGAGCGTGTCGTCCCGTACCACTCCCACCTGACCTCCCGGGAACGCCTGGCGGTCTGGGTGACGGTCCAACACCGTCCCATGGTCGTTGTCGGTCCGCGCTCCGCCCTGTTTTTGCCGTTTCGGGACCTGGGGCTGATCGTTGTGGACGAAGAGCACGACCCGACCTACAAAAGTGAAAACGAGCCCATGTACCACGCACGAGACACCGCCGTCTATCGGGCGTTCCTGGAGCGGGTCCCGATCGTGCTGGGGAGCGCCACTCCCAGCCTCGAGTCCGTGCACAATGCCCGACTGGGCAAATATCGGCTCATCCGCATGACCAAACGCGTACGCGGCTACTGGTTCCCTCGGATCACCTTGATCGACCGCCGGGAGGAGACGAGCACCACCATCCTCTCCCTCACCCTCCTTGAACATCTCAAACAGACCGTCCATCGTCGGAAACAGGCCTTGCTCTACCTCAACCGCCGGGGCTACGCCCCCATGATGCTCTGTCGGAAATGTGGATATATCGCTCAGTGTCCAGAATGCGAAGTCTCCCTTACATACCACCGCAAGGAAAATATCCTCCGGTGTCACCTCTGTGGCCACGCAGAGAGTGTCCCCGCAAGTTGCCCGCGATGCGGATCTACGGAGTGGAAGCCCTATCGCTACGGCACCCAACGGGTCGTTACGGAACTCCGGGAATACTTTCCCCGATTGCCCATCGCCCGGCTGGACCTGGACGTCCGACGCCGGAAGGGAAAACTTGAAGAAATCTACCGCGAGATGCGGGAGGGTCGAATCCGGATCCTCGTCGGCACCCAGATGATCGCCCAGGGCCTGGATTTTCCCAAAGTAGACCTGGTCGGTGTCCTGGATGCCGACCAGTACCTTGCCTTTCCAGACTTCCGTGCCCATGAACGCACCATCCAGCGATTGACGCAAGTCGCAGGTCGCGCCCGACGCGGCGGACTCGTCGTCGTCCAGACCTACCGCCCCGAAGAACCCCCGTTTCAAGCCCTCGCCCAAGACACGCTGGACCTTTTCTATCAGGAAGAATTGGAACGACGCAAGACCTTGCAATACCCCCCTTTCACGAGGCTCATCGCCATGGAGTTCCGAGGCAAAAAGGAAGAAAAGGTTCAGGAAGTCGCGGAAACGTGGGCCCAACGGCTCCGAGAACATCTGGAGGGCCCCGTCTTGGGCCCGTCCCCCTGCCCCCTCTACCGAAAGGCCGGCACCTACCGATACCGGATCCTGATCAAGACCACGAAGACCTATGCCGTACAGGATCTCATTCGCACCTTCCTGCAAGGTGAGAAACAACGCACGGTCCGAATCCGCGTGGATGTCGACCCGGTAGACTTGATGTAGCCATGGCCCACCCTGCACGCGTTTCTTCGCCTCAACGTGCAGAAACCCTGGCGCTTCTGGCCGTCTTCTTCTGGTCCACCGTAGCCACGGCGTTCAAGTGGACCCTTCGGTACGTCGAGCCTGTGGATCTCCTCGCGGTCGCGTCGCTCACTTCCCTCGCCATTTATGGGCTCACCCTCCTCCGCCAGGGGCTGTGGGTGAAGTTCCGGGCGTTGCAAAGGTCCATACGGCTTCAACTCCTGGCCCTTGGGATCTTGAACCCTTTGCTCTATTACCTGGTCCTGTTCACTGCCTACCATCGGCTGCCAGCCCAGGTCGCCCAACCCTTGAACTACACCTGGCCCATGGTGTTGAGTCTCCTCTCGGTCCCAATGCTCCATCACCGGGTCCGGCTCGGAGATGTGGCCGGGCTCCTCTTGGGATTCCTGGGGGTCTGGCTCGTCTCGTCTCAGGGCAATCCGGGCGCCCTCGAGGTCTCTGATCCCTGGGGCGTGACGTTGGCCATAGGATCCAGCGGCATCTGGGCGACCTATTGGCTCCTGAACGTCCGGATCCAGGCCCCAGAGGAGGTCAAACTCTTCACCAATTTCCTCCTGGGCACGCCCTTGGTGCTTGGAGTCTGGATGGTCTTCCACCACCCCCATCGGCTTCCGGTCCAGGGCATTGGAGGAGGGATTTACGTCGGCTTCTTTGAGATGGGATGGACCTTTTTGCTCTGGATGAAGGCGTTGAGACGTACCCCCAACGCTGCAGGGATCGCCAACCTTGTGTATCTCTCCCCGATCCTCTCCTTGTTCTTCATCTGGGCGGTCCTCAAAGAGGCCATCTTTTGGACCACACCCCTGGGCCTGGCATTGATTCTTACCGGCATCTGGGTCCAAAGACGCAGCCAACAGACGCCTTGAGACGTCCTATCAGATCTTTCCCTGCCGGATGAGATCCTGAACTTTACGGATTGCGAGCGTCCAGGGTTGGTCGTCCCGCAGGACACCCAGGGCTTCCTGGAGATCAAGAAATATCTTGCGGGTCCCCTTCCCAAGGGCCTCCGGAGAGCGCGAATGCTGGTGAAGCCGAATCCGAAGGGCCTGGTACGCCGCCAGCGCCTCGATGGCCAAAACCGATTCCGTATTCCGAAGAATCTGGAGGGTCTTCCGACCGGCTACGGGGGCCATACTCACGTGGTCTTCTTGTCCGGCACTGGTCGGGATGGAATCTACACTGGCGGGATGGGAGAGTGCCCGGTTCTCAGCCACAAGGGCGGCTGCCGTGTACTGCGTGACCATCAACCCACTCTGTAGGCCGGGCTCTCCCGTCTCGGGATCCACCAGAAAGGGAGGCAACCCACGGTTGAGGTACTCGGTCAGCAGTCGGTACGTGCGCCGCTCAGAAAAGGTCGCCAATTGACTGGCCACCATACCCAAGAGGTCTAAGACCATTGCAAGGTACTCGGCATGGAAGTTGCCCGTAGAAAGGACGGGGTTTGCATAGGGCGCCTCGGGGAAAACCAGGGGGTTGTCTGTGGCTGCATTGATCTCGCGCTCCACGATCGCCGATGCGAAGTCCAGGGCCTCACGGATGGGGCCATGGACTTGAGGGATGCACCGCAACGAGTAAGGATCCTGGATCCACCCAATCGTCTCGCGAGGATCGGCGGTCCCTTGGGTCTCTTCCGGCGCGTGGGCAAAGCGACTCCCTTCTAAAGCATCCCGGAGACGTTTTGCGGTTTCCATCTGTCCCGGGTGGGGCCGAACCCTCATGGCCAGGTCATCAAAGGCGGAAAGGAGCCCACCCAGGGCCTCCAGGGAGAGGGCGGCGATCCGATCGGCGGCGGCCAGGAGACGACGCAATTGAGCAACAGCCAGGCAGGCCAAAGCCGTACTGAACGTCGTGCCATTGATCAAGGCCAGCCCTTCCTTGGCCTCCAGGATCACCCGGGGGATCCCCTGCCACGCCATTGCCTCCAGCCCCGTCACGCGAACCCACTGACCCTCCCAGAAGACCTCTGCCTCCCCCGAGAGTTCCAAGGCATGGTGACGGTCTTCGCCGGTCAGCGGGCTGCCGGGTCGGACCTTGGTGAGGAGGTCGTCTTCCAGATCCTGAAGGGCGGGTCGGGGGTCGCGGGCCATGACCCACCCGATATGGGCCATGGGCGCCAGGTCCCCACTGGCACCAACGGAACCCTGGGCAGGCACGACCGGAACCACACCCCGATTCAGCATGTGGAGAAGGGTCTCAATCAGGATCGGGCGCACCCCAGAAACCCCGTGCGCGAGGGAATTGGCACGGATCAGCATTGCGGCCCGGACGACCTCCCGAGGGTATGGCTCCCCGACTTGCGTCGCGTGGCTCAAGATCAAGTTCCGCTGAACGAGCCGAATCTGATCCGGAGGGATTGCACGATCGGCCAATGCACCAAATCCCGTGTTGACCCCATAGATCCGGAACCCCTGCTCGATCACATGCTCCAGAGTCTCACGGGAACGTTCCACCCGCTCACGCGCCGAAGACGCAAGTCGGACCACAAAACGGCCCGGATCTGAAGCCGCAATCTCCACAACGTCTGCAATCCGAAGATGGTGCCCGTCCAGATCAAAGAACGGATGGTCTGATTCCATCATTCGCCCTTCTCCAGGAGATGGCGGAGGTAGGGGACCAGTTCGGATTGACGTAAAGTCACCTGGTCCCCGGTGGGCATATAGCGGACGGAAACCGTCCGCGCCTTGGCTTCGTCGGAGCCAATAATGATCACCACAGGGATTCCCCGATCCTTGGCATAGCCTAACTGGGCACGGATGTTCTTTTTGCCCGTGTAGAGATCGGTGTTGAACCCCGCGTTGCGGAGGTCTTGCGCGATCTGAAGGTAGAGCGGGGTCAAGGCAGGGTCAAATCGGAGGACCAGGACCTCGGTCCGGGTCTGGGTCTGGATCGGCCAGGCGTCCAACTCGTCCATGACCGTGACCAGCCGATCCAGGCCGATGGAGGTCCCTGTGGCCGGGATGTCCTGGCCCGTAAAGATGCCAATCAGCCGGTCGTATCGCCCACCCCCCATGATGCTCCCGATCTTCGGTTCTTCCATCACCGTCTCAAAAACCGGCCCGGTGTAGTAATCCAGCCCGCGGACCAAACTCAGATCCAATTCATAAACCCCTTGGGGGAGCCCCATGAAACTCAGATACTCGAAGACCTGTCGAAGTTCTTCAAGGCCCTCTTTGGCCGACGGAGAAGCCCCCAGGGTCTTCTCCGCGTCTTGGAACGTGGTGTCATCGGCACCCCGGATGGTCATGATCTCCAGGATGCGATCGATCACGTCGGGGGCAACCCCGCGCTTTTCCAGTTCTTTCCGGACGCCTTCCACGCCGATCTTGTCCAGTTTATCAATGGCCCGAGCGATATCCAACTCCTGCTCGATCGGTGCGCCCGCTACCTCAATCATGCCCCGGATCACCTTCCGGTTGTTGATCTTGATGCGGAACCCCTGAAGTCCGAGTTCCGTGAGGGCCGCGTAGACCACAGCAATAATCTCTGCATCGGCAAGCATTTCCGGGGTCCCGACAATATCCACGTCACACTGGACAAATTCTCGGAACCGGCCCTTTTGGGGTTTTTCGGCGCGCCAGACGGGCTGGATCTGGTATCGTTTAAAGGGCTTGGGGAGATGTGGGTACATCGCTACGACACGGGCGAGGGGGACCGTTAGGTCATATCGGAGCCCCAGGTCCCGTCCCCCTCGATCCTGGAACCGGTAAATCAGCCGTTCGCCCTCCTCTCCATACTTTCCAGACAAGGTCTCCCACCGCTCAATGGCCGGGGTCTCCAGGGGATCAAAGCCAAACCGCTCGAAGACCCGGCGGATCGTGTCTACGAGATACGCCCTCTTGACCATCTTGTCCGGCAGAAAGTCCCGGGTCCCTTTCAAGATTGCGGGCTTCACTTTGGGTGATGCCATGAAAGTGCCTCCTCTGGCTTGAGATCTCGGCTATTATAGATTTTGCCCCTCCAGAGGTCAAGGAATGGCGCGACTCTTGTACCGTCTAAGGACAGCATAGCGACAGGGGTCGCTAAGGGATGTCCGGGGTACACTTTTCGGGTCGGGCTTCCAGGACCACATCGCCATAGCCACTTTAGAACTCCTTTAAAATTGCGAATGGATGGAGGAGAGGCATGATGGAGGAATCCCGTACCCTGGATTGGTGGAAACGGTTCTTCTCGGGCCTGTGGATAGAGGTCCAGAAACAACAATGGTCTGAGGAGACGACCCGGAAACAGGTAGACTTCCTTGTGGATGTCCTGCGCCTCCAGCCTGGCATGGCCGTTCTGGACGTGCCCTGCGGCACAGGTCGGCATTCCCTGGAACTGGCCCGACGTGGGTTCCGGGTCACGGCGGTAGACTTGACCGAAGACCTTGTTCGGGTCGGGATCGAACAGGCACAACGGGAAAATCTTGCCATTGACTGGCAGATCCGGGATATGCGGGACCTGCCGTGGACAGCACGCTTTGATGCCGCTTTCTCCTTTTGGGGAAGTTTTGGCTATTTTGAAGAAGAGGAGAACCGGGCATTCCTGAAAGCCGTTGCCCGCACCTTAAAGCCCGGGGGCCGGTTCTTCATGGACGTCCACACGACGGAAACCCTGCTGCCTCGCCTCGTCCCACGGTGGTGGTCAAAAACCGGAGAGATCTATGTGCTCCAGGCGATGGAGTTCCATCCCGAGTCCAGCCGGATCTTGACCACCTGGACCTTCCTCAAAGGCAATCAGATCGAGACCAAAGAGAGCGCCATCCGGGTCTACTCGTACCGGGAACTCCTGGAGATGCTGAAAGAAGCGGGGTTTGAGGCCTGGGAGGGCTTCGGTTCGATGGAGAAAGAGCCTTTCCGTTTGGGCTCTACCCGCCTCTACCTGGTGGCCACCAAAGCACAACCTTAGCCTAAAAGGTCCTTCAGGACCCGCCGAATCTCCTCGCGAACCCGGGGATCCGGCTCCTTGTGCAGGGCGTGTTCCAACACCGGCCTGGCTTTTACCCCACGGATCTTTGCGAGTGTCCACGCGGCATGGGCCCGCACCACAGGATTCGGATCTTCCGTGAGCAACCGGTGGACTTGCGGACCCCATCGGGCGTCCCTTCGGTTCCCGATGGCCACCAACAAATTCCGGACCAGTCCCTCCCGCTTTGCTCGCTTGATCGCGGTCCCTTGAAAGAGCCTGCGAAAGGCCTCTTCGTCAGACCGGAGGATCGCTTCGGGATCGGGCAGTGTCACCTCTGCTTCCACATCCCGCACCTTCTGGTTCCAGGGACAGACCTCTTGGCAGAGGTCACAGCCAAACACCCATTGCCCCATCTTCTCTCGCAGATCCCAGGGGATGATCCCTCGGGCCTCAATGGTCCAATAGGAGATGCACCGTGTCGAATCCAACACCCACGGCGCCACGAGCGCATGGGTTGGACATGCCTCTATACACCGCTGGCAGGTCCCACAGTGATCCGTGGTCAGGGGTGGGTCGGGGTCCAACTCCACGCTCACAATGAGGAGTCCCAAAACAAAATAGGACCCCTGTTTCCAGGCGATGAGGTTGGTGTTTTTGCCGATCCACCCCAGGCCGGCCATCATGGCAAACTCTCGTTCCAGAACCGGCCCGGTGTCCACATAAATCTTGGCCTGAAGATCGGGGATCTCAGAGTGGAGCACACGGAGAAGCCGACGGAGCCGTTTCTGCAGGGTCTTATGGTAGTCCTTGAGGCGCGCATAGCGGGCAAAAAGGAAGCCGTCGGTCTCAAACCGATCCCGACTGCCGTATGCAAGCCCGACCACCACGACCGAGCGGGCCCAAGGGATCCAGGATTGGGGATGGGTTCGCCGTTCCGGTGCTCTGGCCATATAGGCCATCTCGCCATGATGGCCTTTGTTGAGCCAATCCAGAAACTTGGAGGCATGGGGTGGGGTCTGCCATCGGGTAACCCCCAGGAGGTCCAACCCTAACCGCTGTGCTTCAGCCTGGAGAAGGGATTTCAGGCGATGCGAGGAACGTCCTTTAGAGGCCGATGTATTGGGCATACAAGGCCCTGGCTCGTTCTACGGTAATTCCTGGCGCCTTGATGAGGGCCCGGCCATCCCGGAACAAGGTGATCTCCACAACACCATCTCGAATCTTCAGCACCCCTCCCAACTCTTTCAGGTGTACCCTGTGTCCCAACTGCTGGCGAATCTTTTGAAAATCCATCCGGAGCCCCTTCTTCGGGGGCAGGATCTGTGCCGTATCCTGGCCACAGAGGACCTCCGCGTATCGGAACGCCCGGCCTTCCAGATACTCAAAGTCATGCTGGACACAGGTCCGACAGGCCGGATTCCGGCGGATGGGGACTTTCCGAATGCTCCATGTGTGCAAGTCTACGGCATACAGGAACCCATGGGGTGTTTGGCCTGTGGTGATCGCATCAAAGATCCATTCTGCCTGGAGTGCGGCAATGAGGGTGGTGACCATGGAGGTCACCCCAACGGCCCAGCAACTCTCCGTCTGGCTCGGTGGAGCAGGCAAGAGGCACCGGAGACACGGCCCTTCACCGGGAACGATGGGCATCATCAGCCCCTCCCGACGGATCGCACCCCCGTAAACCCACGGGGTCCCGGTCTTCACACAGTAATCGTTGATCAGGAACCGCGTCTCCAGATTGTCGGTCCCGTCAAGGATCCAATCCAGGTCTGACAAGAGGTCCTCTACGGTATCCGGGTTGAGGTCCTGGGTTCGTGCGTCCACCTCGGTCTCCGGGGAGATCGCCTGGACCCAATGAGCGGCGGCGGTGGCCTTGGGTCGGCCGATATCCTCTTGGGTGAATAGGTGCTGCCGCTGGAGATTGGACGGGTCCACCAGGTCCCGGTCAATGATGCGGAGGTAGCCTACGCCCGCACGCGCAAAGAGTTCTACGGCTGCGCTGCCCAGCGCGCCGACCCCAACGATCCCGATCCGCGCCTTCTGGAGCCGCTTCTGGCCGTCTGGACCGATCAGAGGGATCTGGCGACTAAACCGGTCCATCCTCCGTCCCCTCTCCTATGAGCACTCTTCAAGGTCTTGGATCAAGCCGATCCGGTAGGCGTGTCGCCCCCCGTCAAACCCGGTCTTCAAGAAGACCTCCACGAGTTCTGCGGCCTGCTCGGGCTGGATGAACCCGCCAGGTAAACAGAGGATGTTGGCGTTGTTGTGTCGTCGAGCGAGTTCCACAAGTTGGGGAGTGGTGGCCAGGGCCGCGCGGATACCGCGTACCTTGTTCGCTGCAATAGACATGCCGATCCCGGTATAACAGATCAGGATCCCGTACGTCGCCTCCCCGGACGCCACCTTTTCAGCCACAGCCTTGGCGTACAGGGGGTAATGGGTGGAAACTTCGGAATCTGTTCCGACATCTTCCACCTCAATCCCTTTCTCCGCCAGATAGGTCTTCAAGGCCTCCTTCAATCGGTACCCCCGGTGATCCGCTCCAATGGCGACTTTCATGTCTTCTGCTCCACGGGTACGACGAGGATATGGGTGGGCAGGTGATGGAGAACCGCTTCCGTGACAGTGCCGAAGAATAACTGTTCCAGGACACCGGGTTTCCGTAGGGTCATGACCAGGACACCGATGTCGTGATCCTCCACCGCCCGCAGGATACCCGATTTCGGGGAGTCCTGCTCCACGACCAGATCGTCCAGGACCTTCTCCCGCCGGATCTCTTTGAGGAACGTTTCAATTTCCTGGCGTTGCATGGCTTCAAACTGCTGGTCCACCTTTTCCAGGGAATCCGCGAGGTTGAGGGACGCGATGAAGTCCCGGCCAGGCACCGAATAGAACCGAAGGCCCAGGATCCGTCCTCCAAAGGCGTCCTTGAGCGCCTTTGCCCAATCCAGTGCGAGGAGATCACGCGGGTGTAGCGCCAGGGGAACCCCAATGTTCTCGCCCGGAAAGGCCCGCTCCGGATGGATGACCCAGACGGGCTTCGGGCTGCTCCGGATCATCTTCATGTGGCGGGTATCGGGGATCCCGAAGAATACCAGTGCATCCGCCTCATGTTCCTCAAGCGCGATCAGGGTCCGCTCCCGTAAATCGCCGACTTCCACCACGATCTTGGCTCCCTTCGGCAACGCGGCCTGGAACCGTGTTTTGGTCTCCTCAACGATCCGTTTGATGTCCAGTTCCAGAATCTTCTGAAGGTCTTCGTGGAGAACGATCAAGAAGGTCACACGGGCCTGCCAGGCCTTCTGGAGCGCCTTCACGGCCTCAAACCCGATCTCCTTCTCGAACTCCCGGTCGAGTACGACCAAGAGATGCTCATGACGCACCGTGTTCATCATGCCTCCTTTACCTCTTTGAGGGACAAAATGTTGCTCACAACTTCCAATTTTACCCGTGATCCCGGGGGCCTGCAACTGAGACCGTTGATCCCGCAAGATCTTCCACGATCAGGACAAGGTTTATAATAGCCTTTAGAAGCAAGCACCAGCGAAAGGAGGTGCAACCCATGGATCTCAAGAAACTTCGGGAGCGGCTCCGTGCCTGGCGTCAGGAACGCGCCGCCTTCCAAGACCAAAAGCCGGTATATCGCACCATCTCGGGATTGGAAATTCAAGACCTTTACACCCCTCTGGACGTAGAGGGGCTCGACTACCTTGAAGACCTCGGGTTCCCCGGACAATACCCTTATACCCGAGGCGTGTACCCCAACATGTACCGGGGCAAAATCTGGACCATCCGGCAGTTTGCAGGCTACGGCCGGGCTTCAGACACCAATCGCCGGTTCAAGTTCCTGCTGGAAAAAGGCCAAACCGGACTCTCCACCGCCTTTGACATGCCCACCCTCATGGGATACGACTCCGACCATCCTATGGCAGAAGGAGAAGTCGGACGGGAAGGTGTCGCCGTCGATACCCTTGCAGACTTTGAGATCCTCTTTGACGGCATCCCGCTGGACCAGGTCTCTACCTCGTTTACCATCAACGCCCCCGCCGCCATCATTTATGCCATGTACATCGCGGTCGGCGAGAAACAGGGGGTCCCGAGCCACAAACTCCGTGGCACAATCCAGAACGACATCCTGAAGGAATACCACGCCCAAAACGAGTGGATCTTCCCTCCCAAGCCGTCCATGAAGATCATCACGGACATCTTCGCATTTGCCAAGGACCACACCCCCAAATTCAACACGATTTCCATCTCAGGCTATCACATCCGGGAAGCCGGCTCCACGGCGGTCCAGGAACTGGCCTTTACGCTCGCCGATGGGTTTGCGTATGTCGAGGCCGGGATCCGGGCCGGACTGGACGTGGATGATTTTGCGCCCCGGCTCTCCTTCTTCTTCAACTCCCATCTGGACTTCTTTGAGGAGATCGCGAAGTTCCGGGCCGCGCGCCGGATCTGGGCCCGTGAGATGAAAAACCGCTATAAGGCCAAGAACCCCGCGTCCTGGCGCCTCCGGTTCCATACCCAAACCGCCGGCTGTTCCCTCACGGCCCAGCAGCCTGAGGTGAACCACTTCCGAACCGCTTTTGAAGCCCTGGCGGCGGTCCTGGGCGGCACCCAATCCCTACACACCAATTCCTTTGACGAAGCGCTCCAACTGCCCTCAGAAAAGGCCGTCACCCTGGCTGTACGGACCCAACAGGTGATCGCCCACGAGATCGGGGTCATCAATACGATTGACCCGCTGGCGGGCTCGTACTTCGTCGAAGCGTTGACCAACAAGGTAGAAGAAGAGGCCTACAAGTACTTCGATCGCATCCTGGAAATGGGCAACGGGTCGTTCCTGGATGGGGTCCTCGCCGGCGTAGAAAAGGGATTTTTTAAACAGGAGATTGCCGACGCCGCCTACGAGTTCCAAAAACGCCTGGAAAGCGGGGAATTCATCCTCGTGGGCGTGAACCGATATGTGGACCCTGACGAACACATTGAGGTTCCCCCATTCCGGTTAGACCCGACCCTGGAGGAAGACCAAAAGAAGTTTGTGCAGAAGATTCGCGAAACCCGGGATAACCTTGCGGTGCGAAACGCTCTGGACCGTCTCCGTAAGGCCGCAGAACGCAGGGAGGGGGAGCCGGCCCTGATGGCGGCTGCCGGGGGCCGAAGGTGTGGGCG
>CAYQZW010000031.1:0-17125 GCA_964422065.1 uncultured bacterium | reverse complement strand
GGCGCCCCAGCCAACCACGATGGGTACACCGTTAGCCTTTGTTGCGGGTAAGTTTGTGCCGCTCGATCAGGCTGTCATCCCCTTAGAAGATCGGGGGTTCCTCTTCGCAGATGCGGTGTATGAAACCCTCGTCGCCTATCACGGGAAACCCTTCCGCTTGGAAGACCATCTTCTCCGCTTTCAACGGAGCGCCTCAGAGATCCATCTGACGATTGATTTTGATCTGGGCTGGCTGAAGCGCATCATCCTGGAAGGCATTGAACGGTCGGGGTTTGATCCGGCCAAGGTCTATCTCCAGTTGACCCGTGGGAGTGGCCCCCGTGAACACGTGCCGAGCCGTCCGTTAACCCCAACCCTCATCCTGACCTTCCGGGCCCACACCCCGGTCCCTGAAGAACACATCCAGAACGGCATCCGACTCCACGCCTATCCCGACCTCCGATGGAAGCGATGTGACATTAAGACGACGATGCTATTGCCTAATGTTCTTGCCAAGATGGCGGCCCTGGAGCGGGGGTTCCATGACGCCCTTCTGGTTCGAGAAGATGGGATCGTCACGGAATGCACCTCTGCGGCTTTCGGGGTTTTCCGGGGTGACACGTTGATCTTCCCCAGTTTGGGCCCCCAGATCCTCCCCAGTATTACCCGCAAAGTCGTCATAGAAGAAGCCCAGGCCTTGGGATACCCGGTTCAAGAGGGAATCGTGCGGTTTGAGGATCTTCGCGAAGTGGACGAGGCCTTCCTCTGTAGTACCCTGCAGGATGTGACCCCCGTGGTCCAGGTAGACGAGATCCAGATTGGGGATGGCAAGCCCGGTCCGAGGACCTTGGCCCTGTTAGAACGCTATCGGGAACGCCTGGAGAGGGAGACCCGAAAAGAAGGGACCTGAGGAGCCAACGGAGAACTACGGGGTTTTCTTCCGTTCTGCAAGGGCCCGTTCCATCCGTCTGCGTCGTTGAAGTTCCGTTTCCAAGAACTTCTGTGCGCGTTGGAGGGATGCCTCCACACTCAAGACCCCACGCAATGCCGGCTCCAGGCCCTCAGTAGCCAGATATCGTCGACCGGTGAACCATACCGGGTCCCGGGGCTCAAAGGTTGCGTACTCCAATTGCTGGATCGCCTCCCGCATCCCGGGGACCTGCCGAAGAAAAGCCTGCATCTGGGGATGGTTGAGAACACTGCGACGAAGCGGGATATACCCGGTCCCGGTAGACCACAGGGCCTGGATCTCCGGCTTTAAGAAGAACCGAAGAAAGGAGACCGCAGCCTGGAGTTCTTCCGGCGTTGCCCCTCGGAACAACGCAACGTTCGTCCCGGAGACCACAACCTTCGGCTGGCCGAAGTTCGGGACCGGTGCAACCCCCAATCGGAACCGAATCTTTTGTTTCATGAAACTGTAGGAGACAATGGTGCCCCAGACCATGGCAACCCGGCCCGTGGCAAAATCGTCCTGGTGCCGAAAGCCTGTAGTCAAGTACGCACACGAGTCCCGGTAAATCAAATCCACCAGGTATTGGAGCACCTCACGGGCTTCGGGCGTATCCAGGGTGATGGAGTCTCCCTGGAAGATCTGCCCTCCCTTTTGATAAAGCATGGTCAGGAACCACCACACGCTTACAGGGAAGGCTGTGCCGTAGAGGTCAATGGTCCCATCGCCATCACGGTCTACCGTCAGTTTTTTACAGACCTCCCGGAACTCCTCCCAGGTCTTCGGGAAAGAGTCAATGCCGAACTCGTCAAAGAGGTCACGGTTGTAATAAAAGACCGGGACGCTCTTATTGAAGGGGAACGACACGAGGGTGGAATCAAAGAGGTTGTCCTCAATCAAGGGGGGCCAGATGTCATCCAGGACAGAATCTTTAAAGAGCGGGAGAAATTCCTGAATGGGTACGAGTTTCTCGTTGGCCAGCAGTTCTGCTGCCCAGGATTCGTAGACCTGGGCCATGACCGGTGGCTTATTGGAAGCCACGGCCCCCATGATCTTCTGGGAAAGGGTGGCGTAGTTGCCCATCTTCACGGAGAGGATCGGAGGCGTGTGGGTTTGGTTGTAGAGCGTGATGATGGAGTCCAGGACATCCCCGAGCGGGCCGCCCATCGCATGCCAGAAGGGAACCCCGGGTGGGGCATGGCGTTGACAGGACCCCAGGAGGATCGCACTGATGGCCAGGAAAAGGACGGTTCGTTTCATGGAAAGAAGAAAGAAGTCGGGGCGAGTGGATTTGAACCACCGACCCCCAGCCCCCCATGCTGGTGCGCTAACCTGGCTGCGCTACGCCCCGACTTCCGTTGTGTGTGCATATTGTACACGCCGCGTTTTTGGGTGACAAGCCCTCAGGCCCCGAGGTCATAGGGGCTGATGCCCTTAAAGACTCAGAATCCGTGCCTCCTGAAGAACTGGATTGATTCGCTTCAGGGTAGAAAGCCGTGCCGACCGCCCATGGCCCGGCAAGACCCAGGGGTCCCACGGGATCGGGAGGATTTTGTCTTTCAAACTCTTGAGCAAGACCTTCCGGGATGCCCCGGGGATCCACGTGTTGCCTACAGACCGGTAGAGCAGGGTGTCTCCTGTGATGAGGATCTGAGGGGACAGAAGCGAGAGACTGCCTGGTGTGTGTCCGGGCGTGTGCAGGACCTCAATCGGATGTCCACCCACGTAAAGCACATCCCCGTCTTCCAGGAACCCATCCGGCTCTGGTGGGACAAAGGGCCGGAGCGTGACCCAAGAGAAGTTCCGCCACGGGCTCCGATAGATGTGAAGTTCGTCCACATGGAGCAGAACCGGGGCATGAGTGGCCCGCTGGAGCCAGCCGACCGCCTGGACATGGTCGTAATGACCGTGGGTCAGGACGATGAACTTTACCTTCTGGATGGGGAGCCGGGCGAGTAACGCCAGGATTCGGCGGGGCTCTGCCCCGGGATCCACGATCAGGGCCTCCCCGGACGACCGCTCGTAGAGTATATAACAGTTCGCTCGGGCGCGCCCAACGGCCAGTTTCCGCCACAGGAATGGACCATCCATCGTCCTCAATTATAGCCCCTTCCTTCAGGCGCTTCTACACCAGGCGGCCTCCCGATTAAGGGATCCGGATCCACGTCAACTTCTGGACTTTACGCTCTCGCTCCGCCTTCAACCGGATGAAATAGAGCCCGGACGCCACGTGCTGGGGCGTATATAGAGTTCCCCGAAGTCAACAGAAGCTCCACAGGATACTGCCGTAAGTCCTCGAAAGCGGACGTGCCGCGGTTTCGTAATTCAACAATGAGGCCCCATGAACGCCCTGTCGCCCAGCCGAGGGTCACCTAAGGCAGAACGAGTTCCCATAGACGCTGGGAGGTCCATTCTGCGTGAAAGCGGCTCTATCCTTCGTAAAAATCCTGGTTTTCGATCCACTGTTCTTCCGGAACAGGTTTCCACACCTTCGCAGGAACCCCAAGGACAATCATCCTGGGAGGAACGTCCCTGGTCACCACGGCGCCAGCCGCGACCAGTGCATCTTCTCCGATGACAATCCCTGGCAAGACCGTCGCATTGGCCCCTATCCGGGCCCCGCGCTTCAGGGTGACCCCTTTGTGATATTTGAACCGTTCCCGGGTGCGTCCCAAGAAATTGTCGTTGGTAAACGTGACCTCCGGTGCGATAAAACAGTAGTCCCCGATTTCAGAGAGTGCTGTGATATAGGCTTCCGTTTCAATCTTCACGCGTTTCCCAATTTTCACGCGGTTTTCGACCGTCACCCCACGCCCAACAATGGTCTTGGGGCCAATCTCGACGTCTTCCCGAACGGAGGCCAGGTCGGCAATCAAGACATCGTCGCCGATGA
Organism: uncultured bacterium; assembly: GCA_964422065.1. Lineage (GTDB taxonomy): Bacteria > Hydrothermota > Hydrothermia > WGAB01 > WGAB01 > S141-55. Next base: position 13,304 of record CAYQZW010000031.1, on the reverse strand, counting down.
GAGCGCCCCGGTAGATGACCACATGGGTGCCGATCAGGACACCGTTCCCGATCCGCGTTGGAGGCAATGCTTTTTCCTGAGTAATGGCCGAAGCTTTTGCCTTCATAGGCCACTTGCCGATCACGGTAAAGTCGTCAATCCGAACTCCATCTCCAATCTGTGTCCCGGGATGGATGACCACGAAGTGGCCGATGGAACAGTTTTTCCCGATCACGACGTTCTCCCCGATCACGGGAGATTCGCCGATCGTTGTTCCTTCCCCGATTTTGGCAGTTTCATGGATCATTTTTGCCTCTCCTTGTGGCTAAAAAGCGTCTTGAATCACTACAATTTTTCGCGTAGATCCCTGATTCGGGGTCACCTGATACAGGAAATAGACCCCGGAGGGGAGCCGCGAGTGGACAGCGGACGCCAGGGGGATGGTGTACGTGCCAGGTTGCATCACCCCTCGGACCAGTGTAGAAATCCGGCGTCCGGCAAGGTCGTAGAGATCCAATTGGATCGGCGTTCGCTTGTAGACGGTCAGTAAGATTGTCCCCGTAGCCCTGAGCGGGATAGGGTAGCGCAGGGTTACAGAAGCAAGACGGGCCTCAGGGTGGGTTTCCTGGGCGTGGACCCCGACACCAAAGAAATCAAGGATGGCCTGCAGGTATTCCTGGGGGGTGGGTGTGCTCCCTTGAAGGCCGCCGAATTCAAAAGAGACACCGACGGTCCGGTATTCCGCGCCGCTGGTCGAGGTGTCTACATTTGCTACTCCACAACCGTAAAACGGTGCCATATTGTTCCAAATCACCTGTCCATTGCCAGTAGCGTCGATGTGATCGATCCAGTTGTTTTCGCCAAGATACGTGAAGGTCATACCGGATGTGAAGGTTCCCTGGACCCCCTGGAGCGTTCCAAGGTCACTTGCTCCGTCGGACTGGGGGAGGATCCCGAAGTAGGGGTTGAAGTTGAATCCGCCTCCGGATTGGGGATCGTAATACCAAACGTCGCCGCCCTCCATGTACAACCGTCCTCCACGATTTAGATAGGCCACCAGCGTTTCAGCGTCTGGAGACTCGGCGGAGATGACGGCATTGTCCGGATAGATCCCCAAGCAGACGAAGATAGCCCCGGTTCCAGGGATTTGTGGATAGACCGAACTGAGGTCTGTGGTATAGGTCCCGGTCAGGCCGAGGTCTTGGAGGAGGCTATCCAGGATCGGGCCGGAGGAGTGGTTGGGGTCCGGATCCCACACGATGTAATCCAGGGGGGTGAGAATGGGGAAGGACAGGGGATAAGTCTGGTGGAAACCGGGGTCACCTTCCAGAGTCAGAGAGAGTTGTGCGTACGCGCCGTTTGGGACCGAGTCCTGGACCGTAAAATGCATGGGCCCCCAAATCAAGGAGTCCCCAGATCCCAACGTGTCCAATGAAAGGAGGGTATCCAGGACTTCGGTCCAAGAGTCCCCGGGTTCGAGCGATGCGGTGAGGTTTGTCAGGGCAACGGATCCGTAGTTTTTGAGAAGTCCATAGAGGGCGGCGGTATCCCCGGGAGATAGCCACGAGGAGGAGTCCTGGGTGAGGATCCAGGTGTCTACGAGAACGACCATCACGCCGGAAGGGGGTGCGACCTCAATGGCATCCAGGTCAAACCCCGCCGTCGGCGCATTGGGATTCCCGTCGCCATCGTCCACGATTTTGAGGTACCGTACATAGCTGATCCCGGCAGAGACCAGAGAGAACGTTTGGGTGCCGGTCCCAGTCCCGACGAAGGTCCAAGGGCCGTTCCAGTTTGTGGAGGCATAGACACTGTAGCCTTCGGGACCACTGGGGTCCTGCCCTTCGTACACCGTAAAGGTATCCGTAATAGGGGTTTCGGGGGTCACATCTACAATGACTTCGCCCCCTACCCCGAGGGAAACGGATTGGCCGTCCGGGGCACCAAGCCCCCAAGGGGGCAAGGTCTGGTTGGCAAAGACGTTGTTCGGATCCTCTTGCCGGACCACGACGTACTTAAACGCGTAAGATCCTCCGCCCGGCGCGAGGGAGACGGTCACCGGTGTGAGTTGGTCCGGTTGGACCGTAATGTTGGGGATCGTCTTTGAGGCATACCCATTGGCCTCAACCCGTAGCGTATAGGTTCCCGGTTTCAATACCCGCACAAAGTCTCCAGACACGGGGTCCGTAAAGACGGGCCATCCGATTTCTTCTACCCAGATTCGCGCGTATTTAAGGGTCTCCCCTGTTGCCGAGTCCAGTACCACCCCGATGATCCCTTGGCCGGCCTTTTGGATAAACTCCAGGACCGCATCGCGATTTTCCAGCCAGATCGGCTGGATCTGGGAAGGGGGAGGGATGAAGGACTCCCCCAACTCGATGGTCCAGTCCATGTCTGAGTCAATGCCATACGCATAGTCGTTGAGATCGCCTTGTGTCTCGTACCAGTCGTACCCTTCGGTAACCCAATACCCGTTGTGGGAGGCATACATCTGGGAGAGTTGGCGGATCAGAGAACTATCCGGGGGTTCAATGGGGGAATAGTTCCAGATGTAGTTCACGACTTCCCCATAGGAATGATAGGACAACGAGAGCACGAAGTTGTGCTGTTGAGCATAGAGATACATGGCCTGGGTTTCCGGTTGGCTGTAAGGGGCAGAGGAATTTCCCCATCCATCCCACATGTAGCCGTAGTCCCGGTTGAGATCTACGTTGTTGGCATTGCGTCGTTGCTGCATCTCGTGGCCATCGGGGTTGACCATGGGAACAATGTAGATCTCGCGTTCATTGACCAAAGAGGTCACGGTAGGATCCGTGCCATAGTTGTTGACCAGATATTGTGCCAGGAGGAGCGGGATCTCCGTAGAGATCCATTCATTGCCATGGTGGGTGCCCACAATCCGGACTTCGGGCTCAAACTCCCGGGCTTCTGGGTTGTCGGAGATTTTGAGACAGAGCAGCGCACGACCCTGTACGGAGAACCCCAGAGTGTCCAGTTTACAGATCTCCGGGTGTGAGGTCGCAAGATCTGTCAGGATTTGCGCCATCTCTGTGTAACTGTGATACTGGTCCCGGTATTGGGCCCAGACGGTGGAGCGAAGAGCCTTAAGGTCAGCCAGGATCCTGGGATGATAGCCAAGGGATCGGAGGGCGTCAAGATCATAGGCGATTCCGGTAAGGACTCCATTCCGAAAGTCTTGGACATCAAAGATCTGCGTTGTTGCCAGACGATAAAGATCCGCCCGTGTTGCAGGTGAGATTTCAATCAGGTACTCCCCGTACCCACCTGGGGCAATCACGAACAAGAAAAACAGCATATATCGCAATGTCAACCTCCTTCCCAGCGCCCCGTATTCAAGAAAACCACCTATCATAACCCTGGAGAATCTAAGTGTAAACCCTGGCCGGTTTCCCCCGTCCTGATCAGGCTAAATAATTACCCATCATGCGGAAAGACTGGGTGCTTTTAGGGATTGTGGCACTTGCGTTTGCATATGTCGAAGCGGCGGTGGTCGTCTACCTCCGTGTACTGTTCTATCCGGACCCACTCCAAATCTTCCCCATGGCGCGTCCATCCACGCTTCTCATTGGAGTAGAACTGGGACGTGAGATCGCGACCCTTGTTCTTTTGGCGGGTGTGGCCAGTCTTACGGCGCGAGGCCCGTGGGGCCGCCTTTTCCGGTTCTTCTTTCTCTTCGGACTCTGGGATATTGGCTATTACTTCTGGCTTCGGGTCCTGATCGGTTGGCCTCGGAGTCCCTTCGATTGGGACATCCTCTTCCTCATTCCGGTCCCGTGGATCGGTCCGGTCATCGCGCCGATCCTGGTTGCCCTGCTTTTGGTAGTCGCAGGGATCTCTTACTTTTCGCTGCTGGAAAACCGGAAACAGCCGGTCTTGGATCCCCTTCCGATCGTTTTAGGCTGGCTCGGGGTGGGCATTGTCCTGGCGAGTTTCTGGAAAGACGCCTGGCAAGTCCTCCGGACTCACGGCCCGGAATACTTCCAGTATTTTGTCCCCCAGACCTTTGCGTGGCCGTTGTTCCTTGTCGGCTGGATTTTGATGGTGCTGGCCACCTGGCTCTTTGGCCGGTCCTTCCGCGGCATCGAACCCCTGGCCACAAGCCTTGAAGAGCCGTATCCCCGAGCGTAACATAAGGCCATGGATCTGTCCAAACTCCCTATCCATGAACTCCATCGCCTCCTGAGAGCCGAGGAGATTGCTCCGCTCGACATCGTTGACGATGTCTTAGACCAAATTGAGAAACAGGAGTCCACCCTCAACGCCTATATTGACACGTTCGCGGAAGAGGCCCGCCAGCGCGCCGTAGAGCTTGAGGATGTCCCTCAGGAGCAACGGGAGTACCTCTTTGGCATCCCGATGGCCGTCAAGGATAATATCGTGGTTCAAGGGTTTCAGACCACTTGTGGTTCGCGCATCCTGTTGGGGTTCAAATCTCCGTACAATGCCACGGTTGTGGAACGGCTCCTGGATCATGGGGGGATCATCGTAGGGAAGACCAACCTTGATGAGTTTGCGATGGGGGCTACCGGGGAATTCTCGTACTTTGGCCCCACCCGAAACCCGGTGGATCCGGATCGGGTTCCCGGGGGGTCTTCTTCTGGTTCAGCCGTTGCCGTTGCTGCGGGTGAGGCCATTGCCGCACTGGGCTCTGATACCGGCGGCTCCGTGCGTCAGCCGGCGGCCTTTACCGGGATCGTGGGCTTGAAGCCCACATACGGACGCGTGTCCCGGTACGGCCTGGTCGCCTTTGCTTCCTCTCTGGATCAGATCGGGTTCCTCACCCGTGATGTCAAGGATTCCGCGATCCTTTTCCGTTATCTTGCCGGGTTTGACCCCCTGGATTCTACGTCTTTTGACCTTCCGGTCCCCGATCTGCAGGAAATTTTTCAAAACTACCGAGAGGAACGTCCGACGATCGGGATCCCCCGGGAGTACCTTGAGACCGAGGGACTGGATCCTCAGGTCCGTCAACTTACCGAGTCGGCCATCGGGGCCCTGGAGGAGCATGGATTCCCTTTCCGTTGGATTTCTCTTCCTCATACCCGTTATGCGGTGGCCACCTACCAGTTGATCTGTACGTCTGAGGCTTCATCGAACCTCGCACGATATGACGGCGTCCGCTATGGGTTCCGAGCCCCAGGCTATGAAGACCTCCAGGAGATGTATACCCTGACCCGAGACCAGGGTTTTGGCCCAGAGGTCAAACGGAGGATCCTCCTTGGCACCTTTGCCCTGTCTGCAGGGTATTACGATGCCTACTACCTGAAGGCTTTGAAGGTCCGACGCCTCATCCGACAGGACTTCGATCAAGCGTTCCAAGAGGTCAACCTCATTCTGGGACCAGTGTCCCCGGTGTTGCCCCCAAAACTGGGGGAGAAGATTGAGGACCCTTTGGCGCTCTACTTGATGGATATCTATACCGTGACGGCAAACCTTGCAGGACTTCCTGCGTTATCTTTTCCGGTCGGGAAAAGCAAAGAGGGCTTACCCGTAGGGCTTCAACTCATGGCGCCTCCCTTTGAAGAAGCACGGATCTTTCGGGTGGCGCGGTTCTTCGAAGAGTACATCTATCCCGCAATCAAGCCCTCCCCTGCCTTACCGTTCTGATGCTGTCCACTTCGAATCTTGTGGATTACAACGGAATGTTGCCGTGTTTTTTCGGGGGCAGCGTTTGGCGTTTGTTGGCCAGGAGTCTGAGAGCCTTGATCACCCAAGGGCGGGTCTTTCGAGGCTCGATGACATCGTCAATGTAGCCTAACGCTGCGGCATAATATGGGTTGGCAAACTTTTGCCGATATTCCCGGATCAGACGCTCACGGAGTTCTTCAGGGTTTTCAGCTTGTGCCAGTTCTTTCCGATAAATGATGTCTACGGCCCCCTCAGGCCCCATCACGGCAATTTCAGCCGTCGGCCACGCCAGGTTGATATCCCCCCGGATCTGCTTAGAGGAAAGGACACAGTAGGCTCCACCATAGGACTTTCGGGTGATCACCGTGATTTTTGGAACCGTAGCTTCTGCAAAGGCATAAAGGAGTTTGGAACCGTGGCGGATGATCCCCCCATGCTCCTGGGCAACGCCGGGCAGAAACCCCGGGACATCTTCCAATGTCAGGAGGGGGATGTTGAAGGCGTCGCAAAACCGTACGAATCGTGCAGCCTTAACCGAAGCGTTGATATCCAAGGCGCCGGCCATCACCATGGGTTGTTGAGCCACGATCCCCACAGGTTGTCCGTCAAACCGTGCAAACCCCACAATGATATTCGGTGCGAACTGACGATGGACTTCAAAGAACTCCCCATTGTCTACGATGTGGTGGATGACATCGTACATGTTGTAAGGTTTGTTCGGGTCTTCTGGGATGAGGTCATCCAGTTCCGGCGCCTCCCGATTGGGGTCATCGTCCGTGGGCAGGACCGGTGGGTCCTCCATGTTGTTGGACGGCAAGTACGAGAGCAAGGTCCGGATCCCCTCCAGCACCTCTTCCTCGGTGTCGTACACAAAATGGGCTACGCCGGATTGTGTGGCATGGATGTCTGCCCCCCCGAGTTCCTCGAACGTGACCTCTTCCTGGGTTACCCGTTTGACGACCGCGGGGCCCGTAATGAACATGTGGGCGGTCCCGCGCCGCATAAAGATGAAATCTGTTAAGGCTGGAGAATAGACTGCCCCTCCGGCACAGGGCCCAAGGATGGCGGAGATTTGAGGGATAACCCCAGACGCCAAGACATTCCGTAGGAAGATTTCGGCATAGCCGGCCAGGGAGGCCACACCCTCCTGGATCCGGGCGCCCCCAGAGTCGTTAAGCCCAATCAGAGGCGCCCCAACTCGCATGGCTAAATCCATCACTTTCTTGATCTTCTCTGCGTGGGCCAAAGAGAGGGTTCCTCCAAAAACTGTGAAGTCTTGGCTGAACACAAAGACATCCCGGCCGTGGATCTTGCCGAAGCCGGTGACCACACCGTCTCCCAAGATCTTCCGCTTTTCCAACCCGAAGTCGTGGATCCGGTGCGTCACGAACATATCAAGTTCCTGGAACGTGCCCGGATCGAGCAGCAGATCAATCCGTTCGCGAGCGGTGAGTTTTCCTTGGGCCTTTTGGCGCTGGACGCGTTCTGGCCCGCCCCCTTGCAGGGCTTCTTCCCGTAGCGCCTTTAATCGCTGAAATCGATCCTGATCCATTGCTATACGCCTCCTCTGGGGATGCTAATTCTCAACCCCGGCGACGGGGAAAATCAAGGAAGCACCCTCTTCCCGGGCTCTCCTCCAGGGAGGAACAGGGCTGGGGTTAGGAAGATGGAGATTGAGACAGCCAGGTTTGGAGGATTTCTTTGGCTTTCTCGATGAGGGGCTCCAATGCACGCTCCACCACTGGGGAGAGGTCTACTGTCGGGTCCAGACGTTGCGGAACAATGCCCAGGAACTGAAGGTCCTGGATGTCTTCCCCCTTTCGGAATCGCAGGAGTGCCAAGAGGTCGGGCAGTGCGATGTCATGAGCCGAAAACTTGAGTGGGGGTTGGGCCAGCAGTTCGCCTTGCCTGAGGTGAACCACGGTCCCTGGCGGGTCATCCGTATGAACCGCATCGATCAGGAGCAGGTGGCTGGCTTCCTCCATAAACGGCAGTAGAAGAAGCCCTCGAGTCCCACCATCTACATATTCGATCCTTGGGTGAGGGAATATCCGTTCAAGCTTACGAACCGCATGAACACCAACTCCCTCATCCCCAAGGAGTAAATTCCCCAACCCCAGCACAACGATTTTCAACGGCTTGTTTCCTCGGAAAGATTTATGGGGGCTTACTTACCCGCTTTATTCCTCCGCCAACTCGCTCTTCAGCACGAACTTATAGCCGGAGATCATCGTGTCAACTTCGGTGGTATAACTCACCACGACCGTGTAGATCACCATGTACAAGTGGAAGATGACAAATAGCGCAAAGATCCAGAGCAGAAAGTGGTGAAGGAGGTGGACCTGATTGAGGTTGTTGCCGAAGAGGGCGAGACCCCAGGCCGCGATCCTGCGCCAGAAGGGGGTATATTGAGAGGCCGCATACATCGTGAAGCCGCTCACGATTGCGAAGAGCACCGCGAGGTAGAGCAAGAGATACGTTAGATTCGCCAACGGGGAATGTCCAGTATAGACCGTGAGTTTTGTCCGTGGCCAGAATAGGGATTTGAGTTCACGGCCGACACCTCGCCACTTTTTCCCACTCAGTGGCAGCATGGTGGACCAACGTGCGTACCTATTTCCTACGAAGCCCCAATAGAGCCGGAAGATGAAGGCAGCCAGTAGGATGTATGCGAAGAGAAAGTGGAGAAACCGAATGGTGCCGAAGGTGAAGACCGTTGATGCTTCTTGGGTGTTCGAGAACGTTGGGTTCCCGATGAGGTATCCCGTGATGGCCAGGACCACCACGCAAACCACGATGGTCCAGTGGACAATCCGGACGGGGAGATCCCAGACCTTTTTCAAGACGAGGGTCTCCCCACTTGCCAAGGTCTTTTCCGTGACGGCTTTCATGATACCCCCTGTCACCGGATTTTCACGGTCACGATCTTCCGGCCGGAGGGGTCATAGATATGCGCAGCGCAGGCCATGCACGGATCGAAGGAGTGGATTGTCCGGAGGATCTCCAGGGGCGCCTCAGGATCGTGGATGGGGGTACCTTCCAAGGCGGCCTCATACGGTCCCGGCTGCCCTTTGGCATCCCGGGGTCCACCGTTCCAAGTGGAAGGAACCACGATTTGGTAATGTGCGATTTTGCCGTCTCGGATCTTGATCCAGTGGCCTAACGCACCGCGAGGAGCCTCCATGTAGCCAAAGCCCTGGGCTTCCTTCGGCCAAGTTTTGGGGTCCCACTTCGTCTTGTCGAACGTGCTGGTGTTTCCAGCCTTGATCAGGCCAATGATCCGATCGTAGATGTCCGTCAGATATTCGGCCAAGACCCAGGTCTCGATCCCACGCGCTGCAGTCCGACCCAACGTGGAGAACAGGACAGCTGTCGGAACATTCAGTTTCTTCAAAGCAAAGTCGACCTTCTCCTTGACCGATGGATGTCCTTTGGCATAAGCGACCAACATGCGAGCAAGGGGGCCGACTTCCATGCTATGTCCTCGCCATCTCGGTGCTTTGAGCCAGCTATATTTGTCGTCTACATTGAGATACTCATAAGGCGGCTCTGGCCCGGTATATTTCGGCTCTGTCTCTCCCTCGAACGGGTGGAGAAGATCTTTGCCCTTCTTGTATTCGTACCAGGAGTACGCTACTGCCTCTTGGACCTGCTCCGGATCCTTCGGATCCACATCGTAGACCTTGCTCAGGTCTTTGTTCAGGATCGCGCCCCGCGGCAGGAACAGGGAATCAATATCGGACGTCTTCCCTTCCGGCAATTCCCCGAAGGACAGGAAATTCCCGACGCCTGCGCCATATTTTGCCCATTCCTTGTAGAAGGAAGCAACGGCCAGAAGGTCAGGAATGTAGACTTTCTCCACAAATTCCCGAGCCTGCTCGACGTGCGTCTTGATCACGGACAGAACTTCGGTGTTGATCACAGACGGCGAACTGAGGTTGACCGACAGGGGCATTCCCCCTACCAGGAAGTTCGGATGCGGGTTCTTTCCGCCAAGGAAGGTGTGGATCCGGATGATGTTGCGTTGCCAATCCAGGGCCTCTAAATAGTGCGCAACGGCCAAAAGATTGACTTCAGGAGGGAGTTTGTAAGCGGGATGGTCCCAATAGGCATTGGCAAAGAGCCCCAGTTGTCCAGATTCCACAAACTTTAAGAGCTTCGCCTTCAGGTCCTTAAAGTACCCGGGACTGGAATGTGGCCAATCCGAGATCTTTTGAGCCAACTCCGAAGTCTTCTTGGGATCCGCTTTTAAGGCATCTGGGACGTTCACCCAGTCTAACGCATGGAGATGGTAGAAATGCATCGTGTGGTCATGGACGTATTGCGTTGCGATAATCAGGTTTCGGAAGGCCTGGGCCAACGGCGGGACATCAATACCCAGGGCGTCCTCGACGGCTCGGATTGATGCAAACGCATGGACCGTGGTACAAACCCCGCAAATCCGTTGAGTGAAGGCCCAAGCGTCTCGAGGATCACGTCCCAGCATGATGGTCTCTACCCCTCGCCACATGGTGCACGAGGAGTAGGCCTTGGTAATTTTCCCGTTCTTGACCTCCGCCTCAATGCGGAGGTGCCCCTCAATCCGGGTAATGGGATCAACAACGATGCGGGCCATGAATGGACCTCCTTTTCTTTAGGGTTTAGCCCTCTGAAGACTCAGAGGCTTGCTGTTCTTCTTGTTCGGCGATTTCTTCGGCTTTCTTTTCGGCTTTACGGACGAGCCCGGTATAGATGGCGTGGCCGACAATCCCAGCGCCTGCCAGGCCAACGGCGACCTTGCCCCACTGGTCTGCTCGACCTTCGACACCGAATCCGGAGATCAGTGGGAGCCGTTCGTAGAACGGTGTGAACCGATCCCAGAAGTCCTTTTCAGAGCAGCCCAAGCAGGGATGGCCCGCCTTGACCGGCCAACTGGCGCCCATGTTCCAGCGCCACGCCGCACAGATGTTGTAGGTCTCCGGACCTTTACAGCCGACCTTGTACAGACAATAGCCTTGTCGTGCACCGTAATCGTCGAAATTCAGGACATATTGGCCCGCATCAAAGTGGGGACGTCGCTCACAGGTGTCGTGGATGCGCTTACCATAAGCGAAGAGCGGCCGTTTCTGGGCATCCAGATCTGGCAATCGACCAAAGACAAGATAGTGGACCAGGATCCCCATCAGGACATCGGGATTCGCGGGACAGCCAGGGACGTTGATGACCGGTTTTGAACGAATGATGTCCTCCACGGCCACAGCCCCTGTGGGGTTGGGATTGGCCTTCGGCAGCCCACCAAAGGCCGCACAGGTCCCGACCGCCACAAAGACCAAGGCGTAGGGTTCGATCTCTTTGATGATCTGAAGCGCGGTCTTGCCTCCGATACAGCAGTACACACCATTGTCTTTAGTGGGGATCGAACCTTCCACGACGACGATCACCTTGCCTTTGTTTTCCTTGAGGGCGATCTCTCGGGCCTTTTCTGCCTTATGGCCTGCAGCTGCCATCAACGTTTCATGGTAGTCCAGGGAGATGGACTCTAAAACAGCTTGTCCGACCGATGGAGAATTCGCCCGAGTGAAGGATTCCGTGTCTCCTGCACAATCTTGGAATTCGAGCCAGATGACCGAGGGACGACGACTCTTCACCGTTTTCTCGATGGCTTCCGCGATTTGAGGGATGAACGTCTCGGAGAGGCCGAGGAGGACCGCGATCCGTCCACAGAACTTGAGGAATTCCCGACGACTGATCCGGTCGTCCAGGAATCCCACACCGACCCGACCGTCTGCGTCTTTTAACGCCTGCATACAACCCTCCTCTTAGGTTTACATAAACTCGAAGAAATCCGATAGGTTTCCCAACTGACTCAGTCCATAAAATTTAACCCGTGCATTGAATACTATAGGTCAACGTTTGACTTGTCAAGGGCTTACACCCAAAATTCAATGAACATTCGAACTCAAATCATTTTTTACGCTAACCCCTGTCATTCTCACGGTCGTTCCTCTATACTCATGGTCTCTCACGGTTGGTTCTTAAAGACTACGAAAGTGAAAATGTTGAGCAGTTTACTCGGTTAAGAGAAGTAGAACCGCTGAAGTAGAAGAGACATGACAGAGTCCCTGAAACCTCGGTTTCTCCTCTCCGGCGCCCAGGTCATTGCACGTGCTGCGATCGACGGAGGCGTTCGGTTCTTCGCAGGGTACCCGATCACACCAGCCTCCCCCTTATACCACGAGATGATCCGCGGGCTCGCACGAGTCGGAGGGAAAGCTGTAGGAGCAAGCGATGAGATCTCAGCCCTTTCCTATTGTATCGGTGCCTCGCTCCGTGGCGTGAAGTCCATGACCGTAACCTCTGGCCCCGGCTTCGCTCTGATGGTGGAATCACTGGCTTACGCACTGATGACGGAGACGCCCGTTCTTGTGGTTCTCGCCCAGCGTATGGGGCCCTCGACTGGTGCCGCCACCGCATCCAGCCAAGGGGATCTCCTGTTTGCTATCTTCGCCAACTCCGGAAGTTACCCCATCCCTGTGTTTTCCCCAGAATCTATCCACGACACATACGCAATTACGCTTCACGCATTGAACACCGCGGAACGCCTTCGAACCCCCGTGGTCCTTCTCGTAGACAAGGAACTGATGATGTCAACCCGTACGGTCTTCCCAGAGGATCTTCGAGGCCCCTCGCCGGTCGATCGTCCATCCTGGGAAGGTACAGGGTCGTATCGGCCCTTTGACTTCCCTCGCCCAGAGGATCCTCCCCTGTTTCTGCCCGTAGGGGATCCCAGGGCTCAGGTCCGGATTACTGGGTCTGCCCACGACCGCCGGGGCTTACTTCAAAAGGATGATCCCGAGGTATTGGAGGTTCTGGAGCATCTCCAGGCCAAGATCTGGCGTCGCGCGGACGAATTCTTCATTGCAGAGATCGAAGGACCCCCCAATGCGGCTTGGACCCTGCTCTCTTTTGGCACTGCCGCCCAGAGCGCACGTGCGGCCTTTCTGGAAGCCCAAGCCCAGGGGAAGTCTGTGAAGCTCGTCGTCCTCAAGACCTTGTGGCCTCTTCCCGAAGATCGGCTTCGAGAGCATCTTGGAGCCACATCCCGGATCCTGGTCGTTGAAGAGAACCCCTGGGGCCACCTTGCGTGGCTCCTTTCTTCGTTGATCCCCAAGGAACGGTTGGTGTCGATCCATCGGATCGGCCGACGAATTTTTCCCCACGAGATCCTGGAGGTCATGGCACGCCATGAAACCCGCTGACGCTTACCTTACCCGCCAAGAGTTTCCTTACTGCCGGGGCTGTAGCCACAGGTTGGTCAATCTATCGTTGGCGCAAGCCCTGGGACAGTTGGATCTGGACCCCTTGGAGGTTATTTTAGTTTCGGATATCGGGTGTGTGGGGCTGGTGGATCGGTACTTTCGAACCCATACGGTCCACACCCTCCACGGTCGGAGTACGGCTGTTGCCGCGGGGATTCGATGGGTCACGCCAGGCCGGCCCCCTGTGATCGTCGTGATGATTGGTGATGGTGGCGCCACGATCGGATTGCTCCATCTCATAGAGGCAGCAAAGAATGACCTGGACCTTACCGTCCTCCTTCATAACAACTTCCTGTATGGTATGACCGGGGGCCAGCATTCGGGTCTTACTCCAGAGGGGTTCCGGACCCGAACAACTCCAGAGGGAAACCCTATCCC
>CAYQZW010000030.1:12288-17236 GCA_964422065.1 uncultured bacterium | reverse complement strand
TTTTGTACGAGTTGGGGGTGGCTCATCTCGATTCCGGTCCAGAGACGGAAGTCCTCAAGAAGCCAGAACTAACAGAAGAAGAGCGCAGGAAAGAACACGAAGTCATCCAAGCGTTGTCTGCACTGAAGGAAATGGAAAAGGGGCTGGGTGAGATTCCGGAGCAGGCAGAGCCTGCCGAACCTGAGGATCCTGTAGACCGATTGAATGCCTTGAAAGCGGAGTACGATCAGATCATGCGGGATCTCCTTCACCTCCAGAACCAGCGAGCCGCACTCGAAGATTATCGGAACATCCTCCAGGCAGTGTTGCCCTTAGTAGAAAGAAAAGAGGTGGGGGATCAGGTCTTCATCGGCATCACATTCCCCAGGTCAGAAGCGAGGATTCTGGACCTCATCAAGGAGGAGTTAGCAGAGTTGACAGAGGGGGCGTTTGAGCTTGTGACTACGGAGATGAAAGGGGATCGTATTGCTGGACTGGTTGTTCTCTCCCAGGAAAAAGCCGATGACTTCCGCCAAATCATCCGAGAGGAAGGACTCAATGAATTGGTTCTTCCTGAACGGTACCGAGATTTGGAACTCCGAGAGAGCTTGAAACGGATTGAGAAAGACCTCTCAGAACTTCCTAAGAAGATTGCTGAGTTAGAGCAACGCCTTGAAACTTTCAGACAAACCTATGAAGTGGAAATTCGACAACTCAAAACGTATTTTACCGATCAATATCGGTTGCTAAAAGCACGAAGGGAGTACCCCAGCGAATCTCAACTTCTTTTTTATTTACAGGCTTGGGTCCCACAGCGTGAGGCCGAGGGCGTAAGGAAGGCCTTAAAGGAAAGATTCGGGGATGCGGTTCACGTGGAGATTCTGGAGCCGGTCAAAGAGGAATACCCCAAGGTCCCAGTGAAATTAGAAAACCCCCGATTGTTGCGTCCGTTTCAGGGCCTTTTGCGGATTTTCCAGCCCCCGATTTACGGAACTATCGATCCCACGCCATTTCTTTATCTCTTCTTCCCGTTCTACTTTGGCTTCATGTTGGGAGATATTGGCTATGCAGCTGTGGGAACGCTGATTTTTGGCTTTCTCTGGTTGAAAGCCAAAAACAACGCCTTTCTCAAAGGAGTGGCGCACATGTTCCTGTGGGCCATGGCCTGGACATTCCTGTTCGGGATTTTGTACGGTGAGGCATTTGGTGACTTGGGAGAAAAACTGGGAATGCATCCACTGATCGTTCATCGAACGCACGAAGTTCGCCCCGTTTTAGCAATGGCCGTGATTTTTGGCGTGTTTCAGGTGAACCTGGGGGTATTTTTGGGCTTTCTTAATCACCTGCGACTTGGAGATAAACATCACGCTTGGTATGAACTGGCCCGTTTCATCGGTCTTTTGGGTCTTTCTTTGTCTTTTGTCATGCCGATCCTCTATTTGATCGCAGGATGGCAAGGTTGGCCGTCTATCCTGGTGAAGGTGGGGATCGTCATGCTCATCCTCGCGATCCCAGCGGTTGTGAAACTCCATAACTTTGTTGCGCCCTTGGAGATCCTTTCAGCCATGGGCAATATGTTCTCCTATGCCCGACTCATGGCCATTGGATTGTCCTCTGCCATTCTGGGCATGATCGCCAACATGTTTGGGGGGATCATCGGGATTTTCCTGTTTGGGTTGGCAGTCGCACTGCTCTTCCATGCCCTCAACACTTTGTTAGGGATCTTTGATCCCACAGTACAGGGCTTGCGACTGCAGTTTGTGGAGTTTTTCTCCAAATTTTATCTCACCGGAGGTCGAGACTTTCAACCCTTCAAAAGAGGAGGTAAGTAAGATGCTGAAGAAGGCGCTGTCGGTTCTTTCCGTGATCACTGGACTCCTGGCGCTGGTTGCTCTTGGGTTTGCGCAGGAAGCTGCACAGGCGATGGAGGCCGGTCGGAGCGGCTTACTCTTTATCGGCGCATCCTTAGCGATCGGGCTACCCTCTCTGGCCACAGGGTATGCCCAAGCAAAGATCGGTGCGGCAGGTGCGGGTGCGTTGGCCGAGCGGCCGGACCTCATTGGTCCCATCATCATCATGATCGCGATTCCGGAAACGGCCGTGATTCTCGGGTTCGTCGTTTCGATCCTGCTCTTCGTTCTCTAAGATCATGGCCGTTTCGGGCGTGAAAGGTGCGCTCGCCGCTGCCGTCGAGCGCAGAAAACAACGTATTTTCCAAGAGGCACATCAGAAGATCGAGGAGATCCGGAAGCAAACAGAGCAGAAACGCAACCAGATCATCCAACAGAGACTGAAACAACTGGAATCCGAGATGCAGATTGAACGGGCCCGCCAACTTGGCGAGGCCCATCGTTTGACCCGAGAAAAAATCCTGGGTGCGAAACATCGGGTTCTCCAAGAGGTCGAACAACGGGTCCGAGCTAAACTGGAAAACCTGTCCCCGTCCGAGAAGGAATCCCTACTCCTCCAGTGGCTGGAGGAGACCTTACAATATTTCCAGGAGCCGGGGACGACCTTGATTGTTCGTGTTGATCCTCACTATCGTCCGCTTGTGGAAAAGACACTGAAACAACGGGATCAGACGTTCCAGTTCGTAGAAGAGCCTGTCGGATTGGGTGTGGTAGTCGAAGATCCTCAACGCGGTTTCGTGGTCTATAATACCCTTGAAGAACGCCTGGAAAAAGCACGGGAAGAGTTTATGGAAAGTTTAGAAAACCTTCAGGAGCCATCGGATGGGTAATTGGATCTTGGGGTTTGTTTTGGTCGGGGCTCTGCAGGGGGGGACCACTATGGGGACCCCCCAAGCCATCTTCATTCGAAGTGTTGTCCACCCCGAACTTCGAGACACCCTTCTCATTGGGACTGAGGGAACAGTGAATCTCCCCTTGATTGGGGAAATCCAACTCAATACACGAGATTTGAAAGCCTTAAAAGACACCTTGAACCAACTCTACCGGGCATACTACACGGATCCCGCATTAGATATTATCCCTCTGAACTTGGTATTTGTCTTTGGGGCGGTTCGGAATCCAGGGAGATATTTCGTACCCCTTCCTGGGACGGTCGTGGACGCATTGGCAATGGCAGGAGGTCCGATGCCGGACGCGAACCTGAAGGGAACCTCTCTGAAGCGGGGGACCGACGTCCAACGGATCAACCTTGATGCCATGGTGAAAGGAAAAGCAGCGCCTGTGCCGTTACAAAGCGGGGACATCTTGTACATTCCCACGAAGACCTTCATCCTGAGATTCACAAACGTGCAGGGATTGGTGTTGCTTTTGTCTCTGATTTGGAACATTTACATTACGCTTTGGGTAAGGCGATAGGGGGTGTGAATGTGAAGGATACACTCATTCAGAAGATCCGGAATAAAGAGGCCCATATTGCCGTGATTGGGCTCGGGTATGTAGGCCTTCCACTGATCCAGGAATTTGTCCGGCAGGGATTTTACACGTACGGCATTGATATTGACCCTCAAAAGGTCTCCTCCCTGAAGAAGGGGAAAAGTTATATCACAGATATCCAGGATACAGAGATTCAAGAAATCCTGGACACGGGCCTTTTCCATCCAGGGACCTCGTACACGGTATTGGACGATGCGGATGCCGTGATCATCACGGTTCCTACACCTCTTTCCAAGACCCGGGATCCAGACATCAGTTATGTCATGGCGGCAACGGAAAGTATCTTGGCCCATCTTCACCGGGGCCAGTTGGTGGTTTTAGAAAGCACCACCTATCCCGGAACGACGGAAGAGCTGGTCAAGCCGAAATTGGAGGAATCTGGGCTCCAGACGGGTCAGGATTTCTACCTTGCATATTCGCCGGAGCGGATCAATCCCGGGGACCCCATCTATCGCTTACCCAACACCCCCAAAGTGGTCGGCGGGGTGGACCCGGATTCCACGGAGGTGGCCGTGACCCTTTATCGTTCCATCATCCAGGAGGTGGTCCCTGTATCTTCGGCGAAGGTAGCCGAGATGGTCAAACTCTTAGAAAATACCTTCCGAAGTGTGAATATCGCACTCGTCAATGAGATGGCGATTGCATGCAACATCTTGGGCATTGACATTTGGGAGGTGATTGAGGCGGCGGGGACCAAACCCTTTGGGTTTATGAAGTTTTACCCGGGCCCGGGGATTGGAGGCCACTGTATCCCCGTTGACCCGCACTATCTTGCATGGAAGTTAAAGACCCTCAATTACAATGCGCGGTTCATTGAGTTGGCCTCAGAAATCAACACATCTATGCCTCGCCATATTGTCACACGGGTTCAAGATGCGTTGAACAATGTCGGACGACCGATCAAGGGGTCCAGAATTTTGATTTTGGGGGTAGCCTATAAGCGTGACATTAACGATATCCGTGAATCGCCAGCCCTGGACATCATGGAGATGCTCCGGGAAAAGGGCGCTGATCTGTATTACCACGACCCTTATGTGCCGATCTTTTACTTAGGGGATGACCGCTATGAATCGGTTGCTTTGGATGAGGAGTTCCTTAAAACCTTAGACCTTGCCGTCATCGTTACGGATCACTCCGACGTGCCTTATGATCAGATTGTACGGTCCGGAGTGCTGATTTTCGACACGCGGAACGTTTTGAAAGACGTCACAGCTCCAAACATTTTAAGACTCTAAGCAGGGAGGGACCTGCATGAATGAGTATCTTCAAGATGAAGAGGTTCATCTTAGGGACTATTTGAATGTCCTGTATCGCCATCGACGCCTGGTGATCTTAACTGTATTTGCGACTGTTCTGGGGGCATTCCTCTATTTGATCCGTGCACCTCGCATCTACGAAGCCTCATCGGTAGTCCGAATCTCTCAGACACAACTTCGTCTCTCCGTCCTGCCAGAGGCGATGTTTTCACCCGCGGGAGGGTCGTACAACCCCATCGAAAGCGAGATGGAAATCATCCGGTCTCGGAGCCTTCAATCTCGGGTCTATATGCAGTTAGGACTCAATCT
>CAYQZW010000030.1:0-12188 GCA_964422065.1 uncultured bacterium | reverse complement strand
TCATCCGGTCTCGGAGCCTTCAATCTCGGGTCTATATGCAGTTAGGACTCAATCTCAAATTCAAGAGACTTGAAGGGTTCCGTGCCGATTCCACCCAGTCCACCTATCCTTGCCGGTTTGGGATATATACGGTCCAGATTCGAGAGGATTCTACTGTTGAGGTCCTGGATACCTCGGGGATTGTAGTTGCACAGGGACGCATCGGGACACTCATCCAAGGTCCTGGATTTCAGTTTCGGTTGGTTCCAATTGCGGATCCATGGATGCCACAAAGAAGTGAACTCCAAGTCCTCTCTCCCTCTGAAGATCACTTAAAGTCTGCGCTGAAACTCTCTGTATCTCAGAAGGGGGCTACGGATCTGGTAACCATCCGAGCCAAGGCTACCAGCCCGGAATTGGCAGCCCGGATTGCCAACGCGATTGCACAGGAGTACATCCGGTTTACGTTGTCTGGGTTGCGAGAAGAAGCCCGGAGTATGCGCAGTTTTATTGAAGAACAACTGGCGAGCATGGAAAAAGAACTTAAGGACGCGGAGCGTGCCCTTCAGGATTTCAAGGAACGAGAAGGGATCTATGAACTTTCGGCCACGGTCTCTTCTCTCACCGATCAACTCTCCTCCCTGGAAAGCGCCCGGGCAATGGCGGTTGCCGAAAAAAGCGAAACCGAGATGCTCCTCCAAAAATATAAGGAAGAACTCGCGGGCCAAGGGTTCTATCAAGAATACCGAAAACGCATCTTGACCCCGGAACTCTCCACAGATCCTTATGTCCAAAAACTCAGAGAACAAATCAGTCAGTTGGAAATCCAAAAGGCCGAGTTGTTAAGCACTTACGGTGCGCAACACCCGAAAGTTGTTGCCATCGATCAGGCCTTGGCCCAGACGAAAGAAGAACTCCGAAAGGTGATCCAGTCGTTGATGGGAGGAGAAGTGGCTGGGTCTGACCCTATTGCGCAGCAAATCCTCGCAGGGATTGTGAATGCAGAGGTCAAAATCCACTCCTTAGCCGGAAAAATTGATGCTTTAGACCAACTCATTGCCCGGTACAAAGAACAGTTACGAAAATTACCGGAGAAGGAGGTCCAGTTAGCAGAACTCACCCGTCGTGCTTCCGTTGCCCGTGATGTCTACAGCATGCTCCTCAACAAACTTCAGGAGACGAAAATTGCAGAGGCGGGAAAAGTCAGTGATGCGAAGATTGTGGACCCCGCATATCCCCCTGAAAAACCTGTAAAACCCAAGCCCCGACGCGATTTACTCCTGGCCCTGATTTTCGGCCTTTTCCTGGGAGTAGGACTCGCCTTTGTGGTAGAAGTCTTTGACGATACCGTGAAGACTTCCGAAGAGGTTGAATCCCTGCTTTCCTTGCCTGTCCTTGGGATCATCCCCTCCATGAGAGATTACTTCAAGGATAAAGAGTCCGATCTTACCCAATGGTTGGTGACTCAGGTCGCTCCGAAGTCTCCTTTGGCTGAGTCGTTTCGGGCCCTCCGGTCAAATCTTCGATTTGCGAAACCTGGCACGTTGCCCAAAACCCTCTTGACGACCTCGTCCATAGAGGAGGAGGGGAAAACCACGGTGGTCACGAACCTGGCAGTAACCTTCGCTCAGATGGGGAAAAAGGTTCTCCTCGTGGATACCGATCTTAGACGGCCACAGGTCCACCGGGTGTTTGGCTTAGAACAGACACCGGGGCTAACTGAAGTGATCATTGAGACCATGACCTGGCAACAGGCCATACACTCCCTTCAAGAGATTCCCAACCTTTCTGTTCTGACGAGTGGCTCCCTCCCCCCGAATCCTGCAGAACTTCTGGGCTCAGAGAAAATGCGGAACCTGTTGGAAGAGATGGGGCAAACTTTTGATCTCATCCTTTTGGATACCCCACCTCTGCTTCCGGCTACGGATGCCCTGGAACTGGGTGAGGCAGTCGAGGCAGCCCTGATCGTCGTCCGCGCTGGCGTCACCGAACGCTCCTATTTGCGAGAGGTACGGAGGATCCTGGATAATACTAAGTTCCCAGCCGTGGGTGTGGTGTTGAATGCCGTGGACTTAGCCCGCCACTATGGGTACTATCGGTATCGGTATTATTACTACCGGTATACACAGTCTTCTGAACACGCTCACAGGAGACGGGGGGGTATCTGGAAACGGCTGTGGAGTTGGTTCTAAAAAGAAATCCAAGATTGGAGGTTACCGTTAACAATGGCTCCAGAAATTGAGACGCTCTTGGAAGACGAAGTACGGACTTCTTACATCGATTACGCGATGTCCGTGATTGTCGGGCGTGCGTTGCCCGACGTCCGTGATGGCCTGAAACCGGTTCAACGCCGAATCCTCTTCGCAATGCGGGAGTTGGGCCTTACTCCTGGACGTCCCTTCCGTAAGTCTGCGACCGTCGTAGGGGAAGTCATCGGGAAGTATCACCCTCATGGCGACGGCCCAGTGTATGACGCCTTGGTCCGCATGGCCCAAGACTTCTCCTTACGATACCCGCTCGTTCAGGGACAGGGGAACTTCGGTTCCATTGATGGTGATCCTCCCGCAGCCTACCGATATACCGAAGCCCGGCTCACCCCGATCGCTATGGATCTCCTCGAGGGCTTAGATGAGGAGACCGTGGACTTTATTCCCAACTTCGATGGTCGGCTGCAGGAGCCGACTGTGCTCCCCGCGAAGTTCCCCAACCTTTTGGCCAACGGGTCTTCTGGCATTGCCGTGGGGATGGCCACGAACATCCCCCCGCATAACATTCGGGGGATCGTGGATGCCCTGTTGCTCCTGATCGACCAACCGGAGATTGAAGACGAAGCCCTGATCGAAGCGATTCAGGGGCCGGATTTTCCAACCGGCGGTGTCATCGTCGGCAAATCCGGAATCCGGGAAGCCTATCTCACCGGACGTGGCAAAATTGTTGTTCGAGGGAAATGGCACCTCGAGGAAAAGAAAGGACATCGGCAACTCGTTATCACTGAAATCCCTTACACGGTTTCAAAGAGTTTGCTCATTGAAAGGATCGCGTCCTTAGTCCGTGAGAAGAAGATTGAAGGGATCGCTGATTTACGGGATGAGTCCGACCGGGAGGGTCTTCGGATCGTCATTGAACTGAAGCGAGGGGCCAATGAAGAGATTTTGATCAACCGATTATTGACCCGGACACCTCTCCAGATCAGTTATGGCATCATCCTACTGGCGTTGGTGGATGGTCAACCTCGCGTGTTGACCCTTAAAGAACTCTTGCAGGAATACTTGCGGCACCGGGAAACAGTTGTTCAGCGACGAACGCAGTATCGCCTTCGGAAAGCCGAGGCACGGGCCCACATCCTGGAAGGTCTAAGGAAGGCTCTGGATCATATCGATGAAGTGATCGAACTCATCCGTTCTTCCAAGAGCCCCACAGAAGCCAAACAGGGGCTTATCGAGCGTTTTGAGTTTACGGAAACCCAGGCACAAGCCATTCTGGATATGCGACTCCAAACCTTGACCGGTCTGGAAAGGGAGAAGATCGACGCGGAATACGAGGATTTGATTCAGCAGATTGAGCGCTACCGTTCGATTTTGGCCTCTCGCCCTCTGCTCCTTGAAGAGATCAAGAAAGAACTGACCGAAATCCGGGAAAAATACGGCGACGATCGCCGGACCGAAATCGTGGACGAGGAACCGACGAAGTTCAATATCTTAGACCTCATCCCCAACGAAGAAGTCGTGATCACCCTGACCTTTGCGGGCTATGCGAAGCGCACCCCACTCCGTGCATACCGCCAGCAGAACCGGGGCGGGGTCGGGAAGAAAGGGATCAAGTTTTACGATGAAGATTATCCCTTTGTGGTAGAGACCTGTTTCGCCCATGACCAACTCCTGGTCTTTACGGATGCAGGAAAGGCCTATACCCTCGCGGCCTATGAGATCCAAGAGGGGAGTTTGAAGTCAAGGGGGCGACCCATCAAACACCTGATCCATATTGGCGATCAGGAGAAAATCGTCGCAATGATTCCTGTACGCTCCTTTGAAGAAGATCCCCGGGATATTTTGTTGGTAACAAAACAAGGGATTGTGAAACGCACTTCGATTCGAGACTTTGCGCATGCCTATCGCCGGGGGATCGTGGCCCAGAAACTTCGGGAGAACGACCGGGTGATCGGTGCGGTGCCGGTGACCAAGGACGATGAGGTGGTCGTGGCAAAGGCCAATGGCCGAGTCATCCGGTTCCGTGTCCAGGATGTGCGGCGGATGGGACGTCAGGCCATCGGAGTTCGGGGGGTGAACGTCCGGGAAAGCGAAGCGGTGTCCCTGGAAGTGGTCAAGCCTGGCAAAAGGTTTCTTGTCGTGACCGCGAATGCCTTTGGAAAACGAGTCAATGTGGATGCAATCCGCTTGATCCGACGAGGGGGCGTAGGGGTGATCGCACAGAAGGTCACGCCGAAGACTGGGCCTGTGGTGAAGTTGGCCGCTGTGGATTCTAAGGACGAGGTGATCCTCCTGAGCCAGCAGGGAAATATCATCCGTATGAAGTCCTCGGATATCCGCATCTCCGGTCGTGTGACCCGGGGCGTCCGGTTGATGAAACTTCGCGAGGATGACCGCATTGTGGATGTGGCGGTCATTGAGCATAGCAAAGGGCAACCCTTGGAACTGTTCTCGCCATGATCCTTTCAGTGTTCACTTGGATTGTGTTTCAAGGCATCCCGGTCAAGGCGATGACACTCTCTCTTTTGCTTCCTGGTGCTGGGGAGGTCGCATTAGGCTACCCCAGGGCTGCAATTCCCTTTTTCGGGGTGGAGACCGCTTCCTGGATCGCCGCCTTCACACTGAATCGGTATACGTACAGTGTCAAGGAGGAGTATATCCAGTTAGCGTATCGTTACGCTGGCGCCAACATTCAACGAAAAGACGAGTCATACTGGAAGGCAGTGGAATTTTATCCTTCGAGGGGCGCCTATATAGAAGCCCTCCTCCTTGAAGCCAGGAGTTACTTTCCGGATGACTACCAACGACAGTTAGACTATGTCCGTGCTCACGATCCTGGTGATGATTGGAACTGGGATGAAGAAAGTCATTGGTACCGATTTCAGGAGCTGCGGCAACGATTTCGCGCCTTTCAGGACTGGACAACGGTCTCCTTAGGGATTTTGGTGGGCAACCGCATTGCCAGTGTGATCAACGTTTTTCTCCTCTCCCGCTCCCAGGGAAGGATAGGGGTAACCTTCCACGGAGATCCAACCCAGGTACAAGCATCTTTCCGTATCTTCTGGTAACCTCATCGGGGTTGAGGGGGTGATTGCTCCTTTCGAAAAATTGTTATATAATTATATCGAAACGTTCCAGTAGTCTTTCCATTCCTGAGGTGTTCGTTCGGAATCAAAACTAATCGGAGGTGGGCCCATGAAGGTCAAAGTCAAACCCTTAGCAGATCGTGTCTTGGTCAGAAGAATCGAGGAGGAAGAGGTCAAGGTGGGAGGGATTATTATCCCCGATACGGCCAAAGAAAAGCCGCAAAAAGGTGAAGTCGTGGCGGTTGGACCTGGACGTGTGGATGACTCCGGAAAAAGGATCCCGATGGAAGTGAAGGTCGGTGACCGCATCATCTTCTCCAAGTATGCGGGCTCCGAGGTGAAAATCGAAGGTGAGGAATACCTCATTATGAGGGAGGACGATATCCTCGCCATCATTGAGGAATAAAAGGAGGTTGGACCTATGGCAGCAAAGGACATTCGGTATAACGAGGAAGCCAGGAGAGCGATTTTACGAGGTGTGGAGACCCTGGCGAAGGCCGTGAAGGTCACCCTCGGACCTTCGGGCCGAAATGTCGTTCTGGAAAAGAAGTGGGGGTCTCCGACCGTGACCAAAGATGGGGTCACGGTGGCCAAAGAGATTGAGTTGAAAGATCCGTTTGAGAACCTGGGCGCTCAACTTGTCAAGGAGGTGGCGTCTAAAACCTCTGACGTGGCTGGGGATGGAACCACGACCGCAACGGTGCTTGCTGAAGCCATCTATCGCGAAGGACTCAAGCAGGTGACCGCTGGCGCGAATCCGATGGAAGTGAAGCGCGGGATCGACAAGGCCGTAGACGCGGTCGTTGAAGAACTGCGGAAACTCTCTCGCGAGGTCAAAGAACGGAAAGAGATTGCTCAGGTTGCCGCGATCTCCGCGAACAACGACATGGAAATCGGCGAGAAGATCGCTGAGGCGATGGATAAGGTCGGGAAGGACGGTGTGATCACCGTCGAAGAGGCAAAAGGGATTGAGACATACGTGGAGATCGTGGAAGGGATGCAGTTCGACCGCGGCTACGTCTCCCCGTACTTCGTGACCAACGCCGACAAGATGGAGGCGGTCCTGGAAGAGCCCTTCATCCTGATCCACGATAAGAAAATCTCCTCGATTCGGGACATTCTCCCGGTCCTTGAAAAAGTGGCTCAGCAGGGCAAGCCGATCCTTGTGATCGCGGAAGATATTGAGGGTGAGGCCCTCGCAACCTTGGTGGTCAATAAGATTCGCGGGACCCTCCAAGCCTGTGCCGTGAAGGCGCCCGGGTATGGCGAACGTCGGAAGGCGATGCTCCAGGATATCGCCATTCTCACCGGGGGTCGCGTGATCTCCGAAGAAGCTGGGATGAAACTGGAGTCTGCCCAATTGTCGGACCTCGGACGCGCCAAGCGGGTGGTCGTGACCAAGGATAACACCACCATCATTGAAGGATACGGGAAGAAGGAGGAGATCCAGGCTCGGATTCAGCAAATCAAGGCCCAGATTGAGGAGACCAAGTCCGATTACGACCGTGAGAAGTTGCAAGAGCGTCTTGCGAAACTTGCAGGTGGGGTTGCGGTGATCTACGTCGGTGCGCCGACCGAGACGGCGATGAAGGAGAAGAAGGCCCGAATTGAAGATGCACTCCATGCCACCAAGGCTGCAGTGGAGGAAGGGATCGTTCCGGGCGGCGGTGTGGCATACATCCGAGCCCTGAGTGCCTTGGATAAACTGAACCTTGAAGGCGATCAGAAGATCGGTGCGGATATCGTCCGGAAGGCCCTGACAGAACCGCTCAAACAGATTGCGGAGAACGCAGGGTTCGAAGGCGCCCTGATCGTTGAAGAGGTGAAGAAACTCGATGCGAACAAGGGGTTTAATGCGCTGACCGGCGAATTTGTGGACATGTTCGAGGCCGGGATCATTGACCCGACAAAGGTGGAGCGGATTGCCCTTCAGAACGCGGCCTCCATCGCGTCCTTGCTGCTGACGACCGAGGCGCTGGTGACCGAAATCAAAGAGAAGAAAGAGACTCCGCCCACACCGGGTGGCGGCTACGACGAGTTCTAAAGATTGAAAATCCGGCTTCCTGGGGGCTGCAATGCCCCCAGGAAGCCCAAAAATCACCATGCCACTCTACGATTATCGGTGCAAACGGTGCGGTTACGTCCAGGAAGTCCTGGTCCTCCCAGGAGAACAACCGGAGGTTCTTTGCCCCCAGTGCGAAAGTCCCATGGAACGGATTTTCTCCGGGAGCGTCGGATTGGTCTTTAAAGGCAGCGGCTTTTACGTAACCGACTACAAAAACAAAGAGAGCCATGGCAAAAAGAAAGATCACGGATCCGGGAAAGATGACAACTCGGGGGGATGAAGACCCACGCGCCGTGATCTTTAAGGCCCTGGCTTCCCCCAAACGAATCTATATCCTGGAACTCCTAAAAGAACGGGAGTTGTGTGGGGGAGACTTCATTGATTTGCTCAAAGTTAAACAATCGGCAGTGTCTCGCCATTTGTCCATCCTGCATCGTGCAGGCTTGATCCGAAAACGCAAAAGTCAGTCGAATATCTATTACACCCTTTCCTCAGATCGAGTTCCGGCGCTTTTAGACCTCGCCAGTGAATTGGTGCGTCAACATACAGACCGTGTTCGCCGCATTTTAGAGTCTTAAAACGTCTTGAACGTTCCTTCGTCCTCGTCCATCCCTTCCCCGATTCGTTGGGTCGTGATCGGGTCCCCTGTGGTAGATACTATCCAGCGCTACAACGGCACAAAAGTCCACACTTGGGGAGGGATCACGTATAGCCTTTTGACGTTTGCCAAGTTGGCGAACCCGGAAGATCGGATTTTCCCGGTATGCAAGGTGGGGCAAGAGGTCTGGCCTGCGTGGCAAAAACTCCTCCAGCAGTTCCCCCAAGTAGACCTTCGTGGCGTTCGCGTGTCTACCCGAACCCATCAAAACCAACTTCTTTATGTCACTCCCGAAGAGCGAAAGGAGTTTTTCCAACCTGGGGATCATCGTCTCTCATTTCAAGCCTTCACGGAGTTCCTTGATGCCGAGGCGTTTTACGTCAACATGCTCTACCCGGACGACCTCACGGTGGAGACCTTACGAACCCTTTCTTACGCAACCACAGGATGGCTTTTCCTGGATGTCCACAGTTGGGTCCGACGGTTGGACCCAGAGACAGGGGGTTTTGTGCTTTCCCCGTTCCCCTCTTGGCAACAGGTGGTGTCCTATGTGGACCTTCTCCAGATGAATATGGAAGAACTCCGCGCATTCGCAGGGATGGACATCCAGGACCAAAAACAGGAGGAGGCGGTGGTCCGATGGATGTTGGGGATGGGGCCGCGCGTGGTTCTTGTGACTCGGGGCTCAGGACCGATCCTGGTCGGGACACGGCAGGGGTCCCACATCCGTGTCTTTTGGCAACCCGTTCCGTCTGTTCCCGCCAAGGATCCTACCGGATGTGGGGATGTGTTTGGGGCGGCATTTTTTGTGGAATGGGTCCGGACGGAAGATGTAGACCACGCATTGGGCCGTGCGGTGGAAATTGCCCGACTTCATGCGTTGCGGACCTGGTTGCCCGAGACGTGGCTCAGGATCACCCCGGGTTGAGCGATTGGCTTGACCCTTCCGGCAACGTGATGTATACATAAAGGCCAACGCGCCCGTAGCTCAACAGGATAGAGCGGCGGACTACGAATCCGTAGGTTGGGGGTTCGAGTCCCTCCGGGCGCGCTTTTTCCTTTTCTCCCATGGATTTCGACGAATACTACATGCGACTCGCTTTACAAGAAGCGCAGAAAGCCTACGAAGAAGATGAAGTTCCCGTAGGGGCGGTGGTGGTGTGTGGAGATCGCATTGCAGGTAAAGGCTACAATCGTGTGGAAGCCCTCCAGGATCCCACGGCCCATGCCGAAATCCTTGCCATCACCGCGGCCTCACATTTCCTGAAACAGTGGCGCCTTCAAGATTGTACGCTGTATGTCACCCTGGAGCCGTGTCTGATGTGTACTGGTGCGATTCTACTTTCCCGGATTCGTGAGGTGGTCTATGCGCTGCCGGACCCCCGGATGGGCGCCCTGGGGAGCCGGTACAAGCCTTTGGAATCCTATCGGATCGGACCGTTGCCGATCTTCCGGCAAGGTCCCCTCACCGAACAGGTTCAGCAGTTGATGGATGCCTTCTTCCGAAAACTCAGAGGTCACCATGACACACCCCCATCTGATCCCCGCTGAGACCCCTCTGGAAGAGATTACCTACTGCGCGATTGACTTGGAAACCACGGGGACCTCTTTCCGCCACGATGGGATTCTGGAACTTGCGATCCTCCGCTATAAAAAGGGTGAAAAATTGATCACGTTTAGCCAGTTGTTAAATCCCGAGACCAAGATCTCTCCTTACTCCAAAAACATCCATGGCATTACCGAAGAGATGGTGGAAGACGCCCCCACTTTCCGACAGATAGCAGACACGGTCTATGAGTTGACCGAGGGGTGTGTCTTTGTTGGACATAGTTTGACGAGTCTGGATCTTTCTTTTTTGAACCGGGAATTGAGGCGAGCCGGCAAACTCCCCCGGTTCAATTATACCATTGATACCTACTTCCTGGGTCGATATTTCTTCAAGATGAAGCGAAAGAGGGGGCTTCGGGAACTTGCCAAGGCCATGGGAGTCCGCGTCGAACCAGGACACCGAGCCCTTCCCGATGCACAGATGACCCTAAAGATCTGGATCAAGGCGTTGGATTGGTTTGTCCGTGAGGGCTATCGGACTCTCCAGGATCTAATGATCAAGCGGTTGGTGGACTCAGGATACACCCGCAGAGGCCTGGAGGTTCTTCGCGTGGTCCGAGAGCATCGCTTCTTGCGCATCGTTTATGACTCCCCTGTGGCGGGGAAAACCGAACGAATCGTCGAGCCGTTGGCCGTTCGTGGGAACCGGTTGGACGCGTATTGCCACCTGAGAGAGGATTTTCGGTCGTTCTATCTCCAGCGTATTGTAAGCTTGCAAGGACTTTAGACAATCTTTCGTAACTTGTATTGATTACTCAATCACTTCTTTACACCCCCTGTCTTCCCCATGTAAAATATGGACATGGAAACGCTCGTCTTACGGCTGGCCTTTGTTTTCTATCTTTTTGCGTTTGGTCTCTATACACTCCATGCCCTGAGAAAGGCGAATGTTCAGGTTGCAGGGCGTGTGATGCTCACCTTCGCCGTCCTTCTCCAGATCGTTGCTCTTGCCGTCCGTTGGGTCAATGCTGGACACCCCCCGTACCGAACCCTTTACGAGAGTTTGGTCACCCTGACGTGGTTTATCGGACTCGTCCTTTTGGGATTTGAACTTCGGACTCGGGATCCACGACCGCTCCCTGTGGCCTTATTAATCAACTTGATTGCGCTATATTTCGCTGAGTTTGTGGCCTCACCGGAAATGGCGCCCTTATCCCCCGCGCTCCAGAGTTTTTGGTTTTTTATCCATGTTCCGACCGTACTCTTGAGTTATGCCTTCTTTTTGCTCGCTTTTAGTGCCGATCTCGGTCAGCGGATCTTCCCTACCCTAACATCAACAGCGGGTGAAAAGAACTACGCACGAGCTGCAGCGT
Source organism: uncultured bacterium (assembly GCA_964422065.1). GTDB lineage: Bacteria > Hydrothermota > Hydrothermia > WGAB01 > WGAB01 > S141-55. The sequence goes on along the minus strand of CAYQZW010000030.1, from coordinate 1,332 downwards.
TGATTGGCTTACCAATTTTGGGGACCGGGATCATGATGGGCAGTACTTGGGCTAACGAGGCCTGGGGCCGGTATTGGGCCTGGGACCCCAAAGAGGTATGGTCTCTGATTACCTTCCTCGGCTATGTGATGTACCTCCATATCTCGATCCACCCGGATTGGCGAAAAAAATGGGCATTTCCCATGAACGTTTTGGCGTTTCTCTTTGTCCTCCTCACTTACATCGGTGTGAACTATATCACCAGGATCTTTAGTGTCGGGAGCCTCCATACCTTTTAGGAGCCTGGAAATGAAACAAATCTATCGGATTTTGAAGTCTACAAAGACGGCCGTCGTTCTCTCAGGGTTGATGATCCCCTTCTTGATCACAGGGACCATCATCCCCCAGAATGCGACAGATGCTGCTTACCGGACCCTATTTGGGGAGACAACGGCAAGGATTCTCCAGACATTGAAGATCACGGATATCTACCATTCTCCTTGGTTCTTCACCGTGGTTGCCCTGTTTTTCCTCAATCTCTTGGTAGGGAACCTTGATGCCTTTGTGACCCTGGTTCGGGCTTTGCCCACGACTGGATTCCGCAGTTCTGTGGCCGTCAAAGCAGCAACCCGGCTCTTCCATCTTCTTTTCCTGGTTATGCTGGCGGGCTTCATCCTTACGGCGGTAACGAAAGTGGATGGTGCAGTCCTTCTCAAAAATGGTGAGTCTGCAGAATTACATGGCTTGCCGGGCCTCAAACTGAAACTGAACCGTTTCTGGATCGACTATGTGAGTTTCCAGGGGAAGATCTACACGAAGGATTACTTCTCCGATGTGGAACTTTACGACGACGACCGACTGGTTGACCATCGAGTGATAGAGGTCAATGCCCCCTTACATTACAAGGACATCTGGGTCTATCAGGCCTTCTACCACCAGTATGCAAAGATCGCAGTGGTCCAGGGTACTGATACTTTAGGGGTCAAGGAAGTCCAAACTGGGAGACCTGTGGTGGTGCCAGGCCTTTCCCCGATGCTCCTCTTCGATGAGTATCAGATGGGCAAGTTATACTTCTTCCGTCAACCTCAGCGCGTTAAGGAACTTCAGCCACTGATCCCTGTCTACGTGGCGCATGGTCAATGGGAGTTTGTGGGGCGGTTGGCCCCTGGCCGTCCGGTGAGTGTAGAGGGGGTGAAGATTGTCCTCCTGGATACCTATCAGGCCAGTGGATTTACGTATCGGAAGGATGTGGGGGTCCCGTTCGTCTTTATCGGGGCGTTTCTTGCGGGTGTACTCATGTTTGCTGTTGTGATCGTCCGGGCGGGCCAGGAACTTTGAGAATCTCCCCTAAGG
>CAYQZW010000029.1:0-17333 GCA_964422065.1 uncultured bacterium | reverse complement strand
TCAGAGGTCCTGGCCACAAAGGCCGGGGTGACCACCTTTGAGAATACAGAGATCCACGTCCGTGGAGGACGGTCCAACGAAATCCTCCTGGTCTTGGAGGGCGTACCGATCCGGGACCCACTTTCCGGGAGCGCGTGGGGCATCTATGTACCGGCCACGGCGGTTCGGGAAGCGGAAGCCCTCATCGGTGGATATAACGCCGAATATGGACAGGCGATGAGTGGCGTGATCAACCTCCAAGTCCGGGAAGGCAGTTCGAAGTTCCAGGGTCAAGTGGAATACTTTACGGATGAAGCCCCGTTCATCCGGTCCTTCAATAGCCAGCGGATGGGGCTTTCCTTGAGTGGGCCAGGCCCCCTAAAGACCACCTATTTTGCGACCATCAGTGGAAACTTCACGGATACCTATTTACCTCACGCCGATGCCCTGTATTCCTCTCTTTTGCATCGAAGGTTTGATCATGCCATGAACACCGGCTCTGCTCTCATCAAAATCACCAGAAAATGGCCAACAACCAATCTTTCCCTGACCTTAGGACGGTCCTTTGAAGTCAACCAAGGGTATTTTTATTCCCGCCATGAGTACCCCTTTGCGTATGGGTTCCCCTACCGGTACATTCACCACCTGGAGGGATACCCTACCTTTACGAGGTCCGGGGAACAAGCCGTCCTCTCTCTGAAAAAGATCATCGGCTCACGGGCCTTTTTAGACCTTCGGATCTGGCGGTTCTTTACGGGGCTTCGCGTGAATGTGGATGACAAGCATTGGACGGAGTACGAAGAACTTCTGGACCTCCTGCCTGAGCCTTCCGATACCCATCCGTATCCTGGGGATGGCTTTTATGATTTTGGCGATGCACCCTATTGGCACGATCACTACGCGGAGACCTATGGCCTCCGCTGGGACTACACCTTCAAACGGTCCTCGGTCCAGGAATGGAAGTGGGGGATGGAGACGGACTATATCACCGCTCAGTGGCTGGATATCCAGTATCCCTGGTATAACCGTGAGAGCGGGCTCGGGCTGAACTATGACCTCTATCGCGTTTATACGACGGAGGGCGCGTTGTACCTCCAGACGCAGGTCTACTTCGCAGGCATGGTGGCGAACGTAGGGGTGCGCTATGACTACTGGATCCCCGGAGAATACGTTGAAGATGGCGTACGCCGTGTTTTGGATGATCCCACCCTCCACCCCTTCGTCCGGAAACAATACGAGGAGTTCCTGTCGAAAGGCCGACGCTTGCCGTTTTTTGGGCTGACCTTCAAGGGGCATTTCTCTCCACGGTTTGGGGTGAGTTATCCGGTGACCGATCGGGACAAGTTTTACTTCAACTACGGCCACTTCTCCCAGATCCCAGACTTTAAGTACATTTACTCCAAACTCGGACGACGCGCAACGGCAACCTATGAACTGGTCGGCAACCCAAATCTCGATCCGACCATCACCGTAGCCTATGAATTAGGCATGGAACATCAGTTTTCTCAGGCGCTTCGCGCGACGATCGCAGCCTATTACAAAGACATTTTCAACTACCCCACGGCAACCCGTGTTCCGGGAATTCCGCCCAATCCCGATTTCTGGATGTACCTCAACTCGGATTACGCCCGATCCTTGGGAGTGGAAGTTACGGTCAAGTGGAATCCACCCGGGCCATTTTATGGCTCCCTGGAGTTCTCTCTCAGCCAGTCCAAGGGGCGGGCATCGACGTCAGAAGACGTGTATTGGAGTGGCCGAGCACAATCTCTTCGAGAGTGGTATCTCCGATGGGATCAACCGTATCAGGTCTTTTTGTATCTTTCGTATCGAACGCGGGACAAGGGAGACCGTATCGGCCCGATTCCTACGCCCCCGTGGTTCCGGGTAAGCCTCTCCTCTTCGTTCCGGTCCGGACGACGCTATACCCCGGTGGATTCCTTGGGGATTTATGGGGATCCCAATAGCAAACTTGGACCTCCGTGGTATCGCACGGATCTCCGTGTGGCGAAAGGATTCCGAATCGGCCCCGGTACCATTTGGCTGGAAGTGTCGATACGAAACCTCTTTGATCATCGGAATGTCTATTACGTGAACCCCCTGACGGGCCGTGCCTATGAGCCTGGCGATCCTTTGCCCCCGGGCAGACGGCCGATTGATTATTTAAACCCTGCGAGGTACCGGCAACCCCGGACCGTTTATGTGGGACTTCGTGCCGAGTGGTGAACGGTCTGAAGGTCTTTGTGAAGGAAGACCATGCAATCCGTTGACACCGGCAGGATGGGGCGTTATAAATACAGACCCAACACGGCGCCATCGTCTAGCCAGGCCGAGGACACCTGGTTCTCAGCCAGGAGACCCGGGTTCAAATCCCGGTGGCGCTGCCTTTCCAAAGGAAAAACCAATCTTGTTTGACAATGGGGGATCGTCTAACGGCAGGACGCCTGGCTCTGGACCAGGAAGTCGGGGTTCGAATCCCTGTCCCCCAGCCACTTTAAATCCCTTTCGACTTTGGTCCTTTTGGGCTTTCCTGTTGATTCAGGTTGCCCGCCTCTCCGCTCAACCTGTCTCCTTCCAGTTCATGCTCCCGGAAACGGTTCGCGTCGATTCCCCTTTCTCTCTCCGGATCAACGCGTTAACACCACAAGGATTGATTGACCCAAACTTTCAAGAGAGCGGCACCCTGTGGCTAATCGGTCCTTCCCGGGCCGATACCCTGTACCTCGAACCCTATACCGTGGATTTCTTCGCGGGCATTGCCCAACTCTCGATACGTCTTCACCTTGCAGGCCAAGTCAAGTTACTGTGTATCACTCCAAGTCTGTCGGATACCTCCCCCTTCTTCTGGAGCTTCCCTGGTCCCTATGCCTACATCCAGATCCTTTGGCCTGGAGAAATCCCCGATCCCGGGACTCCCACAGGCAAACTCGGTGAGCCAACGCCCCCAGCCTACCTCTCTACGGACACAATCCCATTCCGAATCCGCTTGACAGATGCCTTCTCTAACGTTGTTGGACTCTCAGATTCCATTTCCCTGATGGCTCTGTCTTCCACAGGAGTTTTGCCTTTTGCACAATATCCCACCAGGACTTTTGTCTCTGAGCCTGAGGAAACTCTATGGGTGCAGTTTCGCACAACAGGTGACCCGGTATGGATCTCTGCACAGAGCCTAACAGTCCTACAGATCCAGGGTGTGAGTGCTACACTTACTATCCGTCCTGGGCCACCGGCCTATCTGTTACCTCTCTTGCCAGGCGAGACTTTGCTCCCTGGCGATACGACCACCTTGGTGGACTCCACTCCAGGAAAATCTGGGACCCCGGAAACACAATTCTTGGAACGGCCATTTCTCGTCTCGGTCTACGCTGTCGACGCTGCATACAACCCCATCACAGATCTTGACCCTGTCTATGGACATCTCGTGGATGTTGTGGGCTTTGACCCTTATGGTGGAACCTCCGCGCAGTCTGACGGCCCGTACCCCTTTACAGAACAGGGCTTGATGTTCCAAGTTGTTTGCCCGTATCAAGGCTATTACCGCTTTTTTGTTGTAGATTCCACTGCACCTCAATATTCCACTCCTTGGGCGACCATCGTACGCGTGGAAGCCCAAGCCGGTCAATTGCACACCTGGGCCGATCCCGCACGGATCCCTAATCAAGGCTCGTCAAAGATCTTTGCCCAGGTCCTCTCACCGGCTGGAAATCCGCTGGCCGGCAAGACCGTGTTCTATCAACTGTTGCAAGGAGATGGCGACCTCAATCCATTGGAGGTAGAGACCGACCTGGAAGGCGTGGCATACTCCGTGTATACCGCCTCCGGGTTCGCTACCGGAGATACAGCCTGGATCCAAGTGCGCGTGGATTCCTTGATCGACACTGTTGAGGTCACTGTTCAAGGCCAAAGGATTCGCGCACGATTTGACGTTTATCCCAATCCCGTGATTTTTTCCGAGGATGGCGAACTGACCATCGCTTATCGATTGGTACTCCCTGATGACCAAGACCTTTCCAAGGTAAAAATTTCAATTTTCACGGCCTACGGTGATCGGGTATGGGAACGCGAAATCCCGGTCGGACAAGAGGGAGCGCGATTGAATGAGATCAACTTTGTCACCTGGAACGGCAAAAACGGACAAGGGTATCCAGTGGCGTCAGGAATGTATGACGTGTTTGTGAGTTTGTATCGTGGCCGCGAGATCTACCGCCAGTTCCATCGGAGCATTGGAGTGATTCGATGATGGCCTGGCCCCTGATCCTGTCCATGATGGTGGCTTTACCTCCAGACGGAGGGACAGGAGGTGAACTCTTTACTTACGGGTTTGGGGCGCGTACATTTGCGTTAGGCCGAGCATTTACCGGGGCAACCGGTGCATCGGAAAGCGTGTATTACAATCCTGCTGCTCTGACCGAGATCCGGCGTGCCGAGATCACTTTCAGCTATACCTCACCCCATTGGCTCCACTCCTATGGCGGTTTTTCCACAGTCTATCCAATAGATCCTTATGCGAGTTTTGGGTTCACACTGGTCGCACTACGGACCCAGACGACGCCAGGGCGAGACGCCTTTGCTCGACCAGCCCCCAACTTCAATTTCATCGAGGCTGGAGGACTTCTGGCGTATGCTCGCCGCCTCTCCCCGATGTTTTCGTTAGGAATGACGGGCAAGTTCTATTATGGCCGACTTCAGCGCTATACGGCCGCAGGGATCGGATTTGACATCGGGGTCCACTGGCGGCCCCGACCCGAGATTTCCCTGGGAGCCGCACTCTTAAACGTTATCCCTCCGGTGATCAAATACTACCGCGTGCGGGAACGTTTCACCCGCGTGCTGCGATTGGGGACCCAAATCCAACCGTTTCCCCAAGTCCGCTTTTTGGCCGACTGGGTCCAGTCCAGCCTCCGCTCCGGACGACTCCATGTAGGCCTGGAAGTCCGACCCATCCAGGTCTTTGCAGTTCGATTCGGCTATGATCCTCAGAGTCTTTCCGCTGGAATCGGGATCTGGACCCAAAAGAACCAAAGAGTTGTACGCGTAGACTACGCCATTTCACAGACCCTGGGGACCGATGTCTTACCTGCCTTCTCCCATCGTGTCACCGTTACCGTGCAATACAGCGGCTATCACGTGTGGGCGAACGCCGACCCGAAAGATATCACCTTAAGGGCCGGAATCGGCTGGGCGTTGACTTACATTTACCTGCATGTTCGGACCAAGGCCAATCCCACACATTGGCAGCTACAAATCTTGACCCCAATGGGTGAGCTTGCACGTCAGTTTGAAGGTGACGGTTCACCACCCCTGAGGTTGGCCTGGGATGGCCGAGATGCGACAGGACGGTTGGTCCCCAAAGGCCATTATCGCTATCGGTTGGATGTTTGGGATGAGGCGGGACACCACTATACAGGGACCGGAGACCTCGTGAATATCCTGGTGTCCCAAATCTTTTGATCTCCGACGTTGAGAAAACCCGTTGTCCAGAGGTGTTGAGTTGACTGATTCTGGCAAGGAGTTTATGCTAATGGCCTCAAACGCTCTGGAGGAAAGGACCCATGGAACAGACACTCCTCATGATTAGACCGGATGCCGTACGAGCCAAGTGTATCGGGAAGATCATCGACCGGATCGAACAGGAATTTCAGATTGTGGGGATCCGGATGAAACGGTTCAGCCGAGAAGAGGCCGAACGGTTCTATGCCGTACATCGCGGAAAGCCCTTTTTTGAACCCTTGATCCAATTCATCACGTCGGGACCGGTCGTGGGACTCCTTTTAGAGGGAGAGAACGTCATTCAACGGCTTCGAGATTTTATCGGTGCGACCGATCCAGCCAAGGCTCGGCCCGGAAGCATCCGTGCATTGTATGGCACAAACATCCAGGAGAACGCGGTTCACGCTTCCGATTCGGCCGAGTCCGCAGCCTATGAAATCCCCTTTTTCTTTGAAGAAAGGAGGCAAGGATGAACAAGATCTTGACGGTCATCAACCTCATTCTGATCGGGCTTCTGGTCTACATCTTGATTTATCCCCAGATGCAGGCCCGAAAAACTGTAGAGGCGACGGTGGTGTATCAGTTGGATGTGGGGGCATTGCCCTTGTTCGTCGCTGAAAAATATGGCTTTTTTGATTCGACGAACGTGAAAGTAGAGACCAAGGAAGCCCTTTTCGGCATTGAGGGCATTGAAGACGTCGCCAAGGGCAAGGCCCAGGTCCTCGTAGGCATCAATTGGTTGAACGCCTTGTTTAAGATGGCGGCCCGCCCGGAAGCCTATCGGGTCCTATACTCCGCCTCCTATGGCGCTGATCATCCTTATACCGCTCTCCTGACCCTGCGAAAGAAACGGATCCGCAAACTGAAACAGTTACAACTGAAAAAAGTTGGGTTTTTGCGCGGTTCTCGCATGGACTTCTTCCTCAAAACCTTCCTGAAAAAGGAAGGGGTAGACCCGGATAAGATCTCATTTGTGGGGCTCCTCCCCTCCGAGATGGATTCGGCATTAGAGAAGAACCTCGTGGATGCCCTCTTGGCTCCGGAGCCCTACCGGTCCCTTCTTTTGGATCGGAAAGGGATCCGGATCTTGGAAGACGGCTTCCTTTTGAAACGGATCGTAAGCCCCCTGCCTATCTCTTTGGGGGTGACGTCGATTGTCAACTTGAACCTGAACAAGGCCAAAGTTCAACGAGTGTATCAAGCACTGGAGATGGCGTTGAGGTTCATCCGAGATTATCCAGACTCTGCAGCACAGATTTTCCGTCAGCGGTTTGAGTTACCAGATTCTGCGGTTGTGAATCTTCCACGGTTCTCCACGTATCAAGAGTTGGAGCCGGCGAGACTGCAAAAGGTTGTGGAGGCCTGCAAAGAGGCTCAAATCCTCTTGGTAGACATCGATCCGTCCCAGTTGATCCTTCAGCCTTCAGAAATCAAGTAACCTCCTCTTGCGCTGGCCAAGGTTCGGGCGCCGGAATTTACCCTCTTGGCCAGGGGAGTCAAGGAGAGGAGAACGAAGAAACACCCTTTCATTTCTGAACATTCCCCTGAGGCTGTGGCTCCTGACCCTTGTGGGGATCAGCCTTCTTCTTTTGAGTTTCCCCCCATTCCGCTGGGGCTTCCTTATTTGGATCGCCTGGATCCCTTTACTCCGTATAGCGTATATCTCAGAGACGCCCTGGAACGGATTTATTCTCTGGGGCTTTGCTGGGGTCGTCTTTTTTACGATTCACCTTTCGTGGATCCTCCACCTCCAGGTTGAACCCTGGGTGGAGAAGTTTTTGGTTTTAGGGTGGATCGTGCTCGTCCTTTATGAGGCCCTGTATTGGGCACTCCTGGGGTGGATTGCGGTAGCCCTGGCAAGACGACGCTGGGGACTGGCCATTCCTTTGGTTTGGCTGATCCTGGAGTGGGTTCGGGGGACGGGCGCAACCGGGTTCCCCTGGGCTACCATCGGTCTTCCTGTGGTGGATTTACCCTGGCTTCGGGAGTGGTTCGCTGTCGTCGGCATGTACGGCGTAGGGGTCTTGGTCCTGGGGTTTTCGGTTCTGTGTGTGGAACGGTGGAGTTGGCCATGGGCGGGCGTACTGATGGCATTCCTCCTTCTCGGCGGCTGGAGTCGCGTGGGTACCCGTGACATTCGACCCAAAGGGACACTCCGGATCGCGATCCTACAACCGAATGTTCTTCCCGCCACCACCTATTGGAAGGATTGGCAAATCACCCGGTCTGGGTACAACCCATTATTGGATACGCTATCCCGTGTAAAAGATTCGGTAGACCTGGCGGTGCTTTCGGAATCGGCCTTTCCAAGTTTTTATCGCTTCTCGAAGATCCAACAGGCCTATGTCCAGGAGATCTTCCGCCGAACGACAATCCGTGCCCTGTTGTTTGGCAGTGGGGATACCCGGACGTTTGGAGGAGAAGAGCGTCCCACGAATACTGCGTTTCTGGTCCGGGGAGATCGTGTCTTAGACACCTACGATAAGGTCCATTTGGTGCCCTTTGGCGAGTGGATCCCCTGGGAAAACCGGATTGCCTGGCTACGACGTGTAAATTTTGGCCAGGGGGACTACGTGCCCGGCGAGACCTTGAGCCCTTTGAAGTTGGACAGTGTGCGGGTCGGCGTATTGATCTGCTTTGAATCCATGTTTCCAGAACTGGCCCGGGGGTTGGCCCGACAGGGAGCAGATTTCTTGGCCAACCTCACCAATGACGGGTGGTTTGGGAAGTCCCTGGGACCCCTGGAGCACTTTGAATTTGCACGAATGCGGGCGTTAGAAACCGGTCGGGAAGTTGTCCGCTCGGCCAAGACAGGAGCCTCCGCCATCATCGATCGATACGGCCAAGTCCGAAAACACTTGCCTTTCGGAACCCGGGGGGTCATCGTAGGAGACGTGAATCTCTATGAAGGGACGACCCTCTACGTCAAATTCGGGAACTTTCTGGCCTTCCTGCTCGGCCTTATGATAATAGGGCTCAGGTTCTTTCAAGAAAGGAGACGTCCATGAAATTGCAAAAGTTCTGGTTCCTCCTCTTGCTGGTTCCCCTTGCCTCCTATGCCCAGCAGGAACTCAGCATCTATGAGATTCAGTACACCACGAATCCCAGCGGGGATTCGCCTTATGTGGGGGACACCGTGGTGACCTATGGAATCGTGACCGGGGTCTTCCAGCAGTACCGGTTTTTCATGGAGGAATATCCTGGTGGCGCCTGGCATGGGATCTATATTTTTCGGGGCGGGAACTCAACGCCCTCTGTCCAGGTTGGGGATAGCGTGAGGGTGGTTGCGGTCGTCAGTGAGTACTATGGCTTGACCGAACTCGATGCGACCCCCGGAAACGGCTATGTGGAGGTCCTTTCTTCGGGACACCCTCTCCCGGGTCCAACAGTCCTCCCTACAGGAGAGGTTTCACAGGAAGCCTATGAGGGGGTGCTTATCAAAGTGCAGTATGCGGTCGCTGATTCTGACACAAACCAGTATGGGGAGTGGTGGGTCAACGATGGCACCGGCCCCTTAATGGTTGACGATATGGGGGTCCCGTATGTCCCTGTTTTGGGACAACCCTACGACATTGTCGGATGTTTGAGTTATGCTTACGGAACCTTCCGGTTGGAGCCTCGAGACAGCGCCGATATCCAACTTTCCCCGGATCCCCCACCGGTGATCACCGAGATCCAGTTGATCCCTGAAATTCCGCCCGCTGACCGGCCCATCATTGTTTTGGCGACCATTACGGACAACTCGTCAGTCTTGGACGATTCACTTTTTTATCAGATCAATGGCACAGGGTTCCAAAGTCTTCCGGAGGATTCCGCGGTGGGCTCCCAGCACTTCTTCACTCTTCCCCCTCGTCCCGCAGGGGATTCTGTGGATTTCTTCCTGTGGGCCATGGACGATTCGTTCCAGGTGACCGTGAGCGAAACGCTCTCCTATACGGTCATCCCCAATCCCCCACCGATCATCCACTATGTGGTTTTGGAGCCCGAATATCCGTTCCCCAACGACCCTGTCTTGGTCCGTGCGAAGATTACCGATGACACCGAGGTCGCACAAGACTCCCTCTACTACCGGTTGAACGGTGGAACGTTTTACGGGTATCCCCACGATTCCACCTTCAACGACCTCTATTTCTACCACATCCCCCCCCAACCTGGCGGGACTACAGTGGACCTCTATGTGGTGGCCTTAGATGACGCGGGAGCAAAATCGGTTAGCGAGACGTTGCATTATCAGGTCCCGGATCTCTCTGGCATTGTGCCGATGTCTGCACTCCATGTCTTGGACGATCAAGGCAACACAATCCTCTTAGGGCAGCAGGTGACGATTCGAGGGGCACTCACGGTGGCTGGGGAGTTGGGACCTGCGTATTACATCCAGGACTCCACGGGCGGATGCGTCCTCTATGCCCCCAACTTTACCGCGGGTCGTGGGGACACCGTGACGGTCACAGGAACCGTGACCCAGTATAACGGCCTTGTAGAACTGAATGACGCCACCCTCCTGGACCAAACGTTTGGGGAAGACCCAGAACCGTTGGTGGTGACCCTCGCTCAACTCGCCGATAGTGGGGAAGCTTATGAGGGTCGCTTAGTCCAAGTTCGCTATGTCACAACGACGGCCACAGCATTCCCGACCAGTGGAACCTTAACCATCCAGGACTCGACCGGCTCGTTCACGGTGTACATTGACAACGACACCGATTTGGGAGGCCAACCTACGCCCACAGGTCCGTTCCATCTTACCGGTGTGGTCTCTCAATATGACCCCGATCCACCGTACTTTGAGGGCCATCAGATTGTCCCCCGAGGGAGTTTTGATTTGGTTACGGGAGGTGATGGCTCAGGGAGTGCTCGGTGGATTCCACCGTTTGCCATTCAAGGTACCCCTATGGACTTGGCCCTTGAAATTCACATGGGGATTGACACGCTTCGGTATCTCAAAATCGAGTTCCCTTCTTCGACGTGGTGGAGTGGTGAGCAGCAGGACCTGACGCTGATTGGCGATGGCTGGGCCAACGCCTCCATCGCCGTTTTCCCCGAATCCCTTTTGGTCTCCGATGCCAAGGTTGTGGTGGATACCCTTGTCTTCCATGGCGTGGTGGTCCCCGATACGGGCGTGTATTCCATTACAGTGAAAACCGCCACTACAGGTCCACAAGGCCTACGCCCCATTGTGGTTTTACCCGTGCTCTATGTGACGACCCCCATCGCTCAGGTCCAGACCCCGGGCTCCGATGGCTATGGGTCCGCCCTGGAGGGACAACAGGTGACGGTGGCGGGGATCGTGACCTTCCCAGCCGGCGTATCCAGTACGGACCGGACCAGCCTATTCATCCAGGATCCGACCGGCGGGGTCAACATTTACTATTCGGGAGCACTCCTGCCCCTTAAAACGGGTGATGTCGTGTTTGCACGCGGCGTGGTCACAGAATATAACGGCTTGACCGAGATCCTTGTTGCACAGTCTCAAGACCTTATCCGCTTGGATCAAAATTACACCGTGCCTGATCCCTATATTCTTCGGCCTGGTGAGGTCCTCAAAGAGGAATTAGAAGGTCTGCTCCTGGAACTTCCGGAAGGGGTCATCGCTACTGCACCGGCATTGGCGGGTCTCGGATATACCATGGAGGTCTGGAATGGCCAGGTCCCGGTTACAGTCTATATTTACCCTGGCACGGGCATCGACGTTCAACAACTGGCGGTTGGGGATGTCGTACGTGTCTTCGGTGTCTTAGGCCAGTATGATTCCAATCCTCCATACACTTCGGGCTATCAGATCTTGCCCCGTTCGTCAGAAGACCTCACTGTGTTACAGCTACCAGATACGACTGCAAGGGTCAATTTAGTGCTTTCCACGAACGTATTTGCGCCGGATCTTACCAGTGAGCGTTTGAAAATGACGGTTATGGGCCCCCCAGATTACACATATTCCCTCAAGATTTTTGATCTTCGGGGGCGTGTGGTCCGGGTCTTCTTCGAGGGCTCTCCAGCGAGAACCGGGATTGTGACCTGGGACGGAACCCAAGAGAACGGCGAGAAAGTCCCCCTGGGGATGTACATTGTTCAGTTGCGGGCGGTCAAAGGACCGGAGACGGTGGTCATCAACCGCCCGTTGGTGGTTTCAACCCCTTTTGAATAGCCATGGCAAAGGAATTGGATAAAAAACCGCCGTACTCTGAAGAGGCGGAAATGGAACTCCTGGGGGCCATGATCCTCCAGGATACCGCCTTGTATAAAGCGTTGGAGAGTGTCCGCGAGGAAGACTTTTACTTCGATCGACATCGAAAGATCTTCCGAGCGATCCGGAACCTTTTTGAAAGACGGTCCGAAATCTCTTCCATCTCTGTCAAAGAGGAGTTGAAACGGGCCGGAGACCTCGAAGCCATCGGCGGCGTGGAGTACTTGGCAAACATCGTGGAGAGCGTGATCTCCCCTGCACTGGTCGACGAATACATCCGGATCGTCGTCGAAAAGGCGATCTATCGGCAGATCATCGATGTCACGATGGAGGTCTTGGAGAAGGCGTACAAGGAAAGTGTCCCTGCTGATGAACTCCTGGACTATGCAGAGCACAAGATCTTGGAGATTCGTCAGAAACAGTTGTCCCAGGCCTTTGTGCGGGTAGGGGACATGGTTCAAGACGTCTTCACCATGATCAACGATCTGATCCTACAACGGCGTCATGTCACGGGTGTCCCTACCGGGTTTGACGAACTGGATCACCTCACCTCCGGGTTCCAGCCTGGCGATTTGGTGATCATTGCGTCTCGCCCCTCGATGGGGAAAACGAGTTTTGCGTTGAACATCATGCGATACCTGGGGGTGGAAAAGGGGATCCCCTCGGCGATCTTCAGCTTGGAAATGTCCCGAGAACAGTTGGTGATGCGGCTGTTGAGCATGGAGTCAGGTGTCAATTCACAGGCTCTTCGGACCGGTTTTGTGAGCCAGGATCGAATCCCCGATCTCACCGATGCGGTCCACCGGCTTCGAGACGCCCCAATCTATATTGACGATACCCCATCCATTCACATTTTGGAGTTAAAAGCCAAGGCCCGTCGAATTGTCAAGGAAGAAGGGGTGAAGATCCTGTTTGTGGACTACCTTCAGTTGGTGCGGGGGTTCCGGACGGAGAGCAAAGTCCAGGAAATCGCCGGGATTTCACAGGCACTGAAAGCCTTGGCAAAGGAGTTAAAGATCCCGGTCGTGGCGCTGTCTCAATTGTCACGTGCACCTGAACAGCGCCGTGAGGATCGACGCCCCCGACTCTCAGATCTCCGGGAGTCGGGAAGTATTGAGCAGGATGCGGACGTAGTTCTGTTTATCTACCGTCCAGAGATGTATTATCGGAATCCAGAGTTTGAAGGTCTGGCGGAGATCATTATCGGTAAACAACGGAACGGGCCGGTCGGGACCGTCAAATTGGCCTTCTTGAAGGACATTATGCGTTTTGAGCCGTATGCCGGCTACGAGGCGGAGGAGTATGTGGCCGGCGAGGAATACTTCTGAGGGGCAACGGGTTGCATTCTCCGTGTGCCCTTGGCTATACTAAACGGTGGAGGTGACAATATGGCTGGACATTCAAAGTGGGCACAGATTAAACATAAAAAGGCTCGGGTCGATGCCCAGCGCGGGAAGATCTTTAACAAGTTGATTCGAGAGATTACCGTCGCCGCACGGATGGGCGGTGGCGATCCTGAGTTCAACCCGCGCCTGCGCCTCGCCATCGAGCGGGCTAAAGAGCACAATATGCCCTGGGAGAATATCGAAAAGGCCATTAAGCGCGGAACGGGCGAACTGGAAGGTGTCAAATATGAGAGTGTGACCTATGAAGGGTATGCCCCGGGCGGCGTTGCCCTCCTGATCAAAGCCCTGACCGATAACAAGAATCGGACCGTCAGTGAAGTTCGACACGTTCTCTCTAAACACGGTGGGAACCTTGCCGGTGCCGGGAGCGTGATGTGGCAATTCCAGGAGAAAGGCGTGATCTACCTCGAGAAAGAGGGCTTCGACGAGGATGAGGTCCTCGAAACCGCCATCGAGGCAGGGGCAGAGGACGTAAAAGTCCAGGCTGATACCTACGAGGTCTGGACGGACCCCAAGGAGTTCTATGCCGTAAAACAGGCCTTTGAAGAAAAGGGATTCAAGATCGTCCAGGCTGAACTGACCCTGATCCCACAAAATACAGTCCCTCTGGATAAAAAGGACGCTGAGAAGGTCCTGAAACTCATTGAGGCCCTCGAGGAACTGGACGATGTCCAGGCGGTTTATGCCAACTTCGATGTTCCTGAGGAAGTCCTCCAGGCCTTGGCATCCACGTCTTGAAGATCCTTGGGATTGACCCGGGCATCTATCGGTTTGCCGTAGCGTTGGTGGAGGGGGAGCGTGTCCGCTCGTATCATGTGCTGCACCCAAAAGGCACGGACTTAGGCGCCAAATTGGCAGACCTCTACCAGAAATTCCACGAACTTTTGTCTCATTGGGCGCCGGATCTCGCGGCGATGGAAACGGTCATTTATCATCGGAATGTTCGGGCAGCGTTGTCCTTGGGAAGCGCACGTGGTGTCGCCCTGTTGGCACTTTACCAAAAGGGGATCCCGGTGAAGGAACTTTCCCCTACCCGCGTGAAACAAGCGTTGACCGGCTCCGGCCGCGCCTCCAAACAACAGGTTGCCTTTGTTGTCCGTCAACTCCTGAACTTCCACGAGGATGTGCCTCTGGACGTGACGGACGCCCTGGCCTGCGCCCTTGCCGTACAGCGAGAGTTGAAACTCCAACAACTGGTGGGAGAGTGAGGATGCTGTATTACCTCAAGGGGAAAATCCGTGGGAAAACACAACAGAAATGCCTGCTGGGCTTGGAGGTTGGCGGCACAGAGATCGTCCTGGAGATTTTGGTGCCGGCCACCACACTGGAACGGTTGGGGGAAGTCAATACCCTCCAGGGGCTCTTTGTGGTCCCGATCTGGACAGAAAAAACCCAGGCCATTTATGGGTTCGCCACGGAGGAAGACCGGAATTTGTTTGAAACTCTGGTGAAATTGCCGAACATTGGGCCCTCTTTGGCTTTTCGGCTCTTGTCAGGGCTCCAAGCCTCCGAGATCCTCCAGGCTGTAGAAACTCAGGATGTGGATCTTCTGGCCAAGGTCAAAGGCGTCGGCCGGAAACGCGCAGAACGCTTGATTTTTGAGTTGGGATCAAGGTTGCCCGAGATTCGAGAACATCGGTTGACCGGCCGTGAGGAGGTCCTTCGCCGTGCCGTCTTGGCGCTCGTCCAGTTGGGCTTGAGGGAGACCGAGGCACGGGAAGCCGTCCGCGATGCCCTGCGTCACTGGCAGGATGAATCCGAACCGACCGAAGAAGAACTGGTCCGTAAGGTCCTCCAGAGACAAACCGAATCCGCATAGGGAATGACCCTCCGGAAACCCTTTAAAATCTTTATGCCATGCCGAGACTGACAGATCCTGCACCCCTGGCCGGGGAGACCGAGATTGACCGCACGTTACGTCCACGGACCTTCGCCGAGTTCGTCGGCCAGGAGGACCTCAAGTACAACCTTCAGGTCTTTGTGGAGGCCACAAAGAACCGAGGAGAAGCCCTGGATCACGTCTTACTCCACGGTCCTCCCGGCCTTGGAAAGACGACCTTGGCGCATATCATTGCCCATGAGTTGGGGGTCAACATCAAAGCCACCTCCGGCCCGGTCCTGGAACGCCCCGCTGATCTGGCCGGTATCCTAACCTCCCTGGCCCCTCGGGATATTTTGTTCATTGACGAGATCCACCGGATCCCACGACCTGTAGAGGAATACCTGTATGCTGCGATGGAGGACTTCCGGATCGATATCCTGATCGACCGCGGCCCGGGCGCCCAGTCCATCAAGATCAAACTCAACCCCTTTACCCTCGTTGGGGCCACCACACGGGCCGGCATGATTACTTCGCCCTTGATGGCACGGTTTGGCATCACCTTCCGCCTGGACTACTATTCGCCGGAGGAAATCTTCCAGATCCTTGTCCGCAGTTCGCAGATCCTGAAGATCCGGTATACCGAGGAAGGACTTCGGGAGATCGCCGAACGTTCCCGCGGAACCCCCCGGGTGGCCAACCGCTTGCTCCGTAGAGTCCGGGATTTTGCCGAAATTGAGGGCGATGGGGTCATCACCAAGGAGTTGGCGGAGTATGCCCTGGAAAAACTCCAGGTGGATCGGAAAGGCCTGGATGACATGGATAAACGGATCCTCCGGAACTTGATTGAACTCTACAAAGGCGGGCCTGTGGGCCTGAAAACTTTGGCCATGTCTGTCGGGGAAGAACCGGAAACGATTGAAGAGGTGTATGAACCCTTCCTGATTCGCGAGGGGTTCATCAAACGAACCTCACGAGGACGTGTGGCATTGCCCTTGGCTTATGCCCATCTGGGCTTTGAAGAACCTGGAGGTCTGTTCCGTGAAAACAAGGGAACTGGTCCAATATCTCGATGAACTCCTGAAGACCTCGGAGATCCCAGACGACTCACTGAATGGGCTCCAGGTCGAACACGACGAACGCGAGATCCGCAAGATTGGGGGGGCTGTAGACATCTCAGAAGTGGCTGTTGCCGAAGCCGTTGCGAAACAAATTGACTTCCTCATTGTCCACCATGGCCTGTATTGGTCGGGTCAGCCCACCGCGATTACGGGCCCCTATTTCCGGCGCGTCAAGGGATTGATTCAGAATGGCATCGCCCTTTATGCCAGTCATCTGCCACTGGACCTTCACCCGGAGTTTGGCAATAATGCCGTGATCCTAAAGGGGTTGGGCTGGCAAGATTCCGGCGCCATTGGGTCCTACAAAGGGATTGAAATTGGCCGTTTTACGGAGTTTGACGACGCACGCTCCCTTTCCGATGTGGTGCGCGAGTTGGAAGAGTTCTTCGGAACGCCGCCACTCTCGGTTTGGGATTTCGGCCCGAAAACCTGCCAGAAGGTCGCCGTGGTCTCGGGAAAAGGGATCTCACTCCTTCCCGATCTCAAGGCGAAAGGCGTAGATCTCCTGATCACCGGCGAAACCAGCCACGCCCACTACTGGCTTGCCCGCGAACTCCAGGTTCACGTGGTCTTCTTCGGGCATTATGTCACCGAACGCTATGGCGTCATTGCCCTGGGTCGACATCTTATGGAACGGTTTGGCTTGGAGTTCCAGTTCCTTGAGTTGCCCACCGGGCTGTAAAGGCCTTGGGGACCGCTACACGGTCCGATGATCGTTAGGGCACCACAAAGACCTTTTCTGTGAAAACCCCTTGGGCCGTCCGAATCCGAAGGACAAGCCACCGAGCCCCGATCCCATAGGGCTGTAAATCCACCTGCCAGGATAACCCTGGCATTCGATGGATCTCCCCCAGTCTCCGACCGTCCGAGGCATAGACCGTGATGGAATAGATCGACCCGGACCGTGATTGGAGGGTGAGCCATCGATGCACGGGATTGGGGTAAAGAACCAGAGGGGAGGGAAGCGTGGCCTTTTCTGCAGACATCTCATCCGTGGAGACGAGAAGATCGGTATAGGCGTACACCCCGAGGGGAGTCCCAATGAAGAGGGTTCGGGCGTCAGGCCCGAGGATCATAAGATTGACCTGGTCGATGGGGAGGCTATCATTCATCGGGATCCAGGTGAGCCCGGCGTCTGGGGATCGCAAAACACCGTTCGCATCCGTGGCTGCGTACGCGATGGAAGAGTCCTGGGGATGGAACAGGACGGCGTTTGCCCACTCGGAAAGCGTCTGGACAAACGTATTCCCTCCATCCGTGCTCCGATAGATGCCAGGTACGAAGAATCCCCCAACGGCGACCAGGAGGAGGGAGGGGACGATCGGGTGCTGGCTGATGCCGTT
>CAYQZW010000028.1:0-18130 GCA_964422065.1 uncultured bacterium | reverse complement strand
GATGTCTGTTTTCTTGACAGCAACTATGGCTGCCGAGGCCTCGCAGGAAATCGGCCAAGACAAGTTCCGGTCCGAAAAGGATGGGTTTGCGGTCTACGTGTATCCCAGGGGGAACATCTGGGACGAGAGAAACATGAAGAGATTCAACACCTTGCTCCTTTCTTTATCCGACAAAGCCACGGGCCCCTCCTTGATCTGGGAACGGATTCTGGAATATCTCCGCCGGGATATTGTGGTCACGACTGCGATCGCTGCGCTGGTCATCTTCCTGATCCTCTGGATCAACTTCAGAACCATATCTCTTGCCCTGCTCACTATGGTTCCCGTATCTCTTGCCGTCCTCTGGACGTTGGGGACCATGGGCTTTTTAGGACTGACCCTAAATTTTGCGTCCATCGTCGGCATCCCCTTGATCTTGGGGATCGGGATTGACGATGGTGTACACATCGTGCATCGGTACCGAGTAGAACGGTATCGAAACTTGCCTCTGGTTCTCCGGTCCACAGGGAGAGCCATTCTCCTCACAACCCTGACCACGGTGAGTGGGTTTGGGGTTCTGATTTTTGCCTTGGATCGGTCCATCTGGGCCATCGGGACAACCGTGGCCATCGGAATTGCCTTTGCTTACCTTGCCACGATCTTTGTCTTGGTCCCCTTGTTGGCCGTCTTTAAAAAATCGAAAAAGGAGGGTTTATGAAAGGGTTTGTGAGTCTCCTGATCGGTGTAGGGTTCCTCTGGGCCCAAACGGGCTCCGAGATCCTGAAGAAGGTGGATGCATCCGCATTTCCCGGAACCAGTTACTCCCTGGTCCGCCAAACCATTACTCCCGCACAGGGGAAGGTCCGGGAGTTCGTCATCGAAATTTATCAACGGGATTACGGCCGGAAGCTCCTCTTCCGCTACCTGAAACCTGCACGAGTAAAGGGCACGAGCTTTCTGTTCACAGAGGAAGGGATCTGGGCTTATTTCCCCAAGACCGGGAGGGTCCGACGGATCGCCTCCAAGGCCAAAAAAGAAAAAATGATGGGGTCTGGGTTTACCTACGAAGACATTTCCCTCTCCGGAAACTTCTCTAAAACCTATAATGCTAAAATCCTTAGATCCGAAGTTCTGGAGGGTGAAGAGTGTGACGTCCTCGAACTGATCCCTAAAAAGGAGTCTTCCTATGGAAAACTCGTGGTGTGGGTGAGCAAGACGACCTATATCCCTCTCCTGATCGAGTTTTATGATCCCGAGAATCAGCTCATCAAGAGGTTAAAACAAGAAGACGTGAGGACGATTCAGGGACAGCCAACCCCGATGAAAATGGTTCTGGAAGACGTGGTAGACCGGACAACCACCGTCATGGAGTTTCAGGAGGTCAAATACGGAGTCTCTTTGCCCGAAGACTTTTTCACGGTACGTGGATTGGAGGGAGGACAATGAAACGCAAGGGCGCGTTCCTCATATTCCTTCTCTTCCTGAGTCCTTCGATGGTCCTCGGCTTGGAAGCCAGCGGGTATCTTCGGATAGATAAAAGATACCCCCTGAACACCGAAGTCCCTTACTTTCTTGATTTTTACAACGAGTTCTTTTATCGGATCGAAGGTGGTGGCCCCACAACCTCATTTGTGACAAGCCTCATGACAAGGTTCTACACGTTTCCTCAAATCGCCACTTTAGGGGATCTCCAAGATCCGAACCGCGTCACGCCTATGGACCTCTTTCTCTGGGAAGCATACATCGACATCCGCCGTTTTCCGATCCAGAACATCGATCTTCGGCTGGGGAAGCAGCGGTTGAATTGGGGAACCGCCGATGGCTTTAATCCCACCGATTACCTCAATCCCGAGGACATAACAGATTTCTTGAGGTTGATGAGGAAGTTCCCCGTGGAATCTTTCGAAGCCACATATTACCTCAACGGATTCTCTCTGACCGCCGTTTGGAGTCCCACCGCCTACCCCATCCTCTTCCCCAAGGATCTCCCACTGGTCGACCTTTCCTCCTTAGTGGAAGGGATTGAAGTCTCCCACATAGAAGAACACGTGGAACTCCCTTCACGGGAGTGGAAGAACAGTCAAGTGGCCCTCAAGGCGAAGGCAAATCTATGGGGGTATGATGTTTCGTTCAGTGCGTTCTCCGGGCATGAGCACTTCCCTCTTCCCACGCGAATTGTCCTCTCTCCTGACCCTCAAGCGCCTTCCCAAATGCTCTCTGAGATGACCTTTGAACTCCCCAGGGTCTGGGCCATTGGAGCAGATTTCGCGGGGGATCTCGGAGATTTTGGGGTGTGGGGAGAGGGTGGAATCTTTTTCCCCACCCCAATGGACCTTCACGTGTTCACTCCCACAGGGGAACAGACGACGAGGGTCCTCTCAGACCAGCCGTACCTGAAGTGGATTTTGGGGATGGATACCTTTTTCTGGGATGGTGCCTATATCAATCTCCAGTTCTCCCACGGATTCCCTACGGAAATCGGCAAAGACCAAATGGGCTCATACCTCCTGACGACGTTTGAAAAACCCTTCCTATCGGACCGATTTATCCTTAGGCTCCGCAACGTTTTCGAAATGAGAGACCTCTCCCGACCCACAAAATTATGGGGAACTCTGTTTTCTCCAGAGATCTCCTATTTCCTGGATGACAATCTGGAAATCCTCCTCGGCATGGCTTTCCTGTCGGGGAAAGAGGGAACTCTTTTCGGTCGATGGCAGGACTGGGACGTGGGCTATGTGAGTGTAGAGGTGAGTTTTTAATCGAGATCTGAGTGAGACGGGGGTCAATCTTTACTCTCGTTGCGTCTTACAGACTCCGAAAATCAAAGATCCTCTGGTACTGCTTCAAAAAATACTCACTACGGGTACTGGCTGCCCTTGAAGCCAGCGCGAGAAGCCGATCAGGAACCGCTGTGAGGTACCGTTGGAATGCGGTGAGGAGCCGGTAGGCCTTCCGCTTCTTTCGCACGGCGGATTCGTAAAGGACTCGTGCGTGTTCAAGAGAGATCTTTCCGTCGAGGACGTTTCGAAGGATTTTCCCCAAGACGGTACCGAAGTAGATTGCAGGGCGAATCCCTTCACCGGTTAGGGCAAAACAGTGGCCTGCCGCGTCCCCTACACGGAACACTCCGTCCACTACCGGGGCTCGAAGGACGAACGGGAATGCGTTGCCGTGGAGCCCATGGTTCACTTCAGGAAGGGCATTCGCTCGCAAAAATGAAAAGAGAGGCATTTTGATCTCTCCCCTGCCAAAAAAGCACCCTGCCCCAACCCTCAGGGTTTCACCTGCAGGGAAAATCCAGTAGATCCGTTTGGTCTTTTTCCCCTCGTAAAAGAAGTGCAAGCCATCTCCGGACCCCGGCAAAACGGTTTCAACCCCAGTATTGTAGGAGTTGTTCGGGGCTGTAGAGGGAGTGAGAACAGCCTTCCAGCCCGAGGCATCCACGAGAATCTCTGCCTCAAATTCCCCTTGGGTGGTGACGACAACGTTGCCGTTACGCCGGATAACGTGCGCCAAGAGAAAATCGAAGTGCCCAGCCTCGGCAAGTCTTGTACAGAGTGTCTTGTAATCCACCACACAGAAGGGGTACGGGGAGGGAAAATCAATTTCTAATCCTTGGATATGCAAAACGAGACGGTGATGCACTTGCACAATTGCCTCTTCGACTCCAAGAGCGAGGGGGACCTCCAGAAGGGTTCCACATGCGGAGGTTTCATGTTCCCCAATCGGTTTCCGGTCGATCAGAAGCCCCCTTCCAGTCAACTGTCGCGCTGTCGCCAGTCCCGCAAAAGAACCCCCGACGATGATCCAGTCGTATCGTTTCATGGGTTCCGCCTACTCCCAGCGGACCGAACCACTTTCCACAAGACAAAAAAACCAAACATGAAAGGTTGTCCCGGTGTACTTGTTTTCTTGGAACCTACGGCTCCGCGTGGTCTCCGTTCCTTTGTCGTCTGACGTAATCTTCAGGATTCTTCTTAAAAATTCTAAGACACGATTCACTGCAGAAGTAGTAAGTCTCTTGGTAATACTGGGTTCTAAGAACCCTACCTACACCCTGGATCTCGACCTGCATTTGGCACACAGGACACAAGGCAATCTGTTGATGTTTCATAACAACCTCCCTTTTGGCAAGAAACGTCGAACCCCTGACTTCTTACTAACATCCTTAGTACTATAAATGCTGTGGTGATGGTTGTCAAGGGGTGGAAAAAGGCCCGTCATGTGGGAATATCAAATTGGCCCCTGGTTACCAGGGGCCAACGAAGTGCCGAAGAATTCTTCTCCTCTCTTATGTCGCGACGTCGGCCGCCAGGACCTCGACCTTGACCTTACCGATGACCTCCGGATGGAGCCGGATGTCCACAAAGTATGTGCCCAACTCCCGGATCGGCTCCTCCAGGAGGATCATGTGCTTGTCAATCTCGGTATAGCCCTTCTCGTGGAGTGCCCGCTCGATGTCCAGAGCACCTACCGAGCCGTACATCCGATCCTCCTCGCCGGTCCGGACCCGGATCGTCAACTTCACTTTGGAGAGTTTCCTGGCGAGTTTCTCGGCCTTTTCTTTGAGTCGTGCGAGTTTTGCCGCTTGTTGCCGCCGGATCTCTTCCCATTGTTTGATGTTGGAGGGGGTTGCAGGCACCACCATCTTCCTGGGGATCAGGTAGTTGCGGGCGTAGCCGTCGGCGACCTCCACAATGTCGCCTCGGGATCCCAACTTTTCGATATCTTGCAAGAGGATCACTTTCATGGCTTACAGGTAATACGATTCCACGAAGGGCAACAGCCCCATAATCCGGGCACGTTTGATCGCACGGGCGAGTTTCCGCTGGTGATAGGCGCAGAGTCCGGTGCTGCGTCGGCCGATGATCTTGCCACGGGCGGTCAGAAACTTCCGAAGCCGCTCGTAGTCTTTGTAGTCAATGACATCAATGCCATCCCGACAAAATTCACATTTCTTCCTTGCCATGGCTTACACAACCTCCTGTTTAGAAAGGGACCTCATCATCGGACACGGGTTCCTCATCCAGGATCTCTTCACCGGGCGATTCTGCGATCTCTTCGGGGGCACCGAGTTTCTCAAGGAAGTGGACCCGGAACGCGCGGATCTCGTAGGCAGACCGTCGCTGGCCTTCCTGCTCCCAGGTCCGCTGTCGTAACGAGCCTTCTACGAGGATCGGGCTCCCCTTGACGAGCCGGTCATGGCACCGTTCCGCCAAGTCACCCCAGGCCGACACATCAATGAAGAGGGTCTCCTCTTGCCATTCGTTGTTCTGGTCGCGGTATCTCCGGGAAGACGCGATGCGGAGTCGGACAACAGGTCGGCCGGTGCCGGTGTACCGGAGTTCGGGGTTCTGGACCAGCCGGCCCGAGAGGACCACGATGTTCACGCTGGGTAGCCTGAGTTCGGCCATTATTCATCCCTCCGGACGATCATGCCGCGCAGGATGCCGGAATCCAGTTCCACTTTCCGTCGGAGGGTCAGGGAGAACTCGGGTTCCGCCTTGAAGTAGAAGATGGCGTAGTAGCCTTCGTCCTTCTTCTTGATCGGATACGCAAACTTCCGGTGGCCCCATTCCTCGATGCTTTCGAGGACGGCCCCGTCCTGTTCGATCCACTCCCGGATCTCTTGGATCTTTTTGGCGATCCCATCCTCGCCCAGGTCCGGGTCGAGGATGACCATCATTTCATACGGTCGCATGTGTTCACCTCCTTTGGACCCCGATCCATCGGATTCGGGGGGCTCCGGGCTGCATCCCGGTGCCAGGGTTTTCCGTTACTTCAATGCAAACGGCAGAATATTGTAAAGGTACACCAGGAAGGGCGCAAAAACCAGGGAGACCACGGCCATCAGTTTCAGGAGGATGTTCAGGGACGGCCCGGCGGTATCCTTAAACGGGTCGCCCACGGTATCCCCTTCCACGGAGGCCTTATGGGCTTTGGAGCCTTTGCCTCCCAGGTTGCCCTCTTCAATCCACTTCTTGGCGTTATCCCATGCTGCGCCGGCATTGGCCATGAACAGCGCCAGGGGCACGCCAACGGCCAGGGAGCCCGCCAGGAGCCCACCCAGCGCTTCCAGGCCGAGCACGGCACCCACCACGATCGGCACAAAGAACGCCACCACACCCGGCACAATCATCTCTTTCAGGGCACCGGCCGTGGTGATGTCCACAATCCGTGCGTAATCGGCCTTGGCTTTGCCTTCCAGGAGCCCTTTGATCTCCCGGAACTGGCGTCGGACTTCTTCAACGACGTACTGAGCGGTCCGGCCCACCGCGTTCATCACCGCCGCAGAGAAGAAGAACGGCACCGTCGCCCCGATGAACATCCCGGCAATGACCTTTTTGTCCAGGATATCCAGGACCTGGACCCCAGCGGATTGGGTGTATGCCGAGAACAGGGCCAGGGCGGTCAAGGCTGCGGATCCGATCGCAAAGCCCTTCCCGATGGCGGCGGTGGTGTTCCCGGCGGCGTCTAAGGAGTCTGTGATCTTGCGGACCTCAGGCGGCAGATGAGCCATCTCCGCGATGCCGCCGGCGTTATCGGCGATCGGGCCATAGGCGTCCACCGTTACCGTAATGCCCACAATAGAGAGCATCCCCACGCCGGCCAGGGCCACACCATAGAACCCGCCCAGGCCTGAACTCTCGCCTACGGCAAACGCAATGATGATCGCAATCGCGATCGCGATGAGCGGCGCCACGGCACTCATCATCCCGGTCGCCAGACCCGCGATGATGTTGGTGGCGACCCCGGTCTCCGACGCCCGGGCAATCGCCTGGATCCTCGCTCCGGTGGAGTAATACTCGGCGACATATCCGATCAGGACGCCCGCGACCAGACCCGAGAAGACGGCCCAGAACAGTTGGACGGGTGCTCCAGTGATCCGGAGGGCGACGAAGGAAAGTACCGCAAAGATTACCGCTGTAGAAAATGTCGCCATAGAGAGGGCCCGCTGAGGCTCACTTTTTGCGCTTCGGATGAAGAGCGTGCCGAGCATGGAGGAGAGCAAGCCAAAGGCGGGCAAAAGGAACGCCACGGCGATCCCAGACCATGCGAGTTGAGGCCTCAGAGCATAGACCGTGGCAGCGATGACCACGGCGGATAAGATGGAACCCACATAGGACTCATAGAGGTCCGCGCCCATCCCGGCACAGTCGCCGACGTTATCCCCGACGTTATCGGCGATCACGGCAGGGTTCCGCGGGTCATCCTCCGGGATCCCGGCCTCCACTTTCCCCACGAGGTCTGCGCCGACGTCTGCGGCTTTGGTATAAATCCCGCCGCCCACACGGGCAAACAGGGCCACAGACGATGCCCCCATGGAGAAGCCTGCGAGCACGGTTGCGGCCCGGACCGGTTCGTGGAAAATCGCCAGGAACAGCAGGAACAGCACGGCGAGCCCCAGGAGCCCGAGGGCCGCGACGGAGATGCCCATCACCGACCCGCCGTAGAACGCCACTTGTAGTGCCTCGGCAAACCCTGTGCGTGCCGCCTGGGTCGTCCGGGCATTCGCTCGGGTGGCAATCTTCATGCCGAAGAACCCGGCGGAAAGAGAGAGGGTCGCCCCCACAACATAAGAAATCACCGTGTAGAAGGCCATGGACCAGCCCATGTTAGACTGACGGGAGAGGCCGAGCAGCAACAGGACGACGACCACGAGAATGAACCACATGACGCTCCGGTACTCTCGGGTCAGGAACGCGCTTGCGCCTTCCTGGATGTATTCTGAGATCTTCCGCATCTCTTCGGTGCCGGGGTCGCGGCGCAGGACCAGTCGGGCCATAAAGATGGCAAACAGTACACCCAAAACGCCGACAACCAAAGCGGTCCACAGGGTACCCAGGGTTCCATTCATACCGTTTTCCTCCTATTCATCCAGGCCATTGCCTGATCAATGCCTTTGTCTTTTAAGAGTTCCAGGCCTTCCCGGGCCCGGCGGAAGAGGTCGGGCAGGGCCTCCCGTTCTTCTGGCTCAAAGGGAGCCAGGACATAGTCGCGGAGGGGCACGTCGGGCGGCGGTGCCCCGATGCCGATCCTCAACCGCGCAAACTCTTCTGTGGTCAGATGATAGATGACACTTTCCAGACCCCGGTGTCCGCCGGAACTTCCGCGGGCCCGGAGCCGAAGGGTGCCGAACGGCAAGTTTGCGTCGTCCAGAACCACAATCAGGTGTTCAGGGCCCAGGTCCAACGTCTCCAAGGCCTGCCGGACCGCGATCCCGGAGGTGTTCATATAGGTCCGGGGGCGGACCAAGATCCAAGGTTCTTTCTGGGCCAGTTCGAATTCACCGCGGCCGGGTTGGAACTGGAGCCCTTCTTCCTGGGCCCAAAACTCAACAAACGTCATCCCGACGTTATGGCGGGTCGCCCGGTAGATCTCCGGTGGGTTCCCGAGCCCCACGACGAGATAGGGCGCCCGCACTTAGCCTTCCGATCCTTCCTCAGAAGGGGTCTCTGGAGTCGGTGGGGCCTCGGTCGGGGGAACCTCCTCCTCAGGTGCCGCTTCGGCCTCTTCCTCTGCCGCTCTCGGGATCAAGATGGTCACCACGGGCTCGTCCGGATCCTCCAGAATCTCCACGCCCTCAGGGACCGGCAGGTCACGGACGTGGACCACATCGCCAAGGTCCAGGTTGGAGATGTCCACCTCAATATGCGCGGGTAGATTGGCCGGTTCCGCACGGACCTCAACGCTCCGCAGGAGCACTTCCAGAACCCCGCCTTTCTTGACGCCGACCGACTCGCCAACCGTCACAATCGGAACCTCTACGATGACCTTTTCGCCTTTGTGCAGGATGAGGAAGTCTACGTGCAGGATTCGGCCGGTGACCGGATCTCGTTGGACTTCCTTGGGAAGGACCTGTTTGACCTCGCCATTGACCTTCAGGGTGATCACGACGCTCTCCCCACGGGTCTTCTTAAAGAACCTGTCGACCTCGTGAAGATCCAGGGTCAAGGGCTGGGTCGGTTCCCCTGCACCATACATCACGGCTGGAATTTTGCCTTGTGCCCGGAGTTTCCGCGTCACAGATTTCCCTGTGCCTTTCCGGATCTCCGCATGAAGTTCGTATGCCATAAAATGACCTCCATTTTTTCGGTTGAATGGTTCAACGGTTCAAATGAACAAACGGCTAACCGAACGCTCCTCGTGGATCCGAATCAAGGCCTCTCCGAGGAGCGGGGCGATGGTCAGGACCTTGGTCTGTGAAGGCTTCCGCTCCTCCGGGAGGGGCACCGTGTTGGTGACCACAATCTCCTGGAGCCCGGATCGGTCCAGTCGATCTTTTGCGCCGTTGGAGAACAGGCCGTGAGTGGCGGCAGCGATGACCTCCACAGCCCCACGGTCCAGAAGATACATCACGGCCTCCGACAGCGTACTCCCGGTATCAATGATATCGTCCACAATGAGCAGGCGTTTCCCTTTGACTTCGCCGATGAGGTAAAGCACTTTGGCCTGGTTCGGGGCTGGCCGGCGCTTGTCAATGACCGCGAGGGGCAGATTCCCCAATTTCCGGGCCACGGCCCACGCCCGCTTGGTCCCCCCCACGTCCGGAGAGACCACCATGAACTCCTCTGGGTCCAGTGTGCCAAAGTAGTCCTTGAAGACCGGCGTTGCAAAAAGGTTGTCGACCGGGATGTCAAAGAACCCCTGGATCTGTTCGGAATGCAGGTCCACGGTCAAGACGCGATCCACACCGGCCCGTTCAATGAGGTTGGCGACGAGTTTAGCGGAGATCGGAACCCGGGGCTGGTCCTTGCGGTCCTGCCGTGCGTAGCCGAAGTAGGGGATCACGGCCGTAATGCGCCATGCGGAAGCCCTGCGTGCGGCGTCAATCAGCAAGAGCAGTTCCATGAGGTTGTCCGCCGGCGGCTGCGTGGACTGCACGATGAAGACATCTTCACCGCGCAGGTTCTCCAGGATCTGGACCCGGATCTCGCCATCGGCGAACCGGGAGATCTCGTGCTGAGCCGGCGGCACCCCGATATAACGGCCGATCTCTTCCATCAGGGGCCGGCTCTGGGTGCCGGAGAGGAGTTTAATCTGTCGAGACATGGGAAAATGAAAAGTGGGCGGAGGCGGATTCGAACCACCGACCTCGTGCTTGTAAGGCACGCGTTCTCACCAACTGAACTATCCGCCCACGCCTAAAACGAGTTTTGCGAGTTTTTGTTTCTTTCTCGCCGCGGTATTTTCGTGAATGATCCCCTTACGGGCTGCCTTGTCCAGCAGGGAATAGGCCTCTCTCAGCAACTGAAGCCGTTCCTCACCCTCAGCTTTCAGAAGTTTCTTAATCGTATTTTTGATGCGCGTCTTCATTGCTTTATTGCGAAGCCGCCGCTTCTCCGCCTGCCGGACGCGCTTCATCGCCGACCGGTTGATACGCCTCGTCATTGATTTTCCTCCTTGACGTGTATTTGTGGGCACACTATTATAAACGCTCAAGGATTTGATTCGCAAATGGATATCCGCTTTGCCACTCAACGATTTCTCGACTATCTCGTGACTGAACGGGGGTACTCTTCGAACACTGTGGCCGCCTACGAACATGACCTTCTGCTCCTGGCCGACTACCTGGACAAACGCCGGAAATCCCTGGAAGATGTGGGCGTCAAAGACCTCCTGAACTTTCTGAGGACCCTGGAAAAACGCGGGTATGCGGCTCGGACGCGTGAACGGGTCCTCTCGGCCCTCCGCTCCTTCTATCGGTACCTCGTGGAAGAGGAGGACTTTGAGCACAACCCTGCGGAACTTCTGGACTCCCCCAAGAAGAGCCAAAAACTGCCCGAAGTCTTGAGTGTGGCCGAGGTCACCCAACTGCTGGAAGCTCCCGACACAGGGACGCCCTTAGGGCTCCGCGATCGCGCGATCCTGGAGTTCCTGTATGCGACCGGGGCGCGGGTGTCGGAGATGGTGCATCTTCGGCTCCAGGACCTGGACCTGGTGCGCGGGCTGGTCCGGATTCGGGGGAAAGGGCAAAAGACCCGCCTCGTGCCCCTCGGAACTGAGGCCCAAAAATGGCTCAAGGCGTACCTCCAGAAGGTCCGCCCAACCCTGGCCCAGAAAGACAGTGAGGACTACGTGTTCCTGAACCACCGTGGGGGGCAACTCTCGCGGGTGGGGTTCTGGAAGATGTTGAAGAAGTATGCGTTGAAGGCAGGGCTGGGGCGGCGGGTGTACCCGCATATCCTCCGGCATTCCTTTGCCACGCACCTCTTGAACAACGGGTGTAATCTCCGGGTCCTCCAGGGCCTTTTAGGCCATGCCTCTATTGCCACGACGGAGG
Organism: uncultured bacterium; assembly: GCA_964422065.1. Taxonomy (GTDB): domain Bacteria; phylum Hydrothermota; class Hydrothermia; order WGAB01; family WGAB01; genus S141-55. Next base: position 6,867 of record CAYQZW010000028.1, on the reverse strand, counting down.
TCTATACCCACCTCTCGTTTCAGCATCTTCAGGAGGTCTTCAAGAAGTACCATCCACGGGCATAGGCACCCTTAGATCCGTCCGAGGATTCTCGCGGTTCGGAGCGCTTCAGTATGGCTCCACGCAAGGATTCTGGGCGGTCCGTGGGTCTGGCCATGGGTCTCTTGTTCGATCCGAGATTGCCAGGCCTGGAGGGCGTGGGGGTCCTGAGCCTCTTCCGGCCACTGTTCTGGCAACGGGAAGGACTGTACGGCCCGCTCAAAGAGGGTTTCTGCCCGGGCACGGTCCCCGAGAAGCACGTAGGCCTGGGCAGCCCAGAGGGTGGTGATCACCCAGGGGCCGCCCCCGAAATAGGTGTCTTGCTCCCCGAGTTCTGGCAGGGTGTATCGTCGGAGTCGGAGTCCGTCTGGGGAAAGGTGGGCGTAAAGGGCGTCCAGAGTCCGGGCAAGGATTTCCTGGCTGTCCATGGTCGGGAGCCCACCGAACCACGTCCAGATCAGGAGATCCGCGGAGTTTAAGCCGATGGCCGGGCCCGACCCATCCGCGGGTCCCATCTTGCGGAGGAGGCCATCCCGGACAAACCGTTCAAGGAGCCACTGTCGGAGTTTGCGGGTCGGCGCCTCAAATTCTGGCAGGAGTTTGGAGACCATCCCAAGACCATAGGCGATAGCGCCTACGGTTTCTGCGTGAACCCAGTCTTCGTGCATTTCCCAGAGATCGGCGCACGGGGTCCGGGCACACCGGAGGAGGGCGCGGGCGGCAAGGGGAAGAAGGGCCCGGGTCTCTGGCTGGAGGCGTGGCCAGGCGCGTGCCAGGACCGCAAGGGCCAGGGCCGTGCCGTCATACTGCCGTTCCAGCCAGGGGCCGGGGACGGGCTCCAGGTTCGGGAAGTATCGGGCGCGGGGGTGATGGGAGGGCGCGAAGAACTCCTGGGACGACGGATCCAACGCCAACAAGGCCTCAAATTTCGGGCGCTCCTTCTGGAGCCACCGCTCCAGGAAGGCCACGGCGGGCTGGACCAGGGTCTCCCAGCCCAGGTCCTGAAGGACCAAGGTGACAAAGGCGTGGTCCCGGATCCAGACCTTGTGGTATGGCGGATAGTCCAGGGAGGCGAGGAACCCCCCGCCCGGGGTTTGATGGAGGTGGAGCAGGAGCCGGTAGGCCTGGAGATCCAGGAATGCCATCGCAGAACTCAGGGGATCGGAGCTTCCGTCACTCGGCCAGAGCCTCCAAGCCCTGGATCAAGCGTCGGACGCCTTCCTGGAGGTCCGTTTCCTTGGCCGCAAAAGAGAGCCGTAGATGGAACTCCCCGGAAGGGCCAAAGAACGCGCCGGGCAAAATGGAGACGTGTTGGTGCTCCAGGATGTGGATGGCGACCTCCAGGGATTTCCGGGAGATGCGATGGTACCGTGGGAAGACATAGAAGGTCCCCTGGGGGACGTGGGCGGTGAGCAGGTCGGTCTTGGCAAACTCCTGGAGGACTAGGTCACGGCGCTTCGCAAAGGTCTGGCGCATGTGTTCGACGGCGTCCTGCGGACCCAGGAGGGCTTCGATCCCGGCGTACTGCACGAAGGACGGAGCACACGAGACGGTATTGGTTACGAGTTTGACGATCGGCCCGACCAGTTCTTTGGGGACGACCCCATAGCCCAGTCGCCAGCCGGTCATAGCAAACGCCTTGGAGAAGCCGTCAATGAAGAGGATCCTGCCCGTAGGCTTCCAGTATTCAAGGACGGAAACGAATTCGCCCTCAAAGACCAGACGGGAGTAGATCTCATCGGAAATGACGAAAAAGTCGTGTTTTTCCGCCAGATCTATGATGCGTTCAATGCTTTCCCGGTTGAGGATGGAGCCGGTGGGGTTGTGGGGTGAGTTGAGGATGATGGCAACGGTACGGGAGGAGACCTTTTGGGTCAGGTCTTGGAAGTCCGGTTGGAACCCGTTGGGTTCGGCCAGCCGGTAGGGGATTGGAGTGCCGCCGGCCAGCCGGATGATGGAGGGGTAACTCAGGTAGCCCGGGTCCGGGTACAGGATCTCATCGCCGGGGTTTGTGATGGCCATCAGGGCATAGAGGATCATGGGCTTGGCACCGGGGGTGATCACAACCTGGTCTGGAGAGAATCGGACACCGGTCCGGCGGAACTCGTACTCGGAGACGGCTTCCCGGAGTTCCGGGAGCCCCTGGGGCATGGTGTAATGGGTGAGGTCTCGTGCTAAGCCTTCAATGGCCTTCTGCTTGATGTTTTCTGGGGTTGGAAAGTCGGGTTCACCGAGCACCAATTGGATGACCGAGACCCCCTGGTCCCGGAGTTTCTGGGCCCGGACATAGAGATCAAAGGATGAAGCCCCTAATTCAGAGATGCGTTTGGAAATATGTGTGCCCATGCGGATTATTTAATGGGAACCGCCCGCAGGATGCAAGTGAATGCGGGCGGTCCGTTGGAAGATCGGGAGGTGGCGTTACGGGGCAGGCTGGATCTCCAGCCGGAGGACCCCACCTCCTTTGCGGTCTGGGAGGATCCCAAAAATCCAGACCGGGCCGGGCTGCAGGGCGCGAAAGGCGCCCTCGCCCAGGGGTTCCACCTGACCTTTGGGCATCACGCGGTACCGCAGAACAGAAGGGCCGGTTGGCAAGACCCGGAAGGTGTCCCCCACGTGGATCTCCGGGGGATCCGTCTGGAGCCTGATCGCCTGACCAACAACGAGGGGAACGGCAGTGATGGGCTGGCGACCGATTCTTGCCACGACCAGACCCACGCCGGTCCGCAAAGCACGGACCCGAATCCGGGGGCCTGTGGGGTCTCCGAGAATCTTTGCGAGGACCTTCGGACGGACCTCCCAGTGGATCTCCCCACTCCTGCGTCGGACCCGCAGGGGGATCCGTTCGCCCGTGAGGCGGACCGTGGCCACATCGCCAGGCTGGAGATGGAGTTGTTTGGGTTCCACCTGGAGTTTCGGGAGTCGTTCTTCTTCTGCGACGACAACGGGGATCTGGAGTGTTCCGGTCTCGTCCGCCGGGGTTCGTGCATAGATCCAGAGCATGCCGCGTCCTGGCCGGGATCCTGCAATGAACTGGCCATCTTGGATCTGTCCGAGGTGCGGCGGGTCCAGGAAGAACACGGTCTGAAGGTTTTCTGGGGCCACCCGTGGGGTCCAGACCCGGATCGAGAGGGTTTCACCGGGTGTCGCCAGGACGACGCGGGGTTCAACCCGAAGGCGGAGTTGTGGTCCTTTCCGGCCCAGGACCCGGATTTTTGCGCGGGCAAGGCCTCTCCGGCCTTCGGTCTCGGCCCACGCGATGAGATGACCCTCGCCTGGCAGGTCGCCCGCCCGGAACACGCCCTGTTCGTCCACGGTTCCAAGCCACGGCGGGACGACTTTATAGGACACGGGCACGGAGAGTTCGGTGCCGTCGGGGTTCAGAACCTGTGTGTGGAAGGTCAAGGTACCGCCGGGCCGGAGCGTTGCTTCCATGGGGTCCAGGACGATCCGGAGCCGGTTCGCCCGGGGCGCAATCTGGAGGGCGGCATGGCCGGCGTACTCCCGCCCCTGGTAGGAAACGATGGCGCGCAGCACCCCGACGCCTGGCCTCTGAGCAATGAACCAGCCGTTCCGGACCCTGCCCAGACGGGATGGGAGCACCTCAAATCGGACCGGGGATTCCACCGGCACGGGCGTGCCCTCCACCTCCAATTCCACGGTGATCTGTGCGCTGTCCTGTGGGGCCAGAGCCAGGGTCTGGGGCTGGACCCAAACCCGGACCGTAGTGGCCCACACCATCCAAAAAAGCCAGAAATTCATGGGAGTCTCGCCTCCTCCGTTTCAAGGATATAAAAGGTGCGCTCCAATCGGGTCTCAAAGTGTGCGTCGGGCACCCGGACCACCAGGGAAAGGGTATGATACCCCGGCGTGATCGGGAGATCGGTGACGGCAAGGTAGCCTTTGCCCTGGAGGAGATGGTCCTGGACCTGGACGGAATCAATCCACACCTCGGCTTCAAACGGATAGGAAGGGTAGATGGCGGCGATGACGACGAAATCTTCGGGGAAAAGCACAGCGGAAGGTTCGGGGCTCAGGAGGTCCACGGTCACCGCAGTGGCCTCCAGGGGAGGCCGGGCTCGACCGAGCCAGAGGAGGACCAGGAGCAGGCCGGCGAGTACGGGGACAAGCGCGGGGAACCAGCGCCAGGTCAGCCGACGCCGTCTTGGTGCATAAACGGTTTGCTGGAGGATGTTCGCACGCAGGGAAGGAGGTGGATTGACCCGGGGCGCTTCGGCCAGCAAGTGCTCAAGCGCGCGGACTTCCTCTACATACGCCCGACAGGCCTCACAGACCTGGAGATGCTCTTCCACGGCCTGCCGTTGTTCGGGGGCCAGCTCCTGCCGGATGTAGTCAAAGGCATAGGCCCGGACTTCCTCGTGGGTCATGGCATTCCCTCCAGAGCCTTTTTTAGCATCTTCCGGGCACGGTTCAACCTGGACTTCACTGTGCCCACCGGAATATCCAGAAGTTCTGCGATCTCTTGGACCCCTCTCTCGTCAAAGTAGAACAACAAGAGGACTTCGCGGAATGGGTCCGGGAGTTCTCGAATTTTCTGCTGGAGTTTCCGGTATTCTGGGGGAACCTGGGGTGGGTCTACGGTCCCGATTTCTGTCCGCTCTCCGTCAAGGGTCTCCCAGGAGATCATCTGTTTGCGGTGTCGGGCTTTGCGGAGATAGGACTGGATATGATTGAGGGCGATCCGGTATACCCAGGTGCCCACCTGGGCCTCTTTTCGGAACTTCTTGAGGTTCTTGTAGACTTTAAGGAAGATTTCCTGAGTCAAGTCGCGGGCCTCTTCGTAGTCGCCGATTTGCCAATACACGAGATTAAAGATGCGGGCTTCGTTTTGTTTGAGGATTTCCACGAACCACTGGTTGAGGTCTTCTTGTGGCATCACATGGGGATTGTAAAGGGGGTGAGCCTGGGGTGCCAGGCGGGAAAATGGCGATACCAGACTCACCCCTCGACCCATGGGAGGCTATGGCGTGGGGACGACGCGATAGACAAAGAACCAGCCTTCGGCGTCATAGGGATAATCATCGGTGTTCAGGGTTGCGATTCGGAGTGCGTCCACACCTGCGTGGTACACGCCTTCCATCTCCGGTGTGGTCCAGGTCCCTACGAATACCCCGTCTTCGGGCAAGTAGTTGAACCTGGAGCGGCGGTGTCTGTGGAGGGCGTTGGTATAGTGGAGGTAGAGCACAGCCTCGGGGGCGTTGGAGACGTAGGCGGTGATGGTGACTGGGGTGCCAGGCGCGAAGGTGAAGACATCGTCGCGTGTTCGGAGGGCAAGAGGGTCCGTCACCACGGTATCATACGTGCCGCCCTGGATCCGAAGGGAATCAATCCATACCGTGGGGCTATCGCTGTGGATTTCCACATCGGAGATGGCGTCCAGGGTCCAGCCGCGGTGGGGGGCCGAGGGAGGGCCGGTACGGACGAACCGAGCAAAACGGGTTCCCGTGTCGTGTAAGGGTTTGGTGAGATGTTGGACGGTGTCCGGGGGGAAGGTGTCGTTCGTTGCGATCACATGGAACACGCCGGTGATCTCCCGGGTGAGTTGGACGTTTGCGGTATCGTTATGGATCGTGATTTCAAGGGTGCGCGTCACATCGGTAATTCGGCGCCACCACGCAATGACGTGTGCGAAGGTGTCTGTGGGCATCCCCTGGAGTTGGAAGGAGCCCTCGTCCGTGGAGTCGCCCTCATAGACCTCGGTGAACTCGAACCACGGGGCGAAGTCCTCCTGGATCAGGGCCTGGATGACGTCCTCGTCGGAGAGGGTCACCGAGCCCTCTTTTGTACAGCCGGTGAGGGCCAGAAGCCCGGCCCCGATGAGGATCACCATTTGGGGGATGAGCCGCTTCTGTTTCATGGGTTGCCTCCTTTTTGGTCTGTATGGATTAGACGCAGGGCGCGGGGGTCAGGTTCCCGAGAGGGGTGGCCCGGAAGAATCCAAGAAAAACGGGGGATCGGAGTTCTATGAATTCCTTGACCGTTGGCATATTGCCGGGTTTTGCGATTTTTTAGGGGTAATACTTTGGCGCACAAGGGATTAGGGAATGAGAGATGGCGCTTTTGCTTGAAAAACCTGGGGATGACCCTTGACAAGGGTATGGGTTCCCGCTATATTAATAGCGTGCGAGGGTTGGGGCTCGCACGAAAGACTTGAAGTCAAAGGTAAAAACCAAAAAACAAGGAGGTAGGCCATGAATAAGATGGAACTCGTCGCAGAGGTCGCCAAGAGGGCGGGTCTCACGAAGAAGCAGGCCGCTGGTGCGGTCGACGCGGTGTTTGGTGCAATCAAGGACGCGCTGAAGGCTGGGAAGTCGGTCCGACTGATCGGGTTTGGGACCTTTACGGTCCGGCAGAGGGCGGCTCGGAAGGGTCGGAACCCTCGGACCCGTGCGGTGATTAACATCCCTGCGCGGAAGGTCCCGGTGTTCCGTGCGTCCAACCAGCTGAAGGATCTGGTGAAGTAAGGAGTAGAGGACAAGACCCCAACGAAAAACGCCCCGGCTGGATGGCCGGGGCGTTTTGATTTCTGGCAATTGGAAAAATAAAAAATCCCGGAGTTTTCCGGGACAAGAAGGAAAAAGAAAGGTGGCATGATTCTGGACGAGTGGGGGAGTGTGTTTTCTCCGTAGAAAGGAGGTGATTCAGCCGCACGTTCCCGTACGGCTACCTTGTTACGACTTCGCCCCAGTCACCGAGTTCACCCTCAACGACCTCCCTCCCTTGCGGGTTGGGCGGGCCGTCTTCGGGTGCCCCCGGCTCCCATGGCGTGACGGGCGGTGTGTACAAGGCCCGGGAACGTATTCACCG
>CAYQZW010000027.1:0-18553 GCA_964422065.1 uncultured bacterium | reverse complement strand
CCCCTAAATCTGCTCTGGAAATCTCAAAAACATAACACACAAAACTTACCTACTTACGGAACCGCCTCTAAGAGTCACTTCCCCGCGGCTGTATGGATCTCCATAAACGTTCCCGAAGGACTTGGCCTGCTCAACCGCGCCGTGTAGTCTTTCCATTTCACAGCTGTTCTCCCATGTCGTCCAGGACAAGGGCTCCGTTTCTCTGAGGAGTTCCAGAGAGTAGCCGGATTTGGAGCCGAAGCCAACGGACGGATGCTCCGGATGGATTCTTCCTCTCCAGCTCAGTCAACGCCTTGATGGTCCGATGGGCACCCCATAAAATTCCGGTATGGTGTGGGTTTTCCTGGGCCTTGGCCTTCTGATCACACAGTCCCCAGAACCTCAATTTGAGGCCGGACACCTGGAGATCCTCCAGCAAGGGGGCCAAACGGTCATGCACTTCTCTGAAGGGGTCACGGTCTGGATGGAAGGGGCGGTGGTCAAGGCCCTGGAAGCGTTCTACACAGAGGCCACAGGCAAGGGCTACCTGACCGGGGGCGTGGAAATGGTGCTGGACTCCGGGCGGGTCACCTCCGATACCTTGTTCTTCAACGAAAATACCGAAGAACTCTGGTTTGTCGGACGGGTCCACTGGGTAGATTCCTCTCGCGAGGTCTTTGTGGATCGGGCACGAGAGCGTGCAGATACGGTATATGCCAGCGGCAACCTGCGGCTTTTCTTGCCGGACCAGAGGATCGAAATCACGGGCGACTCCGCAATTTACGCCGTCCAACAGGCATGGGCAAAGGTCTGGGGCAGCCCCCACATGACTCTACTCCGGGAGGATACTGTGGAGATCACTGCGGACACCTTTCATCTCCAGCGCAAGCAGGTGTTTGCCACAGGCCCGATCCGCATCACCGGGCAGAACCTCCTCGGACACTCGGAGGCTGCATGGATCCTTGAAAATGAGATCCACCTGCTCAACCAAGCCACCGTCGTCTGGGATCAGGGGACCTTAACCGGCGATACCCTGGTCCTCAGAGAACTCTCGGACTCCACCTATCGCGTCATCGCAAAGAACCAAAGTCGTTTAACGGCTCAGGAAGACAAAAACACACTGGACCTTAAGGCCCAATGGATTGCCCTTGAATTCGTGCATGATTCTCTGGAGACCGTCAAAGCCCTGGAGATCCAGGAAGGACGCTATGAAGAACGGAAAGACACCGAGCCGAACCCTCCGGGTTCGTGACCTTGTCAAAATTTACGGAGGCCGTCGCGTCGTTGATGGTGTCAGCCTTCACGTTCAATCGGGCGAAGTGGTAGGCCTGCTTGGGCCGAATGGCGCCGGCAAGACCACAACCTTCTACATGATCATCGGGGTCATCCGCCCCGATGCCGGAACCATTATCCTGGACGACCAGGACATCACCCGGATGCCGATGTACAAACGCGCACGTGCTGGCCTCGGCTACCTGGCTCAAGAGAGTTCCATCTTCCGAAAACTCACCGTCTTCGAAAACATCTATGCGGTTCTGGAAATGCGTGGGGTGCCACGGGACGAGGCGCTCCGTCGAACAGAAGAGGCCTTGGATCTGCTCGGTGTTCGCCATGTCCGGGACCAACGGGCAGATCAACTCTCCGGGGGAGAACGGCGACGGGTAGAAATCGCCCGGGCCCTGGTCCTCCAACCGGCCTTTCTCCTCCTGGACGAGCCGTTCACCGGGATTGACCCTAAAACTCGCGAAGAGATCCAGGACATCATCCGCCAATTGTCCACCCTCGGGATCGGCATCCTGATCACAGACCACAACGTCCGGGAAACATTGGAGATCACAGACCGAGCCTATATCATTTACGAAGGTCGGATTTTGATTGAAGGCACCTCAAAGGAACTGGTGGAAAACCCGGAAGCACGGCAAATCTACTTGGGTGAGAGGTTTCGGCTATGAGATTAGACATCCGGCAAACCCCGAGTCTCCGGCTCCGTCCCCTCCTCCTTCCGAGGATCCGGCTGGAAGTTGAACTCCTCCAACTCCCAATCCTGGAACTCTCGCAACGGATTCAACAGGAACTGGAGAAAAACCCGTGCCTGGAAGAAGATCGGAGTGTCCAGGAGACCCCGCCGGAGGAGGCCAAACAGCGAGAACTGGAAGAAATCCGACGCCTCTTAGAACTCGGAGGTGACGCGGTCCCGATCCCCTACGGGGAGTCTGAGGTAGAGGAAGAGGAAACCGTCCCAGTCTTCGAGTCCAAACCCTTGGGTTTCTGGCAGCGAATTGAGGTCCAACTCCATAGTTATTTTGCCCCGGATACCCTAGAACGGAAGATCGCCGAAGCGATCGTTGAATCTTTGGATGGGCTGGGGTTCCTCGCCCACCCTGTCGAAGAAATTGCCGAACGGGTGGGGGTGTCCCCCGAAGATGTGGAACGGGTTCGACAAGAGATTCTCCAGGAATGGGACCCAGAAGGCATCGCAGCCCGGGATCAGCGGGAACTTCTCCTCGTCCAACTCGCCTCCCTGGGATACCGGGACACCCCCATTTGGAAGGTGGTCCAGGACCATTGGGATACCCTGACGTCGCAAGGTTGGGAAGGGGTTCAGAAGGCATTGGGGCTCCCCCGAAGCGAAATCGAGGCGGCCCAGCGCCTGGCGTCCCTGCTCTACTCCTCGCCGTCAGAGAAATACGCCCTCGAAACGAGTGCCGTCTACATTGTGCCCGAGGTCTATTTCCGCCTCATTGAAGGGCGGATCGTGGTGGAACTGGAGGAGTCCGGTGTTCCCCGGCTCCGGCTGAACCGAAGGTACCTTGCGATCCTCAACAGCGAAAACACGGACGAAAAGACCAAGCGGTTTATCGTCAATCAGGTCAAGCGCGCCCAGGAGTTCCTGGCGGCCTTGGACAAGCGGCGCCAGAACATCCGAAAAGTTGCGGAACTCATCGCCGAATGGCACGAGGACTTCCTCAAGGGGAAGACCATGGACCTCAAGCCGCTGACCCAGACCGAGGCGGCTCAGCGCCTGGATATCCCGGTCTCCACCCTGAACCGTGTGGTCAAAGGCCGGTATGCCGAGACCCCGGTCGGCATCTTTGAACTCCGGTTCTTCTTCCAGCGGGGTGCCGGGGGCTCCAGCGAGGTCTCGCTCGACAAAACACTCCAACTCATCCGAGAAATCATCGATAGCGAAGACCCTGAAAAGCCCTATACGGACGATGAGATTCGGGAGATCTTGAAGCGGAACTACGGCGTCATCCTCTCCCGCCGGTCGGTGGCCATCAAGCGGGCAAGCCTGGGCATCCCGAACTCCAATAAACGCCGGAAACGCGCAAAATGATTCCGTCTCACACGCACATTTGGGACATCTACCCACCGGGTCCCCGGAGACCCGGACAGGCGTCCCCGTAAACCTCTGAGTTCTCCTTGGACTTCTTTTACCCGATCTTTCAGTGGATCCTGAGCCGTTTTCTCCCGGCGTGGACGCCGGAGTCGACCGACGGGGTATGGATCCACGCGTCGTCTGTCGGTGAAATCCACGTGGCAGCAAGTTTGGTCCATGCCTTACGGGACACCTGGCCCCACATCCCGCTCCTTGTCACGGCCTTTACCCCTACCGGCCACAAAAGGGCGCAGGAACTCTTCGGTGCTCTGGATGGCGTGGAGGTCCATCGGTTCCCAGGGGACGATCGGCTCCGCCTGGCCGGGATCTTCAGCCAGTTCCGGCCTCGGGTCCTCTTATTGATTGAAGCGGAACTGTGGCCGACCCTGCTCCGGACCGCCGCCTCCCAGCAGATCCCGGTGGTGATCGCCAACGCCCGTCTGACCCCGAGTGCCTTCCGCCGCTACCGAGTTCTTGGACATTGGTTTGCTGCACACCTTCGGGCCATCCGGTGGGTCCTGGCGCAAACCCAGGACGACGCGGAACGTTTCTGGAGACTGGGGGTGCCCCCTGAGCGGATCCGTGTACTCGGGAACCTCAAATTTGACCTCCAATACCGCCCTCTTCAAGGTCTAAGTCGTCAAGATCTGGACATCGCACCAGACGATTGCCTTGTGGTGTTCGGCAGCCTCAGGTCCCGTGAGGAAGATGGGATCCTCCGTGTGCTCCAACACCTCCAGAAACCCGGTGTAAAATTTATCCTCGCTCCGCGGCATCTGGACCGGGTTCGGCCGTTGATCCAGAAACTCCAGGCGCGCCGGTTGCCCTTCCGACTCCGGCAGCCCGAACCCGACATCAAAAACCACAAGGAGGCCAGGATCTTGATTCTCAATACCTTGGGTGAACTCTGGGACGTTTATGCCATGAGTGACATCGCGGTGGTCGGAGGCACGTTCGCACCCTACGGTGGACACAGCCTCCTGGAACCGGCGTACCATGGGATCCCGGTAATCTACGGGCCCTACACCCAGAACGTCCGGGAAGTCGCCAAAGGCCTCACGGAAGCAGGAGGAGGCATCCAGGTCCAGGAGATCGAAGCGCTGTCCGGGGTCCTGGTGTCCCTCCTCCAAGATCCGGCAAAACGCAGAGCGATGGGACAACGTGCCCGGAAATTCGTGGAACGGCATCAAGGGGTCACCCAGCGGGTCCTGGAATACCTTCAACCCTATGTCCAGCGCCATGAAGGGTAAACTCTATGTGGTTGCGGTCCCTATCGGGAACCTTGGGGACATGACCCCCCGCGCGATTGAAACGCTCCAGAATGTGGACGTCATCCTCTGTGAAGACACCCGAAACACGCGGAAACTTCTGGCGCATTTTGGGGTCCACAGGCCGCTCAAGTCTTATCACGAGCACAACGAGCAAGAGCGAGCCGCGGAGGTCCTCCAATGGCTTCAGGAGGGGCAACAGGTTGCCCTGGTCTCCGATGCTGGGGTCCCGTGCATTTCAGATCCCGGGTATCGGCTCGTCCGGCTGGCCCGAACCCACGGCATCCCTGTCATTCCCATTCCCGGTGTCTCTGCGGTGACTGCGGCGCTCTCCGTCGCAGGGCTTCCGACAGATCGTTTTGTCTTTGAGGGATTTTTGCCACGAAAATCCGGAAAACTCCGCACTCGCCTCCAAGAACTGGCCCAAGAGGACCGCACGATTGTCCTGTTTGAATCGGTCCACCGCATCGAAAAGACCCTTCAGGCTATCCAAGAGGTCTTCGGTGACGTTGAGATTTTTGTTGCGCGGGAGATGACCAAGTTGCACGAGTCGTATTATTTCGGCAGAATTTCAGACCTACAAAACGAGATCGTGAAAAAAGGCGAGTTCGTCTTGGTGATTCCAGGGAGGAAGTTCCGTGAAAGTGCGGTTTAAGGGGCGAGAACTGTTTCAGCCGTTGGTGGACTGGATGGCCCGGCAAGGGGTCCATCCCAATGTCCTGACCGTCTTAGGGCTCCTCTTGATGGTCATTCCCACGTGGCTCATTGTCCAGGGCCACTTCTTCTGGGCCTCCATCGCCCTCAGCATTGTGATGACCAGTGATTTCTTAGACGGCCAACTGGCACGGACCAGCGGCCGAACTACTAAATTCGGGGCCTTCCTGGATTCCACATTGGACCGGGTCTCCGAGTTCCTCCTGGTCGGGGGGTATCTCTTTTACTACCGTAACGCTCCCCAAACCCAGGTCTGGCTGTACCTGTTTCTCATGTGCTCTATCCTCGTGAGTTATGTCCGTGCACGGGGGGAAGGCCTTGGATTTTCGGCCCAGGCTGGCCCCATGAACCGGCCCGGTCGGCTCACCAGCCTGGTGATCATGACACTGCTGGGGCCACAGTGGTTCGCACGCCTCCTGCCTTATGTCACGGTCCTTGTTGCATTTACCGTTGTGAGGCGGGGTACAGAACTTTATAATTCCTTTAAAAAACGATAAGAAGGAGGAAACACCCATGGCAGAAAAGAAAATCCGGGTGGCGATTATTGGCGTAGGGAACTGCGCTTCCAGTCTCGTCCAAGGGGTTTATTTTTACCGGAACGCCAAAGAAAACGAACAAATCCCCGGCATCATGCACGTGGTGCTCGGGGGGTACCATATCCGGGATATCGAGTTCGTCGCCGGGATTGACATTGATCGCCGGAAAGTCGGGAAAGACCTCTCGGAAGCCATCTTCGCACCCCCAAACAACACGTACAAATTCACCGATGTCCCGAAACTCGGGGCCAAAGTCTATCGAGGGATGACCCACGATGGGATCGGGAAGTACCTGGAAGACGTCATTGAAAAGGCCCCGGGCCCGACCGAAGATATCGCTCGGATTTTGAAGGACGAGGGGGTGGACGTGGTCGTGAACTTCCTCCCTGTCGGGAGTGAAGAGGCGACCAAATGGTACGTCGAGCAAGTGATTCAGGCTGGAGCCGCGTTTGTCAACGGCATTCCCGTCTTCATTGCCACTTCCCCTTACTGGTCTAAACGGTTTAAAGACGCCGGCCTGCCCCTGCTCGGCGACGACATCAAGAGCCAGGTGGGGGCCACAATCCTCCATCGTACCCTGGCCCAACTCTTCATTGACCGCGGGGTTCGCTTGGATCGCACATACCAGATCAACTTCGGCGGCAATACGGACTTCCTGAACATGCTGGAACGGGAACGTCTGAAATCCAAGAAGATCTCCAAGACCCAGGCGGTGACCTCTCTGTTGCCGTACGACCTCGGCGAGGAGAACGTCCACGTCGGGCCTTCCGACTATATCCCTTGGCTCAAGGATCGGAAATGGTGCTACATCCGGATGGAGGGCACAACCTTCGGCAACGTCCCATTGAATGTTGAAGTCAAATTGGAGGTCTGGGACTCCCCGAACTCTGCGGGCGTGATGATTGATGCGATCCGATGCGCAAAGATCGCAAAGGATCGGGGTCTGGCAGGCCCGATCATTGAGCCTTCGGCCTATTTCTTCAAATCACCGCCCAAACAGATCCCCGACTTTCGGGCCCGCGAGTTGTTAGAGGCGTGGATTCGGGGCGATGGCCAGCAGGCCAAGACCCAAAAGAAAAAATAAGTGCCCCGAATGGCCCGATGGGGGTTCTTCATCACCTTCGAAGGGATCGAGGGGAGCGGTAAATCCACATTAGCCAACCTCCTCAGAAAACGGCTGGAAACCCTCGGGTTCGAGGTCGTGATGACCCGCGAACCCGGGGGTACTCCGGTCGGGGAACGGATCCGTGAGGTCCTGCTGAGCCAGGACCTCTCCATGGAACCGTGGTCTGAGGTCTTCTTACTCCTCGCCGCCCGGTACGAGAACACCCGGACGGTGATCCTCCCGGCCCTCCAGAACGGCAAAATCGTACTCTGTGACCGGTATGATGACTCCACCATGGCCTATCAGGGTTTTGGCCGGGGGCTTCCCCTCCGTATCCTCGCCCGAATCAACAAATTCGCTACCCTGGGAATCAAGCCAAACCTGACGTTCCTCCTGGACCTGCCCCCCCTCTCGGGCCTTCAACGCAAGTCCGAGGCCGAGCGCACGCGGTTTGAGGAAGAAAAGGTCTTGTTCCACGAACGGATCCGCGAAGGCTACTTGAAACTGGCGCGTCGTGCCCGTAAACGGATCGTCGTGCTGGACGCCCAACGGTCCCCCGAGGAGTTGGCGGACGAGGCCTTCCGCATTACCCTGATCCGCCTGAAAGAGAAAGGCAAGTACCGAGGCGAGATTCCGCCTCTTTCACAGTCCTAACCCTTACACCGAACGGAGCACGGGCGATGAACCTGCTGGGCACATGGGCGATTTTGTTGTGGAGTACCCTCCAAGTCCACGTCCCCCAGAGCCTCTGGGTGGCTGCAGCCTCTCGGAATGACCTGAAGGTCCGCATCCTCCAGGGAACGGTGGATGCCCAGATCCAGGGCCCGTTCTATTTACGTCACCTCCCCCTCTTCCAGGTCACTCTCCAGGGACAGGGGGTTGCTGAACTCCAGGTCCCCGACCCCTTTGTGGTTCACCCGGGCAAATATTACTCCGTGGCATTCGCCCGATTATACCAAAACCTCGTTGTGAATCGTGTAGAAGTCATTCCACCCCCTGCATCTCCTTCGTCCAGAGCACAGGGCGGTCGAGTCCTGGTCATCACCCCATCCACCTACGTAGATTCCCTGCAGGCCTGGCTGGAGTGGAAACAACAACGGGGGGTCTCCACTGTTGTGGCGACCCTGGAAGAAACGGGTGCGAACTTTGTGACCCTCCATGCCTTTCTCCAAAACGCTTATCAGAACTGGGAGATCCCCCCGGAATACGTGGTCCTGGTGGGCGATGAGAACACCATCCCTCCCGTAACGGTGTACGACAGCCTCGGATGCGAGGAGTACTACCCTATTGACAATCCCTATGCCCAACTGGAAGGCGACGACTACCTGGCCGATGTCATGCTGGGCCGGCTCCCGGTGCGGACCCTTGCAGACCTCTCGCACATCCTCCACAAAATCCTGACCTACGAACGAAACCCGGATACCCTGAACCCCTGGCTGGAGAAAGCGGTGTTCTTTAGCGGTGACCTGTTTGAGCCGGATTCCATGTATGCCATGGCCAAAGACTCCGCCCGGATGGTCTTGGAGAGTCTGGGGTTTACCTACGTAGACACGTTCTATTACCGGACCACGGGGCAAGACCTTGGGGATGAGGATGTCCTCAATGCACTGGCCGAGGGTCGGGGGTTCTTGAATCATCGGGCCAACGCCGCGGGCCACCTCTTTCCACCATGGGACAACGTAGATGCGCACCACGCCTTTACCGGGGAACACTACCCCATTGTCGTCATCCCTACGTGTAGTATGGGCAATTTCATCCTGTCAAACCACGATTACGGCGAAGTCTGGCTCACCCTTTACGAACCCGATGCGGGCAAAGGGGGCGGTGTGGCCTACATCTCCACCTCGGGCTGCGTCTTCGGCATGGAGGGCGACCCGTACTTCCACACGTTCCGCAGGAATGCATTAGATGTCGGCTTCTTTCGAGGGCTTCTGGACATGCCTTCTCCCTCCCTGAGCTATCTCCTGGAGGCCGGCCGCATCCACCTCCTCACCCAGTATCCGTTGCCCGCTTACTGGGCCCAGTACCACTATGAGGAATTTTTGATGCTCGGCGACCCGGAGCTGCGGCCCTGGAAACGCGCGCCCCACGCTGTAGAAGTATCGTACCCCACACATTCTTCCACCGGAGTCTTTACCGTCCAGGTAAGCCGGAACGGGGTTCCGGTGGAGAACGCATACGTCACGTTTTTCCGTGCAGGCCAGATCACCCAGGATACAACGGACGCCGCGGGTCTGGCCCACCTGACCGTCCAGGACCATGGCGTCTATCAGGTCACCGTAACCGGGGACGGCATTTACCCGTTCCAGGGCCTGGCCTTCTTCGGGCCGGACAGCGCGCCCGAACTCACGCTCCTGGCGACAGGCATCACCGATGTCCTCCAGGGCAACGGCAACGACATCCCCAACCCTGCGGAAACCCTGAACGTCGTTGTGCAACTCTCCAACCTGGGCGCCCAACCCGCGACCGACGTGTCCCTGTCCGTGCATCCCCTCACGTCGGCTCTCTATCCCGTGGACTCCATCCAATGGATCCCGGTCCTCCCCCCCAGCACGATCCTCACGGACTCCTCCCTTGCGTTTGCCCTTTCCCCCACCGCCCCTACTGGCGTGCCGCAACGCTTCCTTTTGGTCGTGGCCCAAGGTCAACAGACCCTCTTAGAAACCCTAACGGTGATCCCCCGGGACCTCCGGATCCGAGTGGTCGGCGTATCCTTCCTATCTCCGTCCAACCCTGTGGACAGCATCCCCATGCCAGGCGACACCGGCCCATGGATGATCGGCGTGGAAAACCAAGAACCTTTTGTCATCCCGGGCCTTTCTCTGACCCTCCGGACGTACACCCCGGGCATTGCCGTCCTGGACTCTACAAGTTCCGCGCCTCCTTTACCCCCTGGCGAAACCGTCTGGACTACGGATGACCCGTTTGTGCTCTCTATAGACCCTTCGGTCCTGGAGGGCACGTGGATCCAGTGTACCTTGCAGGTGACCTTTCCGAACGGAGTGACGGGTACGCTCGACCTGGAAACCGTGGTCGGCAAGATTGACTATGTTGTGCTCCCTCTGGCCGCCACGAGTTCCAGCCCGGACGTCCTGGATTCTACGCTGAACACGTTGGGATATCGGGGCTTCCTTCTGGATGACGCCTTGAAATTCCCCTGGATCGAACGGAACACCGACGCAGTCTTCCTCTGTGCCGGCACCTACCCTTTCCACCAGGACCTTTCTCCGGGCCTCCTCCCGGATGCCCTCATGCGGGCTGCTACACGCGGTGCTCTCATGTACATTGAAGGCAACCGCATCTTCTTCCAGAAAGACACCATCCCCTTCCTCTCCATGTTCCCTGTCCGGTACGAGATGGCCGAGATGGTTGAGGGGCTGGACTCCCTCCGGACCAGTGATTGGGCACCCTTCCCGATCTTGACCTTCGGCTACGACACGGCAGGGGTGGAATCATACACGAAGGTCCTCGCAGCAGGCTCCGGCAGCATTATCGCGATGTTCGCATACGGGACACAGACAGGTGGACTCCCCACCAGTTTCCCAGGCGCATATCTCGTGGAACTGGATAGCCTACACGGCATGGTGATGCCGTTTGAATTCGGCCGACTGCTGGAGCATACCCCCTCGGCACGTGCGGTCCTCCTGGACTCCCTCATGCAACACTTTGGGATCATGCCGGGCGTTGCGGAGACCTCAAGTCCCCATCCCTCCCCGGTGCTCCGAATCTTTCCAAACCCGACGATGGGCCAACTCCTCATCCAGAGTCCCGACCCCTACCGGCTCACCGTCTACGACCTCGCCGGCCGCAAAGTCCTTTCCGTGGAAGGTCGAGGCGGGTTGGCAAGTCAGGTGATCCCCCTCCACTTGCCGTCAGGCACCTACTTCATTCAACTGGAGACGGATCGACAGAAGGTTCTTCGGAAGCAGGTGGTGATTCGGGCATCGTCGGGCCGGTAGGCACGGTCGCTCCCTTCATCCGGCACACGGCACAAACTTCCAAAACCGTCGGCATCCCACACACCGCACACTCCCGGAGCGTCACCCTTTCTTCCTCGGGCAATTGGACCTCTTTCATGAACCGCAAGAACTCCCGATAGAACCGGAGTTTGGTGCCTGGGGAGACCTCCTCAATGCGGTTCAGCACCTCTTTGTACAGGATGCTTTTCGCACCCACCGAAAAGGGACACTCCTCCCGAACATATGGGATGCCGTTGAGGATGGCGTACATCGCGGTCTCTTTTTCGGTGAAAAACACAAAGGGCTTGGCCCGTTTGAGCAACTTGGGATGTGTGGAAGGCAGCAGCGGGGCCTGACGCCGGAGATACGAGGTGTCCCATCGCAACGTATTGCCCAGCAAGGTGGCCACCTCGTCGTCCAGGTTGTGGCCGGTCACGACGGTCGTGGCCCCCATCTCGTACGCGATCTTGTTGAGATAGTACCGTTTCAGGGTGCCACACACCCGGCACACACGCGGCTCATGGCGTTTTTCCGCCATCTCGGGGATAGTGTAGCCCAGGTCATGCTGGATCGTGAAGATCCGGACCTCCACACCATGCCTCTCCGCAAACTCCTCCACACGCTGTTTGGACAACTCCGAGTAGCCAAAGCCGCCATGGATCCCGAGGTCCAGATACAAGCCCCGGACGTTGTAGCCATGCTTGTGCAGGAGATACAGGACGCCCAGGCTGTCCTTGCCGCCGGAGACGGCCACGACCACCGGCTCCTCTTTGTCAAACATCCGGTATTTCCGGATCGTCCGAAGGGCCTCCCGCTCAAACCGCTCAATAAAGTGGTCTTTGCACAACGCCAAGTTGTGCTGACGTAAATGGATGACGGCTTTCCCTTTACAAATCTTGCATTTCATGGGGCAAAAGGATAACCCGCCCCCAGAGGAAAGTCAAAAACCCACAGGTCTCCTCCGGTTGCCATCTTGGATGCCCGGCTTTACATTCAGGGCTATGTATAGAGTTCGCTGGCTTTGGATCCTCCCCCTCCTTTCCAGTTTCTGGTTCTCAGGGGGTACCGCGTTAACGCTGTACCGGGTTCGGTTGACCTTCCGTCCGCCCCATCCCGCCACCCAGGTCACCCTCGCAGGGACCTTTAACCAGTGGAACCCCTCAGCCCATCCGATGAAGCGAGAAGGGGAGGTCTTTGTTACGGAACTCCTGTTGCCCGCCGGTGTCTACCAGTACAAGTTTGTCGTCAATGGCAACACGTGGTACCCGGATCCGAAGAACCCGGAGAAGACGCCGGACGGCTTTGGGGGCTGGAACTCTGTGCTTCAGGTGGGTCCTGACCGGTTCCCGGCCGTGGTCATTGAGCGTGGCGACGGCACGATCCACCGCTCGTGGATCCGTCACGACCCCGGTTCCATCCAGGACGCCAACCTCCTGGGCGACCGCCTCCTTCTCCAACTCCATTTTCTCCCCGATGACCTTGACTCTGTGCGTCTCCAAGTCTACCGTCGTGCCCAAACCCTCACCCTACCAGCGACCCTGCAGAACGTCGGCCCTTTGGAAGAAGTCGCCCGGGTTGCCGTGCCTCTCCAGGACAGCACCCCCTTCACCTACCAATTCCAACTCTTTGACGGGCCCTACACGATCCTGTACCCTCAAAGGCCTGTGGCCTGGGATCCAAAACGTGCACAACGCTTTGAAGTTCCCGCCTGGGTCCAGGGCGCTGTGATCTACCAGATCTTTCCAGACCGGTTCTTCAACGGCGACCCGACGAATGACCCGCCCCAGACCCGGCCCTGGCAATATGAGCCCCTCGTGCCTCCTGAGGGCTGGTACGCCTTTTACGGCGGCGACCTCCAGGGCATCACTGCGAAACTGGACTTCCTCCAAGACCTGGGCATTGAAGCGATTTACCTCAACCCCATCTTCGTCTCCCCGTCCAACCACGGCTACAACATCACCGACTACTTCCACGTCAACCCGCGTCTGGGCGGGGATCCGGCATTTGACACTCTGCTCCAGGCCGCCCACGCCCGGGGCATCAAGATCATCCTGGATGGCGTCTTCAACCACAGTTCCGACCAACACCCCTTCTTCCAAGATGTCCGGGCCCGTGGCCCCGAATCCCCCTACTATTCCTGGTACCGCATCAAACGCTGGCCCTTCCCAGACCGCTTCGACACCGAAAAACCCAGCGACTACTATGACTGCTGGTGGGGATTCGGAAGCCTCCCGGAGTGGAACATGGAGAACCCGGAAGTCCGAGAATACCTACTTCGCGTCGCCGAATACTGGACCCGGAAAGGGATTGACGGCTGGCGGCTGGACGTCCCGAACGAGGTCCCCCACGACTTCTGGAAGACCTTCCGGAAACGGGTCCGAGCCATCAATCCCGAGATCTACATCGTCGGCGAAATTTGGGGCGAGGGCACCCCTTGGCTCCAGGGCGATGAATTTGACGCCGTCATGAACTACCCCCTACGCTCCCTGATCTTAGACCTTCTGCAGAACAAGAAGTCTCCCACCTCCTTCCAAAACGAGGTTGCCCAACTTTATCAGAAATACCCACCCCAGACGCAGAACGCCCTGTTCAACCTCCTGGGCTCCCATGATACCCCCCGTGCGCTCCAGATCCTCCAAGGGGATACCGCAAAGTTCCGGGCTGCGGTCTTCCTACAAATGACTTTGCCTGGTGCTCCCGTGATCTACTACGGGGATGAAATCGGCATGCTGGGTGACAAAGACCCGGATTGCCGCCGGGTCTACATCTGGGAGCCCGAACATCGGGATGAGGCACTCCGTGCATACTACCGTTCCCTCATCCATCTCCGTAGCGCCCATCCAGCCCTCCGAAAGGGCGATCTGAAGTTCCTCGGCACTTCCCAGGCCGTGGCCTTCCTGCGAACTTTTGGAGACGAAACCCTCCTGTGCGTCCTCAACCCCACCGCTGCCCCCATGACCTTGCAACTCCCGGTATCCGGTGGACCCGTCCTCTGGGGAACCCCGAAGATCTTGAAAGCCACCCCGCTCCACCTCCGCCTCGGCCCTTATGCCGGGGCGATCCTCACCGTCCGCCGTCCAGGCTCGCTGAAGACCCCGGCGGAGTAGCACCAGACGCAGGGGGCCGCTGGATCCATCTCCGGAACCGTCCGCCCACTGCTTGGCCAAAGAAGTACGAGGCAACGAGCAACGGAAAAATGCGGAGTGTCCAGTGGATGCCCATCAGGATCCGCACCAGGGCGACCAATGGCACCGGCAAGTGGATCGCCAGGAACCATTGGACCGACCGGCGACGTACCCGTGCCCGCCAATAGCCAAAGGGCAAATTGATCACAAAAATGGCCGAACTCAAGATCGCCAGTTTCATCGCCATGGAACGCCACCTCACTCGGCTATAGACCGGTCAATCATACACCAAACACACGGCAATGGCTGTCCCCTGCTCCTCATGGGTCAGGTTCAGGGTCACCCGCCGACCCCCCAGGATCTTCTGGACCTGCCCGGTCACTCGGTAATAGGGCGGGTGTCCGGGTGTTCGTAAGACCTCAATCTCTTTGAGCCGAACCCCATGGGTCAACCCTACTCCCAACGCCTTTAAGAGCGCCTCCTTTGCTGCAAACCGCGCTGCAAAACACCCCATCCGATTCTTGAGGCCCTCGCAATACGCAATCTCCGCATCGGTAAACACCCGGCGGAGAAACCGGTCCCCGTGCTTTTCAATGGCACGACGCATCCGATCCACCGTGACCACGTCAATCCCAATATGCACGGTGCCCCTCCGTCAGAATGCGTAATCCAAACTCAGGGAAATGGAATGGAACGGCTCTTCCTCGGAGAAACCGTAGATCGGCGTACCGTCTGCGGTGTGGACATCCTGTCCGAAGAGCCCGTTGTGATCAAAGATGGTGTTCTTGAACCGCACCTTGAACTTGAGCCCCAGGTTCGGTGTAGGCCGGTGGAAAATCGCCAGGTAGAACTTGGCCCCTTTGCCATAGAAGAAGTCAATGCCCGTGTCCTCAAAGGCCCATTGCGACATCCCCTGTGTACGCCAGACAATGTAGCCGGCCTTGATCTCTGACTTGTCCGTCAGCGTTTTCGTAAACTGGAACGCCACAAAGCCCCCGCTGATCTCATCGTTGGGATAGTTCAGCCGCTCCTTCAAGTCCACCGCCCCGTACCGGGTTTCTATCCCAAAATAGTCGGAATTGGACAGGAGGACATACGCCCGAAACGTGGTCTCCCGGGTCAAAGACTCCGTGGTTTCCACACCGCGCAGGTTCCGCCGTTTCTGCCATTTCTGTCGGAGACGAAGGCGCAGGGGAAAGACCGGCCGATACTCAATCTCGGCCTGGATCCGATAGTTGAGAAGCCCGTCCGTCAGGTCCCGCCACAGATCCACATAGGCCCGCGGGATCAACCATTGGCTGGAAATCTGGTACCGCGTTTCCAGATAGATCCCGGTCTCCGGCTTCGGCATCGGGAAGCCGGCAAGCCCCGAATACAGGGGGTCTAAAACTCGATACTCGTACTCCAACGGTGTGTCTTCAAACCGGTTGTCTTCTTGGAACGGTCGCATGTAGGGGTTCGTGTAATTCACCGGATAGTGCCGCAGCAAAAGGTTGATATAAAACGCATCAAACTGGATCCGGCCCTTGGCCAGCCAGGCTGTGCCGCCATGGGTCTCGTGTGCCGCCTCCAGTTCCACGGAGACCGGTGCCCGGACCCACCGGAACTCCAGGTCCGTGAACCGCTTCCGCTTCCTCCCGATCCAGTAAAAGGACCCGTCTTGCGGGCTCAGCGTGTAGCGGTCCCCCGGAAGATCCAGGTCCTGGAAATCGGGATCCAACGGCTGGGGATATTGGATCTCCATGGTGCTCACCGCGACCTGCGTGCCGGTCGGGAACCACGGCTGCGGCAGGTCCACGGCCAGCCGGATTCCCCATAAGTCCTCCTTCATCACATCCTGGTATGTCGGGGGGATGATTGTACCGGTATAGTAGAAGTTCGGCGTGCCATCCCGTTTCGGCACAAAGTGCCGGGGCGCATGGGAAACCCAGAAGGTCGGCGATACCGGCCCGAAGCGGAACTGCGCCGCTACACCCCAAAGGTTGAAACTCCGCTGTGACGTCAAATCTCCGTATAGCCCTTGTGGCCGTTCCAGAATCCGGTCCCGACTCTCCTCCGTGTTGTCCATCAACAATGCCTGCCCAAAGGTCAACCGGTAATTGCCGACCAAGAGCCTCCGAAGGATCCCCCACCGATCCACCCCGACAAAGGCCTTGACCAGAGACTCCGTGCCGAGATAGGGCGAACGCTGGAACAACACCCCCACTTTGTACCGACCGTACACACTCCACCGGCCCTTGACCCGAAACGAGGGTTGAGGGGTCAACGACCGAAGATAGAGTTGCTCAGACACCAGTTGCTGGTGGAACCGTTCCACCTCCGACTCGGACCAGCCCTGAGTGAGCAACAGGGAATCCAAGGCATACGGATCCGTCGCTTCCAACTGCCGAAGCCGCTCTGAGAGGTTGCTCCCCGCCGTCGCCAGATACGGGGCATAGTAGGTATCCATGTGGACCCAGCCGCGGACCGGGACCCTTCGGAGGTCCCGATACGTCAGGAAATTCCGCATGTTCAGGTAGCCGTAATGGGAGAGACCGGGGACCCGCCGGAGATCCCGGGAGTTGCGGAGCCGCAACACCTTGACAAACCGCACGACAGACGCCGCATCAATCAACGAGACCCGATACAAACTGTAAAGTTCATCCACCGTCGCTCGGTTGACGTTGATGGGCTCCGTCAGAAAGCCGATCCATTCGTCAAAATAACTCTCCCGGGGTGCTTCTTCACTCGCTCCCCGCTCCCGCACCCGCTCCACATAGAGCGCAAAGTTCTTGCCCTCTCGAACCTTGGAGATGATGACCCAGTCCCGCCAACGCGCCAGGTCGCCTATCTGGACCGTGGGGATCTTCAACAGGTCATAAAAGGACGTGAGCGGGCCACGGGTCTGAATCCACGCATAGAGGCTTTCAGCCTTGGCCTCGGGGATGGGGAACTGGAGCGCAGAGTCTACGGAGATCCCGAGCCGCTGGGCCAGGGCTTCTGCATCTTCAAGCCCGATCGGCAATTGCCGGATTTCCGCAAGTGTGGCAACATTCAAATCAACGGGGAGGCTCGGAGCCCCAGGGGCCGTGAGGAGCCAGGAGACCCAAAGTCCGAAGATCACCACCCGCTACCTCCGGTACGTCAGCCCGAAGACGTGGGTCACGGGTAAGTCCAGCGAGAGTACCGTGGCATAATCCAGACGCAAAGGGCCGGCCACGACCCCGAAGCCCAGGGACGGGGTTGTGACTTCGCCCTCCTGCGCGACCCCCACCCGCAGGGCGACCTTGCCGGCCAACCACCGAATCTCCTGTCCGAACGCCACTCGTGCAGGATGGTCCGGGGTCTTCCGTGCCTGGACCACGGTCGTGGCAAACGCCCACGGCTGATACCTCAGCCCTACGGCCACGGCAACAGGCAGCGGCTCGTCCCGATACGTGCCATGGAAACGGGGACGGTTGAAGTTGGTGACCGAGGCGCCCAGGGCCCAGCGCCGGTAAAACCGGGCCAAGAGCCCGAAATCCAACCCGAAGGTGGAGACGCCCCCGAACCGGGGTTCCTGGAAGTGGTAGAGGTGGAAATTCAGGCCAAACGCAAAGGCCTCGGTCAAAGATCGCGCCAGACTTAGTGTCCAGACCCCTTCCCGATAAGCACCGGAATAGGCGTTTTCGTAGCCGTCCTGGGTTAACGTGGCTCCGGTCTCTTTGTAGGACAACGCGATGCCGACCCCACGATACGGCATGGCCACCGAGGCCTGAAGCGTCCGGAGCCCGATGCCCAGCCCCCCATAGAGGGGCTTGTAGAAGGTCTCCGCCTGAAAGCCGGTCAGGGAAACGAGGCCCGCGGGGTTCCCGTAAATTGAGGCCAGTCCCACAGGATAGGCCACCGTTGCACCCCCCAGGGCATCCGCAATCGGGCCCGATGGGAGATCCTCATAGAGCGCCGTGCCGGTGCCGACCCACAGAAGGCCGATGAGCAGGGCAGACAAAGACGGAAGGCTTCTCATGGGGCAAATTATACGAACCTTGCTAAAGAAGGTCAAACGAAAGACCCCATATCCCTCGTCTCCGCCCATGACATTAAGGAGACTGCCTCTAAGAGGAGAGGGGAACCGAGCCCTGACCTTACCGCCATTCCAGATCCACCCGACTGTATGCGTCCCGGTAGGTAAACCGGAGTCGGAACCGGTCCCCTGCGCGGTAGGTAAAGACCAAGGGCCAATTCGGGCATTCCAGAGCGTGACAGATCACACGGTCGCCGTCCGTGACCACGAGTCGAAAGACCAGGAGGTCGCCTTCATGGCCCGTGAGGTCCCCTTCTACACAGGACAACCCTTCCGGCCAGCGCCATGTACACAGGGTCCCGATCCGTCGGAACCGCACCTCTGGGATCAAATCCGACACCAAGACCCCTTGAAACAACGGCAGGAGGTCGGGTTTGACCACGGGATCGCGGAGTGTCCGGGTGTCCAGGAGCCCGAACTCCAACCGCCCACCGTCTGGGAAGACC
>CAYQZW010000026.1:0-18743 GCA_964422065.1 uncultured bacterium | reverse complement strand
AGATCTTCTTCATCATTACGCAAAAACGATGGGGACCGGGGGCTGCGGGGGCTTTTTCCCAGGATGAAGGATCCGTTTCTTCCAGCGGTACCACGAAGACCAGATCCTTCGGATTTCGGAAACCTTGTGTTCTCCGACTTCTCTCCCTACCCGGAGTGCCTGGTCCAACTTGTCAAACTCATCCCACGAGATATGCTCTACCGGGATCTGGATTACCAGATCCGCAGTATGGAGTTGGGTCAAACGGATCCGGTAACTGGCCCATTGCTCGGCACGGAGCATGATCTCGATAGCCCGATGGGTGGGGATCTCCATCTCGGGTGTAGCGCTGACATCCACCGCCACAACGGTTTCTGCCCCAAGCGCCTGAGCGACCCAAACCGGAACGACATCGGTCGGGCCTGCATCCACCAACACTCGGCCATCCAGCACCACGGGCGGAAAGACCCCCGGGATCGAAGAGGTTGCACGCAAAGCGGGAATAAGGGGGCCATGGCGAAGCACTACTGTCTCCCCAGTGTGCAAGTCTAACGCGACCGCCGCCAGAGGGATCTTGAGGTCTTCAAAGGTATGATCCCCAAAAAGGGCCTCAAAAAGAGGCTGAATGGCCTCCTCTTTGACCAACGCAGGATTGGTTACTGAGCGTGCGATGAGGAGTTGCTCACGAAAGGATTTGAGGAGCCGGTCAAAGAGGCCGGATTCGATCCCTTCATCCCGTAGGGGATTCAACTGGAGTGCTTGGTACGAGGGGGAATTCAAGACCTCCCGGATCTTCTGGACCGCCTGTTCGACATGGCCATACAGGGCAACCAATGCCCCGACCAAGGCTCCACCACTTGTGCCGACCATCAGATCCGGGATCAGCCCCTCGGACTCTAAGACGGAAAGTAGGCCCAGCTGGGCCATACTTCGGGCTCCGCCGCCCCCGAGACATAGCACCTTTTGGAAATCTGCCATATACTTACAGTTTACAGAATTTCGTTGAAACTTCAAGGAGGTCGAAATCCCATGGTCCAGATGGATGCCGTTTATCAAAAATTGAAAGAGATTCAGCTTCCCACCGGGGATCCGGTATCCTTGGGATTGGTTCGGAACCTCTCCATTGAAAACGGGAAGGTCTCGTTTACTTTTGCATTACCGAAGTCCATGGCCCAGTATGTCACCAGGGATCAGGTGATCCAGAAGATCCAAGAGATTCCAGGCGTAGCAGAAGTGGAGGTGGATTTCCAACTCACCGACGACTCTCCAGCCCGCATCCCGGTTCAGGTACAAATCCCGCAAGCGGTCAAAGAGCGAATCCGGCGGGTTTTGATGGTCACCTCGGGCAAGGGCGGCGTAGGCAAGTCCACGGTTGCGGCGAACCTGGCCGTCGCATTCGCGAAAATGGGGAAACGGGTTGGGCTCTTAGACGGCGACATTTACGGCCCCTCGATCCCCAAAATCTTCGGGATTGAACAATATGCGCCGAAAATTGTCAACAACCGGATCATCCCGGTCTCTCGGTACGGGGTCAAAGTGCTGTCCATCGGCCTCTTGGTCACCCCCGACCAACCGATCGTGTGGCGCGGTCCCATGGTCCACAAGGCCTACCAGCAGTTTTTGAACGATGTGGACTGGGGGACATTGGACATCCTGGTCCTGGATCTCCCTCCTGGGACCGGTGATCCACAACTCTCGGCAGCCCAAATCATGCCCATCCAGGGAGGAATTGCCGTCACGACCCCTCAGGACGTCTCCCTCAGCGATGTCCGCCGGGCAATCCACATGATGGAAAAAGTTGACGTTCCGGTCCTGGGGATTGTGGAGAACATGTCCTACCTCATTTGTCCGCATTGCGGGCATAAGATTTCGGTCTTTGGCGAAGGGGGCGGGACGCGCTTGGCTGAGGAAACCGGTGTTGAACTCTTGGGTCAAGTTCCCTTAGATCCCGCGGTCGTTACGGCCTCGGACCAGGGGAATCCTCCTGTGGCCATGGCACCGGATTCCCCGGTCGCCAAAGCCTTCATGGAGATTGCAGAACGGATCTGGGCCAAACTGGAAGCCACAGTCCCTACCTCCTAACCTGGAGTCTTCTGGATGTCCACTTCTCCGGTCCCTTCTGAAGCCAGGATCCATCGGCTCCTTCAGGACCTCACCGTGGAACAGCGAACTGCCGTCCTGGAAGGCGATGGTGCGGCGCTTGTCATCGCCGGTGCAGGCACAGGAAAAACCCGCGTACTGACATACCGCATCGCCTATTTACTGGCTCGCGGGGTTCAGGAAGACCGGATCCTGGCCCTGACGTTTACCAATAAGGCCGCTGACGAAATGCGGTCCCGGATCCAAGAACTGTTGGGCTGGCAGCCGACCCTGCTTTTTATGGGTACGTTCCATTCCTTTGCCGCACGCCTCCTCCGCCAAGAAGCCCATCTCTTAGGGTACACTTCAGACTTCACCATCTACGATCGGGACGACCAGCGAACCGTCATCAAACGGATCTTGAAAGAGCGAGGTCTCCCCAAATCCGCTGCCTACTGGGCCTCGGTCATCGGCTGGATCAAGACCGGCCGCCGTACACCTCAAGACGCTCTGGAGGCCGAGATCCTCGATCTATACCAACAAACCCTCAAAGCCAACAATGCGATGGACTTCGATGACCTCTTGCTGAACCTCCTTGCCCTGTTCAAAGAGTACCCTGAAGTTCACCGACACTACGCCTCGCAGTATGAGCATGTTCTTGTTGACGAATACCAGGACACAAATCGGATCCAGTTTGAGATCCTCCGCTTCCTGGTTGCCGTCCATGGGAACCTCTTTGTCGTAGGAGATGAAGACCAATCCATTTACGGCTTTCGTGGGGCCGATATCCGGAAC
Organism: uncultured bacterium; assembly: GCA_964422065.1. GTDB lineage: Bacteria > Hydrothermota > Hydrothermia > WGAB01 > WGAB01 > S141-55. The sequence goes on along the minus strand of CAYQZW010000026.1, from coordinate 15,890 downwards.
GTCTTAGAGTTCCAAGACACATTCCCCGGGGCACGAGTCTTTCGCCTCCAGCAGAACTTCCGATCCACCCAGACTATCCTCCGAGCAGCCTCAGAGGTCATCCAGAACAACCAGTACCGCTTGGGGAAAAAACTCTGGACCCAGAATCCGCCTGGGCGACCGATTCGGGTTTTCTCCTTTTGGGACGACGAAGCCGAAGCCCAAGGTATTGCAGAGTACCTCTTGGAGTCCGATCGCCCGTTCCGGGATTTCCTGATCCTTTTCCGAACCAATTACCAGTCCCGGGCCTTTGAGGAGGTCTTTCCGCGATACGGCATTCCCTATGAGGTGGTGGGGACCATCCGGTTCTATGAACGAAAAGAAATCAAAGACCTGATCGCCTATGCGCGTCTGGCGACGAACCCCAGGGATCGGGAGGCTTTCCTGCGGATCGTCAACGTTCCACCTCGGGGCCTGGGCCCCAAAGCTGTAGCGCTGATTGTGGAGACTGCGGAGCGAGAGGGCCTGACATACCTGGAGGCGATGGAGCGTCTCTTAGAGGATGGCCCCCGCCGACTCCAACGAGGCCTGGAGTCCCTTTTGCGGGCGCTTGCACTCCTCCAGGCCCATCAGGAGGATGTGGAAGAAGGGCTCCGGTTGCTCTTGGAGGAAACCCGATACTTGGAGTACCTCGCGGGCGAGGAGCCGGATCCTCAAGAGGAAACCCGCCAAATGAACGTCGAGATCTTGTTACAGACCCTCTCGGACCGCAAGGAACGAGAACAGCGGCCCATCACACTTCAGGAATTTGTCCAAGAGGTCGCCCTCCGGGCAGAGGTGGACGATTGGGCCGGCCCAGACCAGAATAAGGTCACGCTTATGACCGTTCATACGGCAAAAGGATTAGAGTTCCCTGTGGTGATCCTCACAGGGCTCGAAGAAGGGGTTTTCCCACACCGATCTTCGTTGACGGACCCAATGGAACTTGAGGAGGAACGCAGACTGCTCCATGTGGCTTTAACACGCGCCAAAGAGGATGTCATTCTGACCTACACAAAACGTCGTGCACTTCGGTCCTATCAAATCCTTGAACCCTCCCGTTTCTTTAAGGAGTTCCCCCCCGACGTCTTGGAGGGCGATCTTCCAGAGATCGAAACCTCCACCGCCCCTTCCTTTAAACTTGGGGATCGGGTGTATCATCCGGTGTTCGGAGAAGGCTACGTCACCGATGTGTATGAAGGAAAAGTTGAGGTCCGGTTCCGATACGGAACCCGCCTTCTGAGTTTGGAGTACGCCAAACTCAAAAAACTCTAAGGAGCGAGTCCATGCGGCCAATTGTGCGAGAAGAAGACCGGGCCAAGGTAAGGGGACGAAGAAAGCCAGAGTGGCTCAAGGTTCCCCTCCCAACGGGAGAGACCTATGAGCGGGTGAAGCACCTCATCAAGACTTTGAAACTCCATACGGTTTGCGAGGAAGCCCTTTGTCCCAATGTAGGAGAGTGTTGGGCAGCAGGGACGGCAACGGTGATGATTTTAGGCGATACGTGTACCCGCGCCTGTAAGTTCTGTGCGGTCAAGACCGGAAACCCCCGTGGCCATGTAGACCGGGGGGAACCCCTCCGGGTAGCCCTTGCGATCTCTGCCTTGAAACTCCGGTATGTGGTGATCACCTCGGTCGACCGTGATGATTTGCCTGACGGTGGCGCCTCCATCTTCGCGGAGACCATCCGACGCATCCACGAACTCTCTCCCCAAACTGTGGTGGAAGGCCTGATCCCCGACTTCCAGGGAGACCTGGACGCGTTGAAGATCGTGACAGACGCACAGCCAGAAGTTCTGGGCACCAACATCGAGACGGTACGACGTCTCACCCCCACAGTTCGGGACCCTCGTGCGTCCTATGACCAGACCCTGAGGGTCCTGGAACACATCAAAAGGTTCAACCCGAAGATCCGTTCCAAGTCTGGCCTCATGGTGGGGCTGGGAGAAACCGAAGAGGAGGTCTTGCAAACCATGGATGACCTCCGATCCGTGGGGGTGGAGATCTTAACGATCGGCCAATACCTTCAGCCCACGGCGCGTCATCTGCCGGTCAGGGAATGGGTCACTCCAGAAAAGTTCCGATTTTATCAAGAAGAGGCACGGAAAAGGGGATTCCGTTTTGTGGCTGCAGGTCCCTTGGTCCGGAGTTCCTATCGGGCTTGGGAATCCCTGATTGCCCTGGATATCCAGAAAGACGCAGAATCCTGATTCAAACCATTCCGAGGCGTAAGGCTCCTCCTTGCCGTAAAATTAGCGTTTGGTAGGTTTTCGTGGAGAAAAGGAAGGAGGCAGATCCAATGGGCATTCTCGTGGGTAAAGACACACGGCTTGTCGTTCAAGGCATTACCGGGAGGGACGGATCATTCCACACCCAATTGATGCTGGAGTACGGGACCAAGGTCGTGGCAGGTGTCACGCCGGGCAAAGGGGGACAAGAAGTTCATGGTGTGCCCGTGTTTGATACGGTCCGAGAAGCGGTCGAGAAAACCGGTGCCAATACCTCGGTCATCTTTGTCCCGGCGCGTTTCGCAGCGGACGCAATCATGGAAGCCGCCGACGCCGGGATTGAACTCGTCGTCACCATCACGGAAGGTATCCCGGTCCACGACATGATGCGGGTCATGCAATATCTTAAGCAAAAAGGGACCACCCGGCTGATTGGCCCGAACTGTCCTGGAGTCATCACACCCGGAGAGGCCAAAGTCGGGATCTTGCCTGGCCAGATTTTTACCCCTGGCCCGATCGGGGTCATCTCCCGTTCCGGGACCCTCACCTACGAAATTGTGAGTCATCTCACCGCAAAAGGACTGGGACAGTCTACTGCCATCGGGATCGGGGGTGACCCGATCATTGGAAGTCGGTACATTGACCTCTTAGAACTCTTCAAGAACGATCCCCAGACTCAGGGTGTAGTCATCATTGGAGAGATCGGGGGAACCGACGAGCAAGAGGCTGCGGAGTACATCCGATCCGAATTCCCGAAGCCTGTTGTGGCCTTTGTTGCGGGTCGGACGGCCCCACCAGAGAAGCGCATGGGCCATGCCGGAGCCATCATCTCCGGCGGCACAGGAACCGCCGCAGAAAAGATCGCAGCCTTTGAAGCCGCTGGGGTTCCTGTCGCCTCGATCCCCGAAGAAGTTGCCGACCTTATGGCGGCCAAACTCTGACGCTGTCAATGACCTGGATGCAAAGCGTTGCCCTGGGGTGGCTCCTCTCCCAGGCCTCCACACCGGGGAGGACCCCTCCGTGGCAACCTGCCCTCCAACAGATCGAAAGCGCAACAGCCACCATGGTCGAGATCGTCCAAACCCCGACAAGCACAGACACCTTCGAGGGCCGAATCTGGCTCCGGAAACCCGCGGATTTTCGCATGGACGCCCCACCCTACGTCCTCCTGGGTCAACACGGTCAGGTCATCCTCTGGAACCTGCAGACCGGAAAGCAGATGACCATGGGGCAATACCCGGCAGACCTCTCCTGGCTTTGGCATATCGACAGCCTCTTTGTGCTTCACCCACGTGGATCGTTATGGATCGGCGTCCCGAAAGCCCCAGAGGTGGGTATCGACTCTTTTGCTTACCAACCCGGGCCTCAGGGGCTCCCAGATACCCTCATCCTTTACTTCCCGACACAAACCCTGTTCTTTACCTTCACACGATGGCAAACTGGGGAAGTTTTCCCCGACTCTCTTTTCCGGATCCCTCCATCCCCGGAGCATCGTAAGCCATGATCCCGGACCCAGAGACCCCACAAGAAGAACCTCAATCGGTGTCTACTCCACCGAACGGAGACACTGGATCCGTTCCAGAAGATCAGGAAATGTCATTCTTAGACCATCTCGAGGAACTGCGCAGCCGCTTTATTCGGATCTTTATCGTCTTGGGGTTGGGCGCGATCGGGGGGTACCTGCTCAGTGACCGACTCCTCCAGGTCATCATCAAGCCTGTGGGGAAACTCTATTTCTTCTCACCGCCCGAGGCATTCTTGGTTCGACTGAAGGTCGCATTGGTGGCTTCCCTTATCTTCATTCTTCCGTATGCGTTTTACGAACTCTGGCGGTTTGTCTCGCCGGGTTTAACGGACAAAGAGAAGCGGGCAGCCCGTCCAATTCTCCTGACCGCATTGATTCTCTTTTACATCGGTGCGGCCTTTGCCCTTTTCCTGGCGTTGCCCATCGGCGTGAAAGTTCTGCTGAGTTTCGGGGGCAGCACTATGGAGGGCCTTTTTAACGCATCCGGCTATATCAATTTCGTGCTGATTCTCCTCCTCGCCTTTGGCGGGCTCTTCCAATTCCCGGTCATCATGGTGTTCCTGACCCAGATTGGCTTGATCGACCCGGACACCCTGCGGAAATATCGGCGAGAGGTGATTGTCGGGGTCTTTGTGATTGCCGCCATCATCACCCCTTCGGTCGACTTTGTGACCCAAACCCTGTTGGCCGTACCCCTTATAATTCTTTTTGAACTCGGACTCTTTGCGTCCAAATTTGTCGCGAAAAAGGGGAGGTAAACCATGGGCATCGGGTTTCAAGAACTTCTACTGATCTTTTTGATCATTGTCCTCCTCTTTGGGGCGCGGAAACTCCCGGACCTGGCGCGTGGGATGGGTGAAGCCATCCGAGAATTCCGCAAAGCCGCCAAAGAGGCGGAAAATCAAGAGGAGCAACAGACCTCTTCTTCCCCATCGCAAGAATCCTGAAAGGGCCATCAGCGATGAGAGGGAGGGACCTTTACCGTTGGGCCGGGCTCCTGAGTCTCCTGGGGCTGGTGCTTTTAGGCCCGGCATGCTCGTCTTCAACGTCTTCCTCCTCCTCTTTGACGATCTGGGAGACGTACAACGACGAAGAACATGCCGCCTTTATGCAGGTGGTCCAACGGTTCCAGGCAACGCATCCCGGGGTTTCCATCAAAGTCCAACGGATCCCCTTTCAGGGGATGGAGCAGAAACTTCTGACCGCCATTGCGGCGGGGATGCCCCCCGACTTAGCGCGAGTCGACAACGCCTTCACTGCAGTCCTGGCATCCAAAAAGGCGGTGGTCCCCATCTTCCCCGAGGAATTGGGGGATCTCGCCAACCAACTTTTGCCTGCCCCTCTGGCCTCCAACCTCATTCACGATACCCTCTTTGGCTTGCCTGACCAGGCCACCTGTGTGATCCTGCTGTATCGTAAAGACCTCTTCAAAAAATACGGAGTTCCTGCCCCTCCCAAAACCTGGGACGAATTCATTGAGATCGGGAAAAAACTCACCCACCCCGACCAGGGGATTTACGCGTTCGGCATGCGAAACTCCCTATGGTGGACCTTTCCCTTCCTCTACTCTTTCGGGGCAGGCTTTTTGTCCAAGGACCTGCGTTCCTGCCTGTTCGACGAGCCTGCGGCCTTGAAGGCCTTCCGATTGAAGGTGGACCTTTACCGGAAGTACAAAATTGAGGCAGGTGCCTGGAAATCTGGAGCGATCCCCCCAGATGTCGGTTTCCGGAACGGCAAGTACGCCATGATCTTCTCGGGTCCCTGGGCTTTGAAATCCTTGGAGACCGCCGGCATTGATTTTGGACTCGCCCTGGTGCCCGCTGGCCCTGCGGGTTCCCACACGACCATCGGCGGCACCAACATGGTCATCTTAAACCCCAAACGGAAGGCCTTGGCGCTCTCCTTTTTGAAATTCCTTCTTTCTCCGGAGATCCAGGCGTTTTGGGCCAACGAACTGGGACAAATCCCGCTCAACCGGAAGGCGCTCCCGAAGGTTGACACCACACGCCACCCCTACCTTCCCCTGCTCATGCGTGCAATGGAAACGGCCATCGCACGGCCTGCCATTCCCTTCTACTCCCAGATCGAACTCCTGACCAATGCTGAGATGGAACTCGCACTCCAAGGCAAAAAGACCCCAGAACAAGCGATGTTGGACGCTGACCGCCGGATTGAACAAGAGATTCTACGCGCCACAAACCGCCCATGATCCCCCTCCTCGTGCTCTGGCTTATGGCTTCTCCTTACCACACCGTCGCGGTAGATGGTGAGGTAGACGAATACACCGAAGACGAGCACGTCCTGACGGATCCCTCTGATGACTCCTTCTGGGGGTCCAATAACGAACTCTTTGGGCTCTACCTGACCTGGGATGCCGAGTACCTCTATGTGGCGGTAGATTATGTGGTCCAGAATAACGCCGTCCTCCTGTTGATCGGGAATGGGGAGGAAGGTGTCCGGAACATCAACAACCTGGACTGGTATCCAAGGAACTTCCAGTTCAACGGCCCGAGAATGAGCCACATTTTGGCTCTATGGAACGGCGACCTCAACACCGGGGGCGCACGCCGGATCTTAGATTCCCAGCACACAGAGCCCATCGGAAATGCGGAACTTGCGAACACAGGATATTCCGGTCAGCGGGGGATCTTTGAGGCGGGCATCCCGTGGACCGAGATCTATCCCCACGGCTTTCCAACCGGTGCAACCCTTCATCTGGTGGGATTGATCGCCGGCGGAGACCATGCGTCTGGGGGCGAAAGCATGCCGGACAATGCCCTTTTGGGGTTCGGCGGAACCGGCCTCATCAATACCTACCTCAAGGTGACGGTCGATGCCGACCAGGACGGTGTCCCGGATTCAGGGCAAAGTCTCGTCTCCCTCACCGAAGTGGTCACTTATGAACACCGGCCTCTCCGGTTTGTTCACCTTTCTCTCAACCGGCGGGTTTTCCGCCCTGGGGATGAGGTCCAGTTGAACCTGGAGATTACTCAGAGCGCGGATGTTCTGGTGGAGATTTTTAACGATGAGGGCGTCCGGGTTTATGCCGAACGATACCCGGATTTTCCGGGTCAGGAGGCACAAACCCTGGCCTGGACGCAGCCGGATTGGCCCACAGGCATTTACATTTTGCAGGTCTTGTTGAATGGTGTAGTTCGGGACCGCCGGACGTTTGCCGTGGTCCGGTGACCCCCGAGAAGGCTTCATCAAAACCATCACAAAAAGAAGGAGGCAAGCGAGATGTTAACCCCATTTCAAAATGAGCCCATCACCGATTTCTCGGTGGAGGCGAACCGGAAACGGATGCTCGAAGCCCTGGAGAGGGTAGAGGCCCAACTGGGCCAGGAGTACCCGCTTGTCATCAACGGCGAACGGATCTACAGCAACGAGAAGTTCCAGTCCATGAACCCCTCGGAGAAGGATCAGGTCGTCGGCATTCTCCAGAAGGCGAATACAGACCATGCGGAACAGGCCATTCAGGTGGCCACGGAGCGGTTCGAGTACTGGAAGAACGTCCCTGCAGAGGAACGGGCAACGATCCTCCTCCGTGCCGCCACACTTTTGCGGCAGCGGAAACACGAGTTCGCTGCGTGGCAGATCTTTGAGGTGGGCAAAAACTGGCTTGAGGCAGACGCGGATGTAGCGGAGGCGATTGACTACCTTGAGTTTTATGCCCGGGAAATGATCCGATATGCCCAGCCTCAGCCGCTCACCCCGATCGCCACGGAACGGAACGAGTACTTCTACATCCCCCTCGGCCCTGTCGTCGTGATCCCCCCTTGGAACTTCCCTCTGGCCATCATGCTGGGGATGACAACGGCTGCACTGGTCACTGGGAACACGGTCGTTCTGAAGCCCTCTTCGGATTCCGCCGTCATCGGATACAAATTCGTGGAACTCATGGAGGAGGCGGGTCTACCCCCGGGAATCCTCAACCTCGTGACCGGGCCAGGCTCTACGGTCGGCGATTATCTGGTCGGGCATCCAAAGACCCGGATGATTGCGTTCACCGGTTCCAAGGAGGTCGGGATTCACATTTACGAGTTGGCGGCAAAGGTTCAGCCCGGCCAGAAGTGGCTGAAACGTGTCATTGCGGAAATGGGTGGGAAAGACGCGATCATCGTGGACGCCGATGCGGACCTGGAGGATGCCGCAAAGGCTGTGGTGGCCTCGGCGTTCGGCTTCCAGGGCCAGAAATGCTCGGCCGCATCACGCTTAATCCTGACAGAGCCGATCTATGACGATTTCATTGAAGCCATCAAAGCCAAGACCGAGGCCCTCAGTATCGGACCGGCCAAAGAGGATCATCCCGTTGGGCCAGTCATCAACGCCGGAGCCGAAGCGAAGATCCTCTCATACATTGAGATTGGCAAAGAGGAAGGAAAACTGGTTACCGGCGGGGAGAAGGCGGAAGGAAACGGGTATTACATCCGTCCGACCATCTTCAAAGATGTTGACGAAAACGCACGCATTGCGCAAGAGGAGATCTTTGGGCCGGTCCTGGCAGTCATCAAGGCCAAAGACTTTGACGATGCCCTCCGGATCGCGAACAACACCGAATACGGGCTCACCGGATCGGTGTTTACCAAGGACCCTCTGAAGATTGCCAAGGCCAAGCGCGAGTTCCACGTCGGCAACCTTTACATCAACCGGAAATGTACGGGTGCATTGGTGGATGTCCATCCTTTTGGCGGGTTCAACATGTCCGGGACCGACTCCAAGGCTGGAGGTCGTGACTACCTGTTGCTCTTCCTGCAAGGGAAGTCGGTGTCGGAAAAATATCGGTGAAGATGCGGGGATGTGCGGGCGGGCCGGGTTGACCCGGCCCGCCCGCACGTTCTATAATGCCGTCATGCGAACTTGGATCACACTCCTGGCACTCATTGGTGGGCTTACCGCTGGATCCGGCGGCACAAGCGGGTATCCCTACCTCAACATCCCTGTGAGCGTGGATGAGGCACTCCTCGGCCTCGGGTCCGGGGTCATTCCCGGTCCAACAAGTCTCCGCATCAACCCCGCGGCCTGGCCTACCCAACGAACCGCCGCCCTCCAGGGGATCTCCTATCTCGCAGGGATTCGCGGGCTTGGCGCCTTTTATGTGCCCAACCAGCGGATGGCCTTTGCCCTCTATGGATGGACCTCCGGGAGCATGCCCCGAACCGATACCCTGGGCAACCCAGTGGGCAACTTCTCCACGACCCACTCTGCCTTCACCGGCTACTACCACCAGCCATTCCGGGGAAAAGGCATCTGGGGGATTGGCGTATCCCTTTATTACCAGGGAATCGCGGAATACAATGCTCTCGCTTTAGGTCTGGACCTCGGTGTCGTGTATCCGATCCCGGACCGTCCAGTGACCGTCGGCGTATCGCTCCGTCATCTTGGGGTTGAAGTCAAGCCACTGGCCCAGCGCCGGTCCAATCCAGGCCCTGAATTCGACGTCATGGCAGCATGGCATCTGCAAAACCTGGACGTTACCGCGGGCTTCGGCTTAACCCCGAACCATGCCTTGTTCACACTGGGCTCTCTCTGGCGGGTCAATGCCCTTCTGTCCGTGGGACTCGGGTTCTCCTCCAAAGGCCTGGAGGCCAATGTAGGGCGGGAGCGGGACATCCTCAACGGGTTCAGCGCCGGATTCAAAGTCCACCACCGGACACTCACCTTCGGCTACGCCTATTCCCCCTTAGGTGAACTCGGGGACATCCACCGGATTTCACTGGAATTCGCAAGGTTTTGATCCTCTGAATGCGAAACATCGTCGTCAATCGCCGAGCCCGGTACGACTACGAGATTTTAGAGACCTTTGAGGCAGGCATCGTCTTAGAGGGAAGCGAAGTCAAGTCCATTAAAGCCGGTCGGGTCTCCATCCAAGATGCTTATGCGGATATTGAGGACGGTGAAGTCTATCTCTACGACATGCATGTGACGCCGTACACCCACGCGAGCAAGTTTGCACCAGACCCGCTCCGTCCCCGGAAACTGCTTTTGCATAAATACGAAATCAAACGGCTATACGGGAAAGTCAAGGAGCGGGGCTTGACCCTGATCCCACTGCGCATTTATGAAAAACACGGTCTCATCAAGGTCGAACTGGCCCTTGTGAAGGGCAAGAAGAAGTACGAAAAGCGGGAGAGCATCAAACGACGCCTGATCGAGCGGGAGATCCAACGGGCCCTCAAACGGGAGAAACTGTAACGTGCCCCCGCGGGATCTTGAGACACTCAAGGCACTGCAGGAACGTTTGAAGTCACGGGTCCGGCTTGTCTCTGACTTTGGGGCAGTTCGGCGCATCGGAGGGGTCGATGTCTCTTATGTCCGGGGCCAAAAGAAAATGGTGGTGGCGCTGGTCGTGTTGGACATGCAGACTCTGACACTTCTGGAATCCACGGTGTGGGAGGGAGATGTGGAGTTCCCTTATATCCCCACGTTCCTCTCGTTTCGGGAACTCCAGGGAATGGTGGAGGCTTATCACCAGATCCAGAAGAAACCCGATGTTCTCCTGGTGGACGGCCAGGGGATCGCACACCCCCGGGGGCTTGGCATCGCTTCCCATCTCGGGGTGGAGTTGGAGATCCCGACCATAGGCTGTGCCAAGACGCGCCTGGTCGGAGAGTACCGCCCGGTGTGCCCCGAACGCGGTTGCGCGGAGCCGCTTCGGTACAACGGCAAGCAGGTGGGGTGGGTGGTCCGGACACGGGCATGTGTTCGGCCGATCTTTGTCTCGCCGGGACACCGGGTCTCCATGGAAGACGCCCTGAAACTTGTGTTGGCTGCAACCCCCAAATACCGACTCCCAGAACCGATCCGCCTGGCAGACCACATCTCTCGACAACGTGCGAAGGAACTCCAGAATTTGACTCTGCTGGCCCCAAAGGACAACGCCAACCCCTCACACACGCCCTAAGGAAGGGGACCATGCATCCGGAGATCCGACCCTATTTAGCCCTCAGTTTTCTGGAAGGGATCGGGCCGATCCGATACCGCCAGTTGGTGGATCAAGGGATCGATCCTCAGACACTGTTGGAAAAGCACCCTGAGGAGATCGAGCGGGTGACCCACCGTCCGCTCAATCACTTCGGTGACCTCTGGAAGCGAGTGGACCAGGAACTGGAGAAAGCGAATGCATGGGGAGCAGAAATCGTTGCGTACCCCTTGCCAGGATACCCGGAGTCCTTAAAGCCCTACCCCTACTCTCCCCCAATCCTCTACGTCTGGGGGAACTCCGAGGCACTCCATCAGCCGGGATTAGCGATTGTGGGGTCCAGACGGGCAACCAGTTATGGCAAGCGTATCGCACGACTCTTGGCCACAGAGTTCGCGCGTCAGGGGCTCGGGGTGATCTCAGGGGGTGCCAGAGGCATTGACACGGTTGCCCACCGTGCGGCTCTGGCTGCCCAAGGGACCACCGTGGTGGTCTTGGGGAGTGGGCTCGACCGTCCCTATCCAGCAGAGAATCGCAAACTTTTCCGTGAGGTCGTGGAAAGAGGAGGCTGTGTCATCACCGAGTTCCCTTTTGGGACCAAGCCCCATGCGGAGCACTTCCCGCAGCGGAATCGAATCATCAGCGCCCTTTCTATGGGGGTGATTGTCGTGGAGGCGGGCCAAACTTCGGGCGCGCTCATCACTGCCCGTTGGGCCGCAGACCAAGGCAAAGAGGTTTTCGCCGTCCCCGGTCCTATGGACTCCCCCCTGTCCCAGGGGACCCACAGGCTGATCCAGATGGGAGCCCACCTGATTTCCAAACCGGAGGACATCTTTGAAGAACTGGGGCTCCCCACCCAGAAGGAACGTCCCGAACTCCCTCTCCTCTCCCCTCAAGAGTGGAAGGTCTTTCGGGCCCTGGGTGCAGAGCCTCAGCATCTGGATACCCTTGCGGAAGTCCTTGAGATTCCCCCATTTGAACTCCTGGGAACGCTCCTGGCGCTTGAACTAAAGGGGGTCATCCAGCAGTTGCCGGGGAAGTTCTTTGTCCGGGACCCCCAATTTGCCACGTCCGAGGAATAGCGGTGTATACTTGAACCGTCAAAAGAGGAGGCTTCCATGCTTTGGACGCTGTGGATGCTATGGACGCTGGCAGGCAACCCAGGGGGACATCCGGTCTCCTATCAAATCATCGAGTCGGGGTCCCGGTCTCCGATCCAAGCACCGGTTGCCGTCGCTTTTCAAAATGCCGATGAGTGGAAAATGGGCTACTCCTATCTTCATGTCCAGCAGATTCCCACCCCTGAGGCCCCACAGATCTCCTTCGATCAACAACAGGTTCTCCTTTTAGGTCTGGGGGAACGGCCGACTTCGGGCTATACCGTGGCGGTAGACCAAATCCTTCGGGTGGGCGATACCCTTCAGGTCTGGGCTCATGAATCTTGTCCATCCGAAGACGCAATGGTTCTTCAGGTCCTCACCCAGCCCTATATCCTGTTTTCGATCCCTGTGACGGACGCTGTCCCGATCCGGATCCGTCTGAAACGCTGTGATGGGTCCGAAACCGTTCTTACCGTCAAGGAAGCCACACGCTGGATGGAGGAATTGCAACGGTAAACGGGGGTATACCGGTCTCCGCTCCCCCTATCCGAAATTTCCCCGGGGTATGAAACGGGGCCTTTGGGATGCGTAAAACCGACCTCCGGGAGTTCCTGGCTTTAGAACACAATATCGTTGTCCTCTTGGGCGCGCTTTTCGTGATCGGTATGGGCGAGGAACTCTGGGTCCGCTTCATGCCCAAATATCTGGAAGCCCTGGGGGCAAGTGCAGCAGCTATCGGCGTGTATGGCTCTTTCAAACGGATCGTGGACACACTCTACCAATATCCCGGGGGATGGCTTTCCGATCGGCTGGGGAGAAAACGGGCCCTCACGCTATTCAATGGGATCGCTGCCCTGGGGTATCTCGTCTATCTGCTCACCTCCCGTTGGCAAATTGTCATCGCGGGAACCCTCTTGGTCCTGGCTTGGAGCAGCATGTCCCAGCCGGCAATCTTTGCACTGATTGGCGATACCCTGAGCCAGGCCAAACGGGCCATGGGATTCAGTGTCCAATCCATCTGGAAACGGGTCCCGATTGTCGTTGCACCTCCGCTCGGAGGGTGGATGTTGTCTCGACTGGGGTTGGTTCAGGGGATGAAGGTCGGCTTCGCAATTTCCCTGGGGCTGGCCCTGATCGCGGCTTACCTTCAATCCCGGTTCTACCACATCCGGGCTCCCCAGACTCAAGACACAAAGGATAGAGGAGGGATCTGGCAACAACTCCCGACTCCACTCAAAAGATTGCTGTTGGCAGATTGTCTGGTCCGCTTCGGTTCGAATCTCGCGGTCCTCTATGTCGTTCTGTGGGTGATGACCATCCAACAGAAGAGTGCCATGGCCTTTGGGACCTTAACCGCACTCCAGATGCTGACCGCCATTGCGGGTTACCTCCCCGTAGCCTATCTTGCCGACCGTTGGGGGCGGTATCCTTTCATTTTGGCAACGTTCGGCTTTTTCACCCTCTTCCCCGTTAGCCTGGTGGTCCTTCCTGCTCGCTTCCTGCCCCTCGCCTTTGTGATTGCGGGGCTTCGGGAAATTGGAGAACCGGCACGAAAGGCAAGAATCGTGGACCTTGCGACCCCAAATCAACGGGGGCGAGCGATTGGCTTTTACTATCTCATCCGTGGGCTTGCGGTTATTCCCGCACCGCTCCTTGGCGGGCTCTTATGGCAACTCCAGCCCCAATGGCCCTTTCTCCTGGGGGGAACGATCTCTGGATTGGGATGGATCTACTATGCCGTTGCGGGTGTTTCCGAGAAAGGGCATTTTTGAGGGGAATGTGTCGGTCACAGCACACTTCCACCAACCCCGTGCCCCGGCCCCCATTCGCAGGGCACATCGTGCTTTGAACCCCTAAGAGATTCGCCTTAAAATCGTGGTTCTATGGCCGTCATCACAACCCTGATCATCCTCAGCATTTTAATTTTGGTCCATGAGGCAGGCCACTTCCTAATTGCCCGCCGACTGGGGATCCGTGTCTTGACCTTTTCTTTAGGTTTTGGCCCCAAACTCGTGACCTGGTTTTGGCGAGGGACCGAGTTCGCCCTCTCCGCCATCCCCTTTGGGGGCTACGTGAAAATGGCTGGGGATGAACCCGAAGAACGCCCTTATGAACCCGATGAGTTCCTTGGACGGCCGGTCTCCCACCGCTTTTCGGTCGTCCTCGGTGGCCCTGTTTTCAACATCCTCCTCGGCTTTGTGGTCTTCCTGATGGCTTATGGCATCTTCGGGCTCTCCGTCATCCCGGGCACCACGATCTACCGGGTCGAACCTGAGGGGCTGGCCGCCCGTGCGGGCCTCCAGGCCCTGGACCAGATCCTTGAAGTAGACCGCCAACCCGTTCGGAACTGGTGGGAAATCGACCAGGTCCTGACCCGACGTGGTGAACACACCCTCCGAATCCTCCGGGCCTCAGATACGCTCTCCATTGCCCTTTCGGTCACAGAGCCTGAATCCCTGGGGATCGAGCCCCTGATTCCTCCGGTGGTCGGAAAAATCGTGCGTGGAGAACCAGCGGAAAAGGCCGGCCTCCGAGCCGGGGATCGCATCCTGGCCATTGACACGGTCTCGATCTCCTCGTGGACCGAACTGGTTGACGTGATCTCAGCCCGGCCCGGAGACACCGTGCAGTTGTCCATCCTCCGAAACGGTGACACACTTCAAATCTGGGTCCCCGTAAGCAAAACGGTGGATGAGACCGGAGAACCCCGGGGGAGAATCGGCGTCGTCGTCGCCACCGAACGACATCGCCTGGGTCCGGCCAAGGTCCTCACATACTCCGCAGCGAAAACGGTCGAATCCGTCGTCCTCACCTTTACCCTTCTGGTGAAACTCATCCTCCGGGAGGTTTCGGTGAAGGCCATTGGCGGTCCGGTGATGATCGGCAAAATCGTTGGCCAAACAGCAGGGATGGGCATGTTCCAATTGCTGTTCTTAATCGCCATTATCTCTGTGAACCTCGGCGTGATCAATCTCCTGCCGATCCCCGCACTGGACGGCGGACACCTCTTCCTCTACACCCTTGAAGCAATCCGCGGGAAACCCCTCTCCCCCAAAGTCCAGATGTGGATCCAGCAAATCGGAATGGCCCTTCTCATCCTGCTCATGATCTTGATCACATTTCTGGACCTCACCCGCATCTTTGGAGGAAAATAAATGGAATCTCGCCCTTTGAAAACCCAATTGGCCGATGGCGCGACCCTGATCTGGGACCCTGTCCCCCACAGTGAATCGGTTGTCATCGGGATCTTCTCCAGACATGGGAGTCGGGATGAAGCCATCCCAGGAATTACCCACTTCTTGGAACACATGCTCTTCAAAGGCACACAGCACCGCTCCAATTTTGAGATCATTAGCACCATTGAAGATACCGGCGGATACTTGGACGCAGACACCACCCACGATTACCTGGGACTCTACGCACGGGTGCTCAAAGAGCACTTCCCCCTGGCCATGGACCTTCTGGGAGACATGGTATCGTTTCCAAGGTTTGCAGAGGAAGATGTGGCCCTGGAAAAATCGGTCGTCCTGGAGGAGTTCAAGAGCTTTCTGGAAACTCCGGATGACTACGTTTTCTATCTATTGTTCGATGCCCTGTTCCCTGGTCATCCCCTGGGCCGCGAGATCATGGGAACGCTGCCCTCCATCCAGGGGTTCACCACAGAGCAGGTCCGTGAACGCTGGCAGGCAGCGTTTGCTCCAGACGCCGTTGTGCTGGTCGTGGTGGGGAATGTGGACCTGGAAGCAGTCATCCGAGCCTACGAGCGTTCCTTCCATCTCCCCCAGGGGAACATCACGGGAGCCGTTGAGGAGCCACCTTTGCCCACGCCAGAACCCCTCCGCATCCACACAGAGTCCCGCCTGTACCAAGTCCAATTGGCCATGGGGGTCCGGGTCCCGGAATACACCCACCCCAAACGGCCAGCACTGGTTCTGTTGAATGCGATTCTCGGAGGTGGGATGAGTTCCCGACTGTTCGTAAAACTGCGAGAACAAAAGGGTGTGGTGTACTCAGTGTCCTCGTATCTTGACTATCTCCGCGGGTTAGGTGTCCTGGGCATCCATACGGTGACCGATCCGGCATACTTCGAGGGGGTT
>CAYQZW010000025.1:0-19016 GCA_964422065.1 uncultured bacterium | reverse complement strand
AGAATTCGGCTAAGTCAACATGAAAAGTCTGTGACACAGAAAGAGTTGCCTCAGGAGAAGCCCGTGTCCGGTCCGAGGACCAAGGCCGTCGCGAAGGCCTGGATCGCCTTGCCTTCCCCCACAGGCCCCACGTGTTCGGAGGTCTTGGCCTTGATCGAGACCCGTGCAGGGTCCAGACGCAGGGCCTGGGCAAGGGTCTGACGCATCGCCTCCACATAGGGCGCAATCTTCGGGCGCTCCAAAACCACTGTAAGGTCTACGTTGAGGATCCGATAGCCCTTTTCTTCCAGGCGGAGGACAACGTGTTTCAAAAGGTCGGTGCTGGGGGCACCTGCATACCTGGGGTCGGTGTCCGGGAACCAACGGCCAATGTCCCCGAGGGCGGTCGCCCCCAAGAGGGCATCAATCAACGTGTGAATGAGGACATCCCCGTCCGAATGCCCCACAGGCCCCAGCTCAAAGGGGATGGAGACGCCTCCCAACACGAAAGGCCGGCCGGGTGCCAACCGATGAAGGTCTACTCCAAAGCCCACACGGATTCCCCGTGCAAGCAGCGATTCCGCCAGTCGCTGATCTTCAGGGTACGTGATCTTGAGGTTCTGAGGGTCTCCAGGCACGGCTCGGGCCTTGATCCCCAGGGCTTTCTCCACCAATGTGGATTCGTCCGGCTGATGCCAGGCGTCGTCCCCCAAATTGGCGTAGGCTTGCAGGAGCACCTGTCGGTGCACCGCCTGTGGGGTCTGGACGATGACCCACCGCTCCCGGTCTAACCGATCAAAAACCACGTCGTCCTCGCAACGCTTCACGGTGTCTCGGAGCGGGACCACCGGCACCACCACAGGGGCCTGGGCAAGGACCTGAACGAGTTGATGGATGAGTCGTGCGGAGACCAGGGGCCGGACACCGTCGTGGACCAAAAGATACTCCGCAGTGGCCGCATCTGCCCCACGGTAAACAGACTCCGCACGGGTCTGTCCACCGGGTATGACCTTCCGGATCTTGGGAAACCTCTGGGTCCAACGTGCGGGATCCTTGAGGAGATCCGGATGGAGTACCAAGACGATCTCATTGACTTTAGGATGGCTTTGAAATCGTGCCAAGGTATGGTCCAAAACCGGTACCCCCAGGATCGGGACCACCTGTTTCAGGGCGCCAAACCGTTGGCCTTGCCCGGCCGCGACAATGACCGCCGAAACCCGCATAGGCCAATTTTATAAGCCCTTCCCAAAGGATGCAATGACAAGGCCGATCTCTTGCGTTTGACCCTCCTTCAGGGGTGACGTAAAATCCTGGGCATGGCTCGACATCGAGCGATCCTTTTTCTTTTCACCTTCTTGCTCTGGGGCACACTCCATGCCCAGCAGGCGCTTCTGGATCTGGCCAACCAACTGAAAGACGAGGGGAAATGGGAGGACGCCGCGGTCCTTTTCGAGGTCGTCCAGACCCGATACCCACAGACCCGATGGGCACAGCATGCCATGCTCGGCCAGGCCGAACTCTTCCTCCTTCAAGGGGATACCGCCCAGGCCCTTGCGATGCTCCGTGACCTCCGCGATGCCCCTCTGGACCTTCGGAAACAGGCGCTTCTCCTCCTGGCCCAGGTCGGCCCGGACACCGAACGTGCAACCGCCTATCTCCGTCTCGGTCAGGCGTTCCCCAGGTCTCCAGACCGAGCAACGTGGCTCCAAAGGGCTGCAGAACTCTTTGAACAAACCGGTCAGTTCCAGAAGGCGCTCCAGGCCTGGAAAATCCTGGCCGCCGACAGTCCTCAATCCCACGCTCAATACCAACTCCAGATCGCGCATCTCTACGCAAAACTTGGAAACCCAGACCGGATCCTTCCTCTTGCACGCCGCCAGGGATCTCGCCCTGAAGCCCTCCGGCTGCTGGCCAAAGCCTGGCTTATGAAGGGGGACACCGCCTCGGCCTATGCAACCCTTCTCCAGGCCATGGATCCCCAATCCCTCAGCGCTCTCTGCCGCCTGGCGCTGAATCTCCACGACAGGGTGCTTGCCGAGTCTCTTCTCTCGGTCCTGCCCAACGACATCGACTCCATTGCAGATCTCAAAGCCCGTGCAGCCCTCCTGTTCCGTGATCCGGCCCTTGCCCGCTCAGCGCTTCCAGACATCCAGGACCCGATCCTCCGGGTTCGGGTGTGGCTCCAAACCGGGAATCCCGTTGCCGCCCTCCGTGTACTGGACTCCCTTCAAGCCCAGGGGATTTCCCAGGACAGTCTGAGAATCCAAGCCTATCTCCAAAGTGGCCACCCACTTTTGGCGTGGCAACTGTGGCGAAGAAAGATCACCCCTCGCCGTCTCTCCCTGGCATTGGCCCGGGCCCTGGACGCGTCAGGGGCCTACCGTGAGGCACAGATCATCTGGCACGATCTCTGGCACAACCCCGGCCAAGGTCGGGACTGGGTCCCAAAAGAACAGAGCGGGATTGCGCTCCTCACCGACCTCTACCGCACCGGCCAGGCCTCTACACCCGTAGCTGACACGCTTCAAACTGCCCTCTCCGGTGTATTGGATCTCCCCATGCCATCCGCTTCCCCCACCGAGATCCAATCGGTATTGATCGACCTGGCCAAAGGGACTCCCCTCTCCGTGGGACTCCAGCGGCTCTTGGACCTCGGGGCCTATGCCACCGTCTTTCAATTGCTTGAGGGGGTTCCCCGGGACGCTGCGATCCGGAGTTTTCTCCTCCAGGCGCATCTTTTAGCGTTTCAAGACACACACGATTCGGCCCACTTGGACTCCGCCCGACTCCTGTTCCAAGCCGGGATTTCCGATCCCTGGGCACGTGCGATGGCCATCCGCTGGCTGACCCCCGAGAGCCTCCCTGCGGTGGACCCGGCGCCTCTGACCCCTGAACAACGTGTCCAATACATCCGGTGGCTCATTGAGACGGGCAATGCGGCCTCCGCCATTCCTCTTTTCCGTCAGTTCAAAGACCTTGCAGCAGACTCCCACCTCGTTTTCCAGACGTTTCTGGCCGCAGGCTGGACCGATTCGGCCTATCGCTATCTGAACTTTGAGCGTTCGGACGAGGTCCTGGCGATGGCTGAAGCCCTGTGGCAACAGCAGCATCCCGATCTCGTATTGCCGTTGGTCCGGAAGATCCAGAAACCCGGTTTTGACCTTGACCGCAAGGCCAGGAAATTGGAGGTCCTGGCCCTTGATGCCCTGGCACAACGGTCAGACCTTATCCCGCTTGCGGAGACGGTGCTCCGGACATACGGGCCAGACCCAGAACTTCAAAAAGTTCTGGCCAAGGCCTGGCTGCATCGCGACCCCTGGCGGGCTTTGAAATGGGCATTTACGGTGGACGACTCTGTCGCCTATTCCGTACGGGCACGCGCACTTTTCGCCCTGGGTCACCCGGGATGGGCCGGACGCTATGCCGAGTACGACTCCCGGGTCCGCTTTGCCCTCGCTCTCCAGGCCCAGGACCTGGAAGCACTGCAAGAGATCCCCCTGCCAATGGATTCCGTGCTTGTAGAGTCCTACCTGAAACTCCTGGAACAGTACGGGGATACGCTTCGGGTACAAAGCATCGCAAAGATCCTCGTTCAGGAGAGATGGGCAACGCCAGACTATTTCCAGCGGATCCGGGCGGAGGTATGGATCACCCAAGGCCACAAGAGCCGTGCGAAAGATGTTCTGGCACGTTTACAGGACCCGGAGCAAAAGGCCAAACTCCAGTATGCTCTGGGGGTTGCCCTGATGAAAGCAGGGGCATTGGACTCGGCCAAGTCGCTGTTCTTCAAAACCATCCAGTGGGGAAGCCCTGAAACGCGAGGGTATGCTGCCTTTAAACTGGCCTCCATCCTTTTCCAGGAGGGCCGGTACCAGGAGGCCCGAGAGTATTACCAGATGGCGTTAGATCTGGTCCCAGAGGACTCGGTCTTAAGGCTCAACGCGCTCCACAACCTTGCGGTATGCCAGAAACGGCTCAAAGATCTTGAGGGGGCTCGGAAGGCATACCTCCGGCTCATTGAGGAATTTCCCGCCTCTGAAGACGCCATAGACGCCCGGTATTCCCTGGGCCTGCTGCTCCTGGACCTCTCCGAGCCTGAGAAGGCTTACCAAACGTTGCAGGGTATCGAAGGGGAGATGCCAAAGCCGGATCAGGAAGCAGAACTCCAGTACTGGTTAGGCCAGGCCGCGGCGCAGTCTGGCAACCTGGAGGCCGCATTACAACATTTCCGCCGTCTTTATCTCTTCCATCCCCAGGCTGGACAGTGGGTGACGACCGCTCAGGCAGAGGCTGCGAAACTCTTTGTCGCGACCGGCCAGATCGAAAAGGCGAAGGCCCTTTACCAGATCCTGCTCCGCACGTTACCCGTAGGGGATCCCCTCCGGCAGCAACTCCAGCAGGAGTACGAACAACTTCAGCGGCTCAGCTCCGTCCCATCGCCATCCTCGGAATGAGCCCAGCGTCCTTGGGGAAACCGCTGTTGTAACGCCCGTGCCAACGCCTCACCAGACTCCTCCCAGTGTTCCTTTGTCCCCATGATCTCAAGGGGGATGTCCACAGTTCCCCCATAATGCTCGGCTTTTGACTTAAAGTAAAACATCGGAAACAATTGACGTAGTTCTTTGAGATGGGGTTCAATTTGGGATTCATCCCGCATGCCGGTCAAGAATACCCGGGTGACGACCGGTTCTAAACGCTCCCGATAGGTCTCCAAAAGGAACGGCAACACGTGTTGTTCAAACATAGGGTGCATCTCGCGAGGGACGCCGGGCAATGCAATCACCCATCCTTCTGGAGTTGGAACCAGAGCGCCGGGGGCAGCCCCCACGAGATTGGGGATCATCCGCGCGCCATCGGGAAGGTACGCCATTTTCTTCCGTTCCTCTGTCAATTCTGGCGAATCCACGAGGCCTCTCTCAAAGAGATCCCGGTACCGTGTTTGGACCCATTGGAGGGCCTCTTCGTGAAGGACGAGGGGTTTGCCCAGGGCCAAGGCGATGGCGGCCAGGGTGAGGTCGTCCTCGGTCGGGCCTAAACCGCCGGTGGTCAGGATCACTTCAATGTCCGCGGAACGGAGCCAATGGATGGCCTGAGCGATCTCGTCGGGATGGTCATCTACGGTCACGAACCGGATCGGGGCAAAACCGTAAGGAACGAGCCGTTGGGCCAGCCACTGGCTATGGGTATCCAGGGTCCGGCCGGTCAAGAGTTCTCGTCCAATCGTGAGGATCCCCACTCTCATGGCTTTATTATAATGAAATGGCCGCAGAGGAGATTTTGCAGAGGATTGCGGAAGACCGGGAGCATGGAGCCTCCCATCTTTTAAACACGGCCTTTGAGGCCGTTTATGCGTTGATCCAGGATGTGTTGCCGTTGCCTGGCCCACAACGGTATATTCAACTCCGGGGCTTTACGCTCAAATTGCTGCGGACCCGACCTTCCATGGCCCCGATCATCCGACTGGCCAACGATCTCAACTTTCTGTGGGATGAATCTCAGGAAAACCTGATGGAGTTTGAAGCCAAAGTCAAAGCCCTCCAGTCTGAGATTCAAGCGGCAGAGGAGAAGGCCGTGTCCAACGCCCTGGGCGCCCTGGGGCGCTTCTCTCAACTTCTCACCCATTCCTATAGTTCCACCGTGGCGAGATTCCTGATTCGCCGGCGGCCTCAGCACGTCTTCTGCACGGAGTCCTATCCAGGCCGAGAAGGGTTGGAACTCGCCAAAATGCTCCATCGGAACGAAATCCAGGTCACCATCGTAACGGATACCGGGGTCTCCGCAGTCCTGGGACAGGCTCAATGCCTCGTTGTGGGAGCCGACGCCTTTTCCCTCCAAGGGTTCGTCAACAAAGCCGGGACCCAGGTCCTGGCCACCTGGGCTCATGACCATGGGCTTCCGGTTTACGTGATCACCACAACCTACAAGGGGCTCTCAGAAGACCTTTTGTCGTTTTACGAGCGGGAGGAGGCGGAGGTGGAGATCCCGGCCTCCTACGTGACGATCCCATGGGCCAGCCCCCTCTTTGACGAAACACCCTGGCGCTGGGTTACCGCCGTGATCACCGAGAAGGGGGTCACCTATCCATCGGCGATCCACGAACTGCTGGCCCCGATCCAAATTCATCCGGTCCTCAAGAGCGTGATAGGAACGGAATTCAGTTAAAAGACCCAGATTCCCCTCTTCGTTGTTGCGTTTGACACCTTTCTTTGGGTCCCGAATAATATGGCGTTCCTGCAGGTCAGGATAGCATCATCCCATGAGAAAACGGCTGATGATCATCGGTTTAGATGCGATGTCCCCAGACCTCGCCTTCGAGCGTTGGGCTTCCGAACTTCCAACACTCACGCGTCTCCGCACGCAGGGCATCTGGGGCTACTTGGAAAGTTCGCTCCCGCCGATCACGGTGCCCGCCTGGGCGAGCATGGTCACCTCTAAAGATCCCGGCACGCTCGGCATCTACGGGTTCCGCAACCGCAAAGACCACACCTACCACCGCATGGAACTCGTCAGTTCACACTGGCTCCGTGAAAAGACCGTGTGGGACTACCTCGGCATGGCGGGTAAGACTTCTATCATCATTGGCGTGCCGCCCTCCTACCCTCCTCGCCCGCTCCATGGGGCCATGATCTCCTGTCTTTTAACCCCCAACGCTCAACGGGACTACACCTTCCCCAAATCGCTCAAGCCCCTCATCCAGGAAAAGTTTGGAGAGTACCGCTTTGATGTCCACAACTTCCAGACCCATGACAAGCCCTGGCTCCTCAAGGAAATCTACCGCATGGGTGAACAACGCTTTGAAGTCGTTAAGTGGCTTGCGAAGACACAGGACTGGGATCTTTTCATGTTCGTGGATATGGGGATAGATCGGATGCAACACGGCTTCTGGAGTTTCATGGACCCAGAACACCCCCGGTACGAGCCGGGAAATCCCTTTGAAAACGCCATCCGCGAGTATTACCACTTCGTCGACGCACAACTGGAAGAACTCCTGGACCTCCTGCAAACCCTGGACGATCCGGTGGATGTCATGGTGGTCTCCGATCACGGTGCACAGCGGATGGCCGGCGGCATCGCCATTTACGAATGGCTGATCCAGGAGGGGTACCTTCACCTCCAAGAACGTCCACAGGGCATCGTGCGTTTGACACCAGAAATGATTGACTGGTCGAAGACCCGAGTCTGGAGCGAGGGAGGGTACTATGCACGGATTTTCATCAACGTCAAAGGCCGGGAGCCCATGGGTATTGTTTCACGAGACGATTATGAGAAACTGCGCAATGAACTGATCGAGAAGTTTTCGGAGTTGAAGGATGAAGAGGGTCGGCCACTCAAAACTGAGGTGTATCGGCCCGAGGAGATCTATCAGGAAGTCCAAAATGTCGCACCTGACCTCTTGGTCTTCTTCGGAGATCTCGCATGGCGGGCGGTGGGCAGTGTAGGCTACGGCCGGATCTGGGTGCCGGAAAACGACACGGGCCCAGACGATGCCAACCACGCCCGGCACGGGGTCTTCGTCATGGCTGGTCCCAGTGTAAAGTGGAGAAATCGCCGGTTGGAAGACCTTATCATATACGACATCGGGGCCACGGTCCTGGAATACTTCGGGATCGAGCCCGAACATCCATTACGAGGCAAACCGATACCTTACGGAGGAGGTTGATCCATGACAAAAGACATACAGGGCTTTACAGTCTGGTTCTCCGGATTGCCCAGTTCGGGGAAAACCACCCTGGCGAGAATGCTGGAACAGGAACTGAAACGGCGGGGGTATAAGGTAGAGGTCTTGGACGGAGACATTGTCCGGCAATACTTCTCGAAAGGCTTAGGCTTTTCCAGGGAAGATCGGATCGAGAATCTCCGTCGGATTGCGTATGTGGCGCATTTGCTGTCCCGCAATGGGGTGGTCGCGATCACGGCGGCGGTTTCTCCCTATCAAGAAGCACGAGACCGCGCCCGGGAGATGAACGAGCGGTTCGTAGAGGTGTATGTCAAGTGCCCGGTTGAAGTCTGCATAGAGCGGGATGTCAAAGGCTTGTACAAGAAGGCGCTGAAGGGCGAGATCCAGAATTTCACCGGGATCTCCGACCCCTTTGAGGAACCGGTGCGTCCAGAGGTCGTTTGCGAAACGGATAAAGAGACCCCAGAGGAGTCTCTTCAGAAGATCTTGAAGACCCTGGAAGATTTAGGATACATCCGTCGGGCCGAATCCTCTAACGAGGCTGCCTATAGCGAGGAGGACGAAGAGGCAGTCCAGCGTCGACTGGAGGACTTAGGATACCTGTGATGCCTTCTAAGGCGGGTCGTTCGCGGGTCTTTGTCCTGGCCCTGGACGGGGTTTCCTTTACCCTTCTCCAAACCGCCTTTGAAAGGGGTCATTGTCCTGAACTCCAGGCCCTTTTCCAGGGGCATGGGACCTTCTGTCCCGTCCATTCGGTCATCCCACCCCTCTCGACGGTTGCATGGTCCAGCGTCATTACCGGGAAAAACCCGGGCAAGCACGGGATCTTTGGGTTCATTGACCGGCGTCCCAACCCTCTCCAAACCTACATTCCGACGGGTCGGACCCTGAAAAGTCCCACAATCTTTGAGTACCTCTCCGACCACGGCAAACGTGTGATCACGATGAACGTGCCCGGCACGACCCCACCCCGCCCCATCCAAGGGGTTTGGATTGCCGGCTTTATGAGTCTTAACCTTGAAAAGGCTGTGTATCCCCATTCTTTGGCCTCTCGACTCCGAGAACTGGGGTACCGCATCGACGTGAACCCCTGGCGTGCCAAAGAGAACCCCAGCCAATTTCTCCAGGATCTGTACACCGCCTTGGACCGTCGCATAGAGACCGCTCTCTGGCTGATGCAGGAAGTGCCCAACTGGGACCTCTTCTTCTTCCACATCATGGAGACCGATCGCTTTCTTCATTTCTTCTGGGATGCGCAGAACGATCCGGAAAGGGCCGAACTGTTTTGGGGCTTTTTCCACCATCTCGATCAAAAAGTGGCAGAGGTCCTACACGCCCTGCCGGAAGGCACACAGATCCTCAGCCTCTCCGATCACGGATTCGGGCCGGTCTATCAGGAGGTCGCACTCAACACTTGGCTTCGGGACCAAGGATGGCTCCAGTTCGTTCAAGAGCCGCCGAAAGGCTTAGAGGATTTAGACAGTCGGACCAAGGTCTACAGCCTGATTCCAGGCCGCTTTTACATCAATCTCCTGGGTCGGGAGGCGGTGGGATCGGTCCTGCCGGAAGAATACGAGGCGTGGCGGGACCGACTGATCGAACATCTGGCTTCGCTTGAAGATCCAAAAACTGGATCGCCTGTCGTCCAGAAGGTTTTCCGTCGGGAGGACCTTTACTGGGGTCCTCATCTCGAGAAGGCGGCCGACGTGATCGCCGTGCCCCGGCCAGGCTACGAGTTCAAAGGAAGCCTGAAGACCTCGAGACTCTTCCAATCGCCAACAACTTCAGGTGTCCATACACCGGAGGACGCTTACCTCTTTATCCAGGATCTGGATCTTCACCCGGACAAAGATCCCACCCTCTACGATATCACTGCAACCCTTCTGGACCTTCTCGGTGTTCCGCTTCCCCCCGATCTGGACGGTCAATCGCTGTGGAGGGCGTGAATGGCTTTTGAATTTGATGTGATGGTTATTGGACTGGGCCCTGTGGGATTGGTGACCGCCGTAGGCTTTGCGGAATTGGGACACCGGGTCCTGGGGATTGATATCCAGTCCGAAAAGGTCCGGACACTCTTAAACGGCCGGGTCCCCTTTTACGAACCCGGCTTGGAGCCTGCGCTCCGGAAACACCTCCAGGGGCATCGGCTCTGGTTTGACCATACCGCGCATCCGTGGATTCCCAAAGCCGAGGTCATTTTTGTCTGTGTGGGAACCCCCACAAAACCCAGTGGGGAGGCCGACCTCTCCGCTATCCGTGCTGTCGTGGAAGAGGTCCGACAGCACGCCCAAGGCTACACCTTAGTGGTGGAAAAGAGTACGGTACCGGTGTTGACCGCACGGTGGATGGAGCAGGAGTTCCAAAAGGTCGCCAATCACGACATTGAGGTGGCCTCCAATCCGGAATTCCTCCGAGAAGGCTCCGCACTCCATGACTTTCTTCATCCGGACCGCATCGTGATCGGGGTCCGATCCAAGCGTGCCGAACGAATCCTCAGAAACCTCTATAAGGGCATCGACACCGAATTCCTGGTCACCGATATCGAAACCTCCGAGATCATCAAGCATGCCTCCAACGCCTTTCTTGCCATGAAGATTTCGTTCATCAACATGATCGCAGACCTATGCGAGAAGACCGGTGCGGATGTCGTAGACGTCGCCCGGGGGATGGGGCTGGACCCTCGGATCGGCCCTCATTTCCTCCAGGCGGGCCTGGGGTTCGGCGGATCCTGTTTCCCGAAGGATATCCGCGCCTTTCAGTACATCGGACAAGCCCTCGACCTGGACTTCGAACTCCTCTCCTCCATCCTTCGCATCAATGAACAACGGATCCAGAGGTTCGTGCAACACTTCGAGGAAGCCCTGGGGGGATCGGTTGAGGGGCGAATCCTCGCGCTCCTGGGCTTGTCGTTTAAGCCCAACACCGACGACATCCGTGAGGCACCGAGTTTAAAGGTGATCCGCGCCCTTAGGGATCGGGGTGCACGGCTCCGGCTCCACGATCCCGTTGCGGTTCCCAATGTCCAGAAATTCTTCCCGGCATCGCCTCCAGACATCGTTTACGTGGAGGATCCCTATGAGGCGATCCAGGATGCCGATGGGTTGGGAATCCTCACCGAATGGCAACTCTACCGGAGCCTGGATCTCCAAAAGGTCAAACGGCTACTCAAAACTCCGGTGGTTGTGGACGGCCGGAACATTTTTGACCCAGAAACGATGTTGAATCTTGGGTTCATTTATCGAGGCATGGGGAGAGGACGATGGCTCAGAAAAAAGTCTTGATCGCAGGTGGAGCGGGCTTTATCGGCTCGCACCTCGCAGAACGGTTCCTGCAAGCGGGGTTTGCGGTGGATGTACTGGATAACATGATTACCGGGACCCCGGAGAATCTCAAGGACATCCAGCATCACCCCGGACTCAACGTCATCCAGAGTGACGTCGAATCCTTTGATCCACTTCATCCGGACTACGACTACATTCTCCACCTTGCGTCTCCGGCGAGCCCGGTAGACTTTCAAACCCTGGCATACGAAATCACACGGTGTAATTCGATCGGTACTTACCGGCTCCTGGAGGTTGCGAAGGCTTGTGGCGCGGTCTTCCTGTTTGCTTCCTCTTCGGAGGTTTATGGTGACCCCCAGGTGCATCCACAGACGGAGGAAAGCATTGGCTGCGTGAACCCTGTCGGACCCCGGGGGCCCTATGACGAGGGAAAGCGGTTTGGCGAAACCATCACAATGACCTACCACCACAAGTTCGGTGTGGATGTTCGGATTGCCCGGATTTTTAACACCTATGGGCCGCGGATGCGGCCAAATGACGGGCGGGTGATCCCGAGTTTCCTCAGTGCGCTCCTGGCCCATCAACCGCTTCCGATCCACGGCGACGGTCAACAGACCCGGAGTTTTTGCTATGTCACGGATCTGGTCGATGCACTCTTTCGCCTGGCGACCACGCCGGGATTGGCGGGGCAAATCATGAACGTTGGAAACCCCGAAGAAGTCACCATCCTGGAATTGGCAGAGCGGCTCCAGAAAGTCGCTGATCGGAACGTCGGCATCAAGTTCCTGCCCAGGCCCAAGGACGACCCCAGCCGTCGTCGTCCAGACATTCGCAAGGCCCAAAAACTCTTGGGTTGGCGTCCGCGAGTCTCCCTGGATGAAGGGCTTCGCAAGACCTGGGAATGGGCACAGAAACACTACCCCCACTCTGAATTTCACAAAACTTGAAACCCTGATGAATTCCCCAGAAGATTTAGATATGGTTCGGGAACGGATCGTGGAGCATCTGAAGACACTGGTTTCCATGCACACCACCGAGGATCGTCCGGAGGAATTACACCGTGCGGTGTCCTATGTCGAAGAGGTCCTTCACGGACTCCATATTCACAGGTACGAGAAGGATGGGAAACCTTCGGTGGTGATCACCTTCCAGGAGACGCAGGTACCGAAGGTCCTCTTTGTCGGCCATCTGGATGTCGTCCAGGCAGAAGAACACCAGTTTGAGCCGCGCATCGAAGACAACAAACTTTTTGGACGTGGGGCCCTGGACATGAAAGGGCCGGACGCCGTGCTCCTCACGCTCTTTGAGACCTTCCGTGATCAAGGCCAACATCCGCCCATCGGCTTGATGTTGACTACGGATGAAGAAGTGGGGGGCGAAGCCGGGGTCGGGTACCTCCTCCGCGAGGCCCAATGGCGTACAGAGTTCGCAGTGATCCCGGATGGGGGGGTAGGCTTTACCCTGATTACCGACGGCAAAGGGGTGCTGCACCTCAAATTCCACGCCAAGGGCGTACCCACCCACGGCTCTACGCCGTGGCGAGGGGTCAATCCCCTGGACCAACTTATGGAGGTGTATCAGCGTCTGAAAGCCGGGTATCCAAGCGAACCCTGCGGCGATCCTGAGCACTGGCATCCCACCCTGAATTTGGGGAAGATGGTCGGCGGGGACGCACCGAACCGTGTCCCGGAAGAGGCGGAAATGTATCTGGACTTCCGTTTCCCTGCGCCGCACACCGCCGAGGATATCCTCGCTCAGGTCCGGGATGTTTTGGCGCAATACCCCGGCATCATCGTGCAGGAATTGGCACGCGGTGAGCCTGTGCATACGGACTTAGACCATCCGTATCTCTTGCACTTCCGTACGGTCGCCGAGGATGTCTTAGGACGCCCCGTCAAGTTGGGCAAAGAGCATGGCGCCACGGATGGCCGATTCTTCGCGGAAATGGGGATTCCCGTGATCGTCATCTATCCCATCGGAGACGACATCCACGGGAAAAACGAATGGGTGGATCTCCGCTCCTTAGAAACCCTGTACCACATCTTTGAAGGCTTTGTTCAGCACGTGAGTGAAGAATGACCCTGCTCTTGGCCTTTTTCTTGTGGAGCACTCCTCTGCTCGATTCTTTGACCCTCGCGGCATTGCAAGAAGCGCTGGACGCCCAAACCCTCACGTTCCAGGACCTGAAATTTGAGAAACGGTGGCCCGAACCCGATTCCTTCCGACTGGCTGTGGTCGATTCATTCCTGGTGGATCCCTTGGGGCTTCCGGGCTATCTTGAAGCCTCCGAGTCTGCTGTTTTACAGGCCTGGGATGCCCCCGCACAACTCCTCACCTTTATGGCTCAACAGGTGTTCCCGAGGCTACCGAGTGAGACGCCGCCCTCTCCCTCCTCCTCTTCTTCCGGAGTCCAGGCTCTGGTCTTAGACCTCCTCCGTTCCGTGCACGACGCCCGAAAAGCCTGTCAGGCCCTTGTGCAACCCTTGACCCCCGAGCAGATGGACAGCCTTCTGTATGAGATTTACAGTCTTTGGGCCGATGAAGACGATAGTACGGACGATACCTTAGATGGCAAACTGCTCCGCGATTTCGGCCGGCCGCCGGATACCGCCTGGGAAATCCAAACCTCCCGATTCCTCGCCTGGGTCAAGAAGATGGATTGGCCGGCTTTTTGGATGGCCGGGATCCGGTTGATGGCTGAAGTCGAAAGGACACTCCAGGTCCTGGATACCCTCTCTGCCATTCCCGAGACTTCCATGGTGGTCTCTTATGAAGGCCTCCAAGCGCTGATCCTGGGCCCCCAAGACGACCGGGTTGCTGCGGATTCCTATGCCGTGATTGTAGACTTTGGAGGCAACGACCTCTACGAAGGCCGCATCGCTGGAGGACTGGGCGGAAGTCCGTCGGTCCAGCCGGTCCAGGTGGTCATTGACCTGGCCGGGGATGACCGATACCGCAGCCCGGAAGGCATCAGCCAGGGGGCAGGCGTTTTGGGGATCGGCATCTTGGTGGATCGACAAGGCAATGATCTCTATACATGCGGCCCGATTGGACAGGGAGCGGGGCTCTTAGGCCTTGGGGTTCTCTGGGATCCGCAGGGACAGGACCTCTACACCCTGGATTTCTTTGGACAGGGGGCCGGGAACTTCGGCCTGGGACTCCTGCTGGACAACGACGCGAACGACCGGTACCTCGCCACGGACTGGGCCCAGGGGTTCGGGTCGGTGTGGGGCTATGGATTGCTGGCAGACCAGGACGGAAATGACCTGTACTATGCCGGCGGCCACTACCGTCATCGGCCGTTGTTGCCGGACCGATATCGCTCCTTTGCCCAGGGATTTGGCATGGGGTGGCGGAGCGATGCCTCCGGGGGTATCGGGTTCCTGCTCGACCAACAGGGGAATGACGTCTATGCCGTGGAAGTGTATGGCCAAGGGACCAGTTATTGGTTCAGCCTGGGGATGCTTTCCGACCTGGACGGCAACGATTTCTATCAGGCCACCGAATACGCCCAAGGCGCAGGGATCCATCTGTCCTTAGGGATTCTGCATGATGCGGCCGGAGAAGACCACTACTACGCCTCGCGAGGGCCGTCGTTAGGTGAAGGGCATGATTACTCGGTCGGCATTCTGATCGACGAGGCCGGCAATGACGATTACACCGTCTCTGGGGGTTTGGGCATTGGCCTGCACAATTCCGTCGGCCTGTTTGTGGACAAACAGGGGGACGACACTTACATGATCCGGGAACGGTTAGGTCTCGGCGACGCGAATCCAAGCCGAGGCCTGTTTGGGATTGGGGTGTTCTTGGACCTTGGGGGACAGGACGGCTATCCGCAGGGTCAACCCGCAAAGAACGACGCGCTCTGGATTCAGGGCACTTATGGGGTTGGCTACGACCGAGATTAGGCCAAAGCGGGGCTTCTCCGTGTCGGAGAAGCCCCGTTCGGTAGCCTTCTAACGTTCCTCGAACCTCACCGTTCCACCCGAAATCTCGATCTGGATCTTGGCCTTGGGTGCGTCTCCAATCTGGTAGTGGTAATCGGAGATTTTCTGGAGGCGTTCCTGAAAACTCGGAGCGAAAACAAGGTCTCCTGTAGCCAGAGGATCTTCCTCCGTTTCGGTCCACGGGGTATGCCGATCCCCGTGTCGGAAGTGGACTTCAACTTCAAAGGATGCATCTTTGGGGATCCGAAGGGTGAGGTCACCGCCAGCGATCTTGCCCCGGATGTCTCGGAGTTCCTGGACATCCAAAGAGACATCTCCACCCAAGATCTTTACCTGACTCTCTTGTTGGAGATTCAAGATTTCGACGTCGCCGCCCATGGCTTTTAACTCGAGGGGTTTCCCTGGCGGTATGGTCAACGACGAATCTCCTCCCATGACTTTCACGTTCAGGTCATCTCCAACGCGTTTCACAACACGTGCGGATCCCGTTCCAGAAACCGCAATCTCAGAGGTGGGTCGGACCTGCACACGAAGATCTCCCCCCATATGCTTGATCCGTATGTGCTTGATCCCTTCCACCGGGATATTTCGTTTGACATTCGCCCAGGGATTGCGGACACTGGATTCGAGCGCGTCCGGGATCACCCGCATAATCTCGGAGACCATTGAGCCGATGCCCCGCATGACTCCTTGGAATCCCATTCCCCACCTTCCACCGGATTCTTGATGTTCAGGGTGATGGGGACCATGGCCGTGTGGGTGCTCATGTTGGGGGCGGGGGGCATGTTCCAGGGATTCCAAGAGCCGCGCCGCTTCCTCGGCGCTGATCTTCCCTTCTTCCACCATTTTGAGAATTCTTAACCGTGGATCTTCCATGGCTACTCCACCCAAATTTTGACATGGGTCCCATCTGTGGATTCCACGTCTAAGATCTCACCAGCCTCAAAATTCTCTTGTTCCACGGTCTTCAAGAGTTCCCGAAGATCAATGTCCATCTCCTTCAACTTGGCCTGGGTTTTTGCAGGGGCAAAGTGGATGGCCCACTTGATCAGGGCCCAGGGGATGCGGATGTTGACGGTCTCTTTTTCGTCCACGACCCGGATCCGGAACCAGCGGAACTTGCGTTTCTTCTGAGATGGATCTTGAGACTCTGTGGGAGATGCTAACACCGAGAGGAGCCGATGGGCCTCCTCGGCGCTGATCTTCCCTTCTTCCACCATTTTCAGGATACGCCGTTGTTCTTCCATGTTATGTTTCTCCTTTCAAGAGACGTTCCGCCTCTTCCACAGTGATTTCGCCACGTTCCAGTCGGTCCAGGACCTCTTCGACGTCGACCTCTTCCTCCACCACAGGCTCAGCCAAACTGGGGTACCCCAAGGCATTCAACACTTCATCGAGCCGAGCCCGGGCGGTGGGTCGGGATACCCCGAGTTCCTGGGCCACCATGGAAAGGTTGCCCCGGAACTGCAAAAAGAGACGGAGAAAATGCAACTGCTCCTCACTCAACTGATCAAACTCCGTCCTGGGGAATGTCCCGACAATCCGGGTCCCACACCGACCGCATTGATACTCCAGGACCTGCAACGGCCCTTCACAGACTGGACAACGATGGAGTCGCTTCATCATGTCAATATGATAAGCGACAGTTTCCATTTTGTCAAGTCCTCATTGCAATATGAAAAAATGGGCCCTTGGACAGGGGATGGAGGGTGGGAATGAAAAGGACGGGAGGGCTTAAGTGAAGAGGCGAGGGAGTTGGGCCAGCCAGGTGTCCAGGGGTTGGGTCTGGAGGATCGTATAGCGTTCAGGACGCATCTGAGGGGCCGTTTTCAACGCGTGTTGGAGATCGTCCAGGGTAAGGCCCAGGTCCTGCGGGGTGGTGGGTAGCCCCAACGTCTGGAACAATGTGCGGACCTGGGGCAACACGGGATGGTCCTGGAAGGTCAAAGCGATCAATGTGCCCAGGGCGACCTGTTCTCCGTGGAGTTTCGACCCCAACCCTAAATGGTCCAATGCGTGGGAGATCAGGTGCTCAGAGCCGGAGCAGGGGCGTGAGGACCCGACCAGTCCCATGGCCACGCCTCCCAGGATGAGACCTTGGGCGAGGAGGCGGAGGGTCCCGCGTTCTGTGAGGTGAGGGCCAGCCCCCTGAAGGAAGGCCAGAGCCCCGGTCTCGGCAAGGGTGGCAGCGAGTTCATCCAGTGTATCTTTCTGTTGTATGTGGGCAATTCGCCAGTCCTGGACCGCAGAGAGGTTGGCGATTAGGTCCCCGACTCCTGCACGTAAGTACCGTAATGGCGCATGTCGAACCACTTGAAGGTCCACAATGACCCCGATCGGCATGACGGCCCCGACGGAATGTGTTTTGGCAATGCCCTGGATGACCGCCACCGGGGATGCAATGCCGTCACTGCTCAAGACGGTCGGGATGGAAACAAAGGGCACATTCTCCAAGTAAGCCGTGTATTTGGCGACGTCAATGGCTTTTCCGCCGCCGACGGCAAGCAAAAGCCGGGCCGTCACATCGCGTACCCGATGCCGGACGGTTTCGACAGCCCGGACATCACTCTTCTCGACACGGAGGTGCTCCACCGGAACTCCCTGTGATTGGAATCGTTGTACCAGTCTCTGAGCCAACTCGGCCGTCACCCCACTGCCTGAAACCACCAAGACCGGAGGTTCCAAAGCCTGGTATGTGTTCAAGATCTCCGGGATATTGTTCCAGAGGTTGGGACCCAGTTCGATAAAAGCCGGAAGAGAAACGATCCTTGGCGACGGCATGGGGGTTCAGGGGACCCAAAACGAAGGGATGAGGAGATAGGG
Organism: uncultured bacterium; assembly: GCA_964422065.1. Taxonomy (GTDB): domain Bacteria; phylum Hydrothermota; class Hydrothermia; order WGAB01; family WGAB01; genus S141-55. The sequence continues at coordinate 1,308 of CAYQZW010000025.1, read as the reverse complement.
CGGGGAAAGGAGCCGGGATTGAGCGCCGGGCTGGTCTTGGGGATCCAGGAGGTCCATCACTGGGGGGTCCTGGGGGCTCTTCCGGCCGCCTAAGGTCCATTGACCGGGCTGGGGGTTGAGCGGGCGGATCTGGTCGTCGGCATATCCATCTTGGGAACATACCAGGATCGTCACTGCATCACCAGGCCCGAGTTGAAAAAGGGTATGGGGCACCTCCACGACGACCTTCTGGTCTTCCTTCCATGCCCGGAACATGCCATTTTGAACGGTCCCATCGGCATCCATAAGTTGGAGGCCGTATTCGGGCCACCCCGCAATTTTCAGTCGGTAGGACCACGCGGCCTGAGCATCAAAATGGAGGCCGCCCAGTACGGGGGAGCCTGCATCGGTTCGCTGTTTCTCGGCCTTTGCTTGGTGGACATACGCCAGGATCAACGGGTGGGAGAAGCCCAGCGGGGCGTTCCACGGGTTGGGCAACGATTTGAAAGTGAAAATCCAATAATCCGCGTCTGGCCCATGGTAGAGTTCGAACCGTGTGAGATCGAAAATGCCCGGCGTAAACACCGGGTCTGTAGGATACTGATATGTCCCGGGCCCATGATCGTCCCCTTCGGAATCTTTGAGATCGATGACTTTGGGGAGGTTGGCCCAGGTGCGGCGCTTTTGTCCTGGGGCCATGACGCCTCCAGACCCGCCAAAGGAGGCGGCCCCCACAATCGGGGTATCGAGCACGGTCGGCGGAGTTTTGCCGAGGGTGAGGTACACATCCTTCAAGGTCTTTCGGAACATCTCATCAAATCGCTCGTCACCCCCGGGGCTGGTCTGATCCTTCCCAAACCACCAGAACCAGTCGGACCCTTCTGCGGCCATGAGAAGCCGATAGGCCCTGGAGAGTTGTTCCGAGGTCCAGGCATCCTGAGCCTTCAAAGACTCAAAATCTTTTCGGACACGCCTCAGGAGGGTCCAGGCGCGGTTCTCTTCGGTCTCACCGATCCAGGTGGAGAAATCGGCACTGATCCAAGAGCCTGCCCAAAGGCGGTCGATCTGGGCACGTGGGGGGTAGGCCTGGAGGTATTCGGAAACCGTTACGGTACGGATCCAGGGGGTCTCCTGGAGTTGGCTGTAGAGAGCGTGGAAGAACTCTTTGGCGTCGTGGGGATACCATTCCCAGGCGTTCTCGCCATCCAGGATAACCGTGACCAACGGCGGGACCGATTGGGATGCGAGGGCTTGATGTACGGCATACAGGGCCTGAACAAAGTCATTGGCGGCGGCCATCGGGGGCATAGACTTGTAGCGGAACCCGAT
>CAYQZW010000024.1:0-19020 GCA_964422065.1 uncultured bacterium | reverse complement strand
GTTTTTCTTGGTTTTTTGCGAGATCCAAGGTCTTTTTGAAGTCTACCCGTCCCCACCCGTTATAGGGACCCCATTCCGGGAGCACAGGTCACACCTCCATCTTTGAACGAAGAAGACTCTCAGCATTACCATCAAAATCACCTCTGTTATAGACTGGTCTATATTATAAACCAGTCTATATGTTTGTCAATGTGTGTGACTCACTCCTTTCTTTCTCCCTTCCGCGGTCGATAGGGGGAAGTTTCATGACGATTTGGGTGGGACCATTGTTCCGGCTGTTCCAAGAAGTATCGTCGCGACATTTTTCCATAAATTCGATTGAGTTTCTCAAAAGACTTGAAAAGTCTAACAGAATTTACAAAATTGAAAACGTCTTCATCAACCCGTAGGATATTCTCATGGGAAAAACATTTCCGCCCCATCAAGACCAAAGGGGCGGAGAGGAGGTGATCCTATGGGACGGTCGAGTGTTTGGGGGATGGCTCTGGGGGTTTTCCTCGCCGGGTCCATCGCCGCACAGGACCTTGGCGTCATGTTCGATACGACCACAACCGGGATCCAAACCCCTCGCACCCTCCGCATGCGTCTCTACCCAGATCAATGTGATAGTGTCTGTGTGCAGTTCATTGAATTCACGTATGACACGTTGCCCTCTCTCTACTTTGAAGGCCCCTTTTGTGCCTCCCCTCCCAATGTCGGGACCTTTTACTTTGACATCGGGGACCGGCCCTTTCCCGATGACGCCCATGTCGTCTATACCATTTACCACAACGGAACAGATACCACAAACATCCTGAACATCGATCCACTCATTCCCGGCCAGTTCTACCCTTTCCCAGAAGGCCCTTGTGACCAGACCGGCATGGAAGAGGGATCCATCATCCCCGCAGATGCAGATCTTCAGGTCTTCTACAATGCACGTGGAGAACCCGTCTTGCGATATTCCCTTCCCCCTCAGGTCACACAGGCCAGGCTTTCCGTCTACGACCTTTTGGGACGTGTACAAATGCACGTGACCGGTCTCTCACAACACGGAGAGATCCCGCTGAATGCCTTCAGGCATCAGAAGGTTGTATTCATTGTCATGGAAACCGAAGCCTGGAATCTGACGAAAAAGGTCTGGATCGGCAGGGCCAGCCGGTAGTTCAACGCCCCGAGGACGTCTTAAAGGACTCAGGTTTCCCGGGTCTGTTCTCGAAAACGGACCCAGGAGAGGAGAATTCCGAGGATGAGACCCAGTTGAAGGGCAGTCCCCCATTCCACAACCCCGGCACCATGGACCACGAAGTTGTAGAGAAACGTCACGGCTGCTGTCACGACAAAGGCGAGCCCCAAGACCCACAAAAAGTAGAATACAACGGCTCGTAGGGTCATCGTATGACCTCCTTGTTGAGGTTATCATAAAGGGTGTTTGGGCTGAGCACGAGGGTGAGGAAGGTCGTCGGAGGAACCTTGGCTCACAAAGGAGGATGGAGCGGATGCGAAGGGTATGGTGGCTGTGGAGTCTGCTTTGGATCTGGGGGTGTGGCGCGGGGATCGGGATGATCCATCCGGTGGAACGTTCCGACCCGCAACCGCCGCTTCTGCCCTCTCTCGCGTTCCATCTCACTGGACTTGAACCCCCAATGGTGAGTGAGTTCTATGTTCGGGCGCCCGTCGCCTACCCGAAGATTGTCGCTGTCGGCGTCGGCTTCTACCGATCCGTGGGGATGCGTTACTGGCAAACACCCCTTCCCCTTCCTATTTTGGGACTGCAATTGGGTATCCTGAAGTGGCAGGCTGATTCCATCCGCGCGGTGATCGGTGGGCACCTCGCGCTTGCCCTGGAATGGACCTTTTTGAGGAATGCCAAGCCTCCCCGAAAGATTGGAGAGGGAGAGTTTTTGTGGTGGTATCTGCAAAGTCGTGCCGGTGTTTTGGTGCTGCCCTGGCGGCTCGTGTCCCCGAGGATCGCGGTAGAACTTGGGTTTCGCGTGTCCCAGGTGTATTCTTTTTAAAACCCAGGAGTACAGGAGTAGAAAATGACCGAACCCTTGGTGCCTCAACCCTTGAGTCGTCGTGGCCGGAATCTGGTGTTCCTGACAGTCCTCGGTTTGGTCGGGATGTGGCTTCTGGGGGTTTATGGTTACCAGAGCCTTCCCGATCAGGTGCCGGTCCATTTTGGCTGGAAAGGGACGCCCACACGATATGGGGAGAAGACGACATTTGTCTTCTTGCCTTTAGCCTTTAGCATTGCCCCGGTCGCTCTCCTTCTGATCACGCGGTATCGTTTCACCCTGATCAACAAGTATCCCTATATGATCAACTTGCCTGCCTTTTACACATTCCTTTGGCGGATCCCTCCCGAACGACGGAGCCTCTGGGTGAACCGCTATTTTGAAGGCATCCTTGGGCTTGGAGCCTTTCTTTCCCTCTACCTCCTGGGGCTGGAATACGGCATCTATGTGGGGACACGAGACGGTCATTTGCCTTCATGGTTTACGCCCGTGGCGTTGGCTGCACCGTTCCTTCTGGTGATCCCTTGGATCCTTTATCTTGCGAGACTCTCAAGACAGATGGCCCAGGAAGCCAGACGATTCTCCACAAGGCAATCCTAACCCGGGGGCCTTCATGAAAGTTGCCCTTGCAGTTCCCAGAGTGACAACCGATCTCCAGGGGAACCGCAGGAAGATTCGGGAATTTGTCTTGGAGGGTGCGGCTCAAGGAGCAGACTTGATCGTCTTTCCGGAAGCCGTGTTGACAGGTCTTGTGAACAACGATGACCCGACCCACGACCTGTCCTTTGGCATTGAGGTCCCAGGACCTGAAGTCCAGGAATTGGTTCAACTTTCTACTCAGACCGGGATGTATATTGCCCTTGGGGTTTTGGAACGGGAGGGCAAAGCACTCTATGACACCGCGATTCTGGTCACCCCGGAACGAGGCGTCGCTCTCCGGTACCGCAGGGTTACGCCGGGGTGGCACGGTCCAAAGGCAGATCCGGCAATCTATCGTCACGGCACAGGGGTAGAGTGCGTCCAGACCCCCATCGGAGCCTTTGCCTTTCTTCTATGTGGGGACCTTTTTGACGATTCCCTTGTGGCAGAGGTCCGGCAACGGAAGCCGGATTTTCTGCTCGTTCCCATGGCCCGGTCATTGCCCGACGGCTCGTGGGATCAGAAACAATGGGACGCCGAAAAGCCCTTTTACTTTGAACAGGTGAGAAAGGCAGGGGTAACCACCTTACTCACAAACTATCTGGCAGATGAAACCCTGGGAAACGACAGAAGTTTTGGGGGTGCGATGGTCGTTTTGCCAGACGGTACTTTGCACGCCGAGTTTCCCATCGGCAAAGAGGGAATGTTGGTGACTTCCATTGAAAAACCTTGATTGGAGGTGCTTTGACCATGGAGTACTTAGAACGACTTGACAAAAAGAGGATGGGAGTAGGAATCCTTGGAGAAGGAGGTTGAGATGAAAATCGAGCCAAAGGTGATGAATCTCAAGGATCTTGTCGCGTATCAGGAAGGGGCGATTGTCAGTCGGACACTCTTGGATCGGAAGGCCGGGACGATTACGGTGTTTGCCTTTGATCAAGGACAGGGCTTGAGTGAACATACAACCCCCTACGATGCCTGGCTCTACGTGTTTGATGGCGAAGCGGAGATCACGATCTCGGGAACACCGTATCGTCTCCAGGCCGGGGAGTCCATCGTCCTGCCTGCGAACGAACCCCATGCCGTCCACGCACCCACCCCCTTCAAAATGCTCTTGGTGATGATCCGGTCTTGAACCATCTATTCCCGTGTTTGCATTAGACTTTGTTCAAATCCATTAAGTTGGAGGTGCAGATATGATTCGGAGAGTGTGGGACATAACCTTCACAGTGAAAGACCTTAAAAGATCTGTGAGGTTTACGAGAAGATTCTCAGTCACACGGAAAAGATGAATGAATTCATGGTTGATGCAGGGTTTGCTTGTGGCAGTATAGAGGTTGGACTGGAAACATGGGGTGACCTTGAAAAACCTAAAACAGGCGCTCCCTTTGATCGCAATCAATTGGCCCAGGTTTTGTGGGGTTAAGATCACGTGTTGAAGAATGGGGTCTGACCACAATCGTCGCATTTGAGGATATTGATTCAAACCTTAAGGATTCTCACGAATGTAAACCAGGATGGACCCCAGGGCTTTGATGGCATAAGTGCCCATCCATTTATTCTGATTAATGTTATGTGTGGGGGTGCCATTTTTCAGAGACGGACCCGCTACTGCCCATACTTTGATTCCAACCGAGGGTGAGCCGGCAAGGACTGAATCTGGAACCAGTACAGTGGTATCCTCGGTAAGAATTTGGTACTTAGGAGTGTCAATCGTGTCCACGACTTGAACTTCGTAATACGAAACCTGGTTGCATGGTCGCCAGATTAAATGCAAGGGTTCTCCACTTGGTAATGTATCCAAATTTGGGGGCGATACGATTTCAACAATTAGGGGATCGGGCGGCAAAACCGTTATTGAAAAGGCATCATCCTCGTCGTTCACGGATAAGGTAAAGGTGTCGGGGATCGGGAAAAATTCAAAGTGTGCAATGCGATAAGTCCCGGGTTCAATCTCTCGCAGAGTGTCCCTGTTTACGATAACGAGTGCGTTCTGGATTGGTGTACCTGAGGTGTCCGATAAGTATACCGTTGTAACCATTGAGGAGATTGGACCAACCAGATCGATTAATGTTTCAGCACTGACCTGTTTTATGCGTTCAATCGGCTGGTTCTTTTGGCATGACATAACGGCGAATATGGTGATTGCATGGATTAGAAGGCTCTTTTTGGCTCTCATTAAACAAAATTTTAACTGGACTGGCTATCAGAGATCAACCCTTTACATGGCAGAAAATTAAATCAAGAGAACAACGGTGATGATCCGAGAGGGTGAAGGCAAGCCCTAAAGTGGCTTATCCCCCATGATCCGCAAGCCAACGGTTCCACATGGCCCGGAGGGTTTTTGTACGCTCGTTGCTGTACTGATCCAGGAGGGTTATATATTTTTTGAGTTGATCGGGGTGTTGAGTTTGGATCGCAATCTGCCCCAGTCCTGCCAGAGTGGCCATACCTAACGGGTTGTTCCGGTTTGCTTTTTCGATTTCCTCCAAATATTGAAGGTCCGCATCGTTTTTCTCTGGCGATCGAAGATAGGCGGCAACCATCTGCCCCACAGCGGTGATCGCGAATAGATAGGGCTCACCCAGATCCTCGAGGTATCGGTAACGCTGGACGATCTGTTTCCCCAACTCCAGTGCGTCTTGGTATTGCCCGGCCTTGATTTCTACGGCCTGGATATCCAGGAGTAAAGATCCGTAGGCCTTTTCAGGAAGAGGTGTGATTTCCTCTCCAATCTTTTCCGCCTTTAAGCCGTAGGAGAGCAAGTTGTCCCAATCCACATGTTCTACACCAGCCGTTGCTTTGATCCTGCTCTTGAACATGAGCATATAGAGGTAGAAGAGGGATTCCTTTTGTTTCACTTGATCTGTCAGGGATTCTAAGGCCTCCATAACCTTCTGCCAGTCTTCTCTTGTCTCTGCAGTGTTCATCAAATCCACCACACCCGCCTTCTGCAGTGCGTTCTGAAGTTCTTCCGGGATGGATTCCAGGGAGACTTTCAGTACAGAAGAAGACTCCAATGATGTTCCTGGCATTTCTCGATCATTTGTTGCGCTTTGCAGTGGCTGGGCACCTATGACCCAGATCATGAGGAGACACATCAACCCCACGTTTGTCCATCTATGCATATCACACCTCCTAAACTTCTGCACCCCTATTTTAAGCGAAAAAAAAAAAAGTGCAAGCCACTTCTACAATTTTCCCTTAGAGCCATTTTGGAGTGAGGGAACAGCGGGAGAATCTACACTCCATGGCCAATGCCTTGGGAATTCGGGCGTTCTGCGCCCCTCATTCTTCAGTCTATCTAAGTATCGGCTTGTTGCCCTCGCCACTTTGGGTTATCGCATCGTACAGGTTTTGCTTTACCCACACGGTCTCACTTAAAATTTACTCAAACAAGGAGGTTCTGGAGATGAAAAAGGCGATTCAGACGGATCAGGCCCCAAAAGCCATTGGGCCCTATAGCCAGGCGATTGATGCGGGCGACTTCATCTTCGTAAGCGGCCAGTTGGGCTTAGACCCTAAAACTGGCACCCTGAAAGAGGGCATTGAGGCCCAAACCCGACAGGCGTTGGAGAATATCGGTGCGGTCCTTCGTGCGGCTGGACTGGATTATTCGGATGTCGTGAAGACCACCATCTTCCTCGCCCAGATGTCGGACTTCAAGACGGTGAACACCATATACGGGGAGTACTTCCAGGCTCCGTACCCTGCCCGGGCAACCGTGGCAGTCAAAGAACTCCCCTTAAACGCCCTGGTGGAGATTGAGGTCATTGCCAGGAGGAGGTGAGAAGCCCTGATCCTCGTTCGGCTGGGTGAACTGACCCTCAAGAGCAAGGTGGTCCGCCGCCGGTTCACCCAGATTTTGATTCAAAACATCCGGGATGCCCTTACTTTCCACGGGATCCACAACTTTAAGGTCGTCAACGAGTGGAGCCGGCTCTTTGTCGAGATACCCAAATCTTCTGAACCGCAAGCCCTGGAGGTCCTCCAACGGGTATTTGGGATTGTTTCGTTGTCTCCGGTCCAGGCTTTCCCGTTCCGAACCCTGAAGGATCTCGCCGAACGAGGAGAAGCCCTTTATCGGGATGTGGTGAAGGGCAAGACCTTTGCTGTCCGTGCCAAACGTGTAGGAAGTCATCCCTTCCGGTCTGTGGATATTGAGCGGAAACTCGGCGGACACCTGGCGGAATACGGCAAAGTGGACCTAACCCATCCGGAGGTGACCGTAGAGGTTGAGGTTCGGGATCACACCGCTTACTTCTTTATGGAGCGAATCCCGGGGGCCGGTGGTTTGCCGGTCGGCGCCGAGGGCAAAGCCCTTGCCCTGGTATCCGGTGGTTTTGACTCCATTGTCGCAGCCTATTTGATGCTCAAACGCGGGGTACAGGTGGATTTCCTCTTCTTTAATCTCGGAGGCATTTACCATCTCTACGGGGCATTAGAAGTGACCAAGGTGATGTCCGAACGTTGGGCCTACGGCTACGAACCGGTCTTTTACGAGGTGGACTTCCGCCCAGTCATGCTGGAACTCCAGGAAAAAGTCAAACAGAACTACTGGAACCTCATTCTGAAGCGGCAGATGTATCGTGCGGCTGAACGCTTGGCTCAACAAAGGGGCTACCCTGTGATTGTGACCGGGGAAAGCATCGGACAGGTCTCATCCCAGACCCTGGCGAATCTGGTGGTGGCAACCCAAGCCGTGGAGATCCCGATCTTTCGACCGCTGTTGACCTATGACAAGCAAGAGATCATTGATCTCAGCCGGCATGTCGGGACCTATGACCTCAGCGCCAAACTTCTTGAGTACTGCCAGATGGTCCCGAAACATCCGGTCACCCGTGCAACAGCGGAGCGTGTGCTCCAGGCTGAGGCAGGTCTGGATGTGACATTACTGGATCCGCTGGTGGACCAGGCTCGCGAATATCCGGTCCGCGAAGCGACGTTACCGGACCTGGAAGGGGTGGAGTGTATGGAGATTCCAGAAAACGCCCTGGTGGTAGATGTCCGATCGGAAGCCGAAAGACACGCTCGACCTTTCACGGCAGACCTCTGGATCCCTGTTGAACGTTTGCCCCAGAGGGTAGAGGACCTGGATCGTTCTCGTCCCATTGTTTTGGTTTGTGAGCATGGCTTTAAAAGCATGGAAGCCGCATGGTATCTTCGGAACCTCGGGATAGAAGCCTACTCGTTGAAAGGAGGACTCCGCTCATTCCGGAAAAAGGCCCCTACGTCATAGGCATAGACGCAGGGGGGACAAAGACCGAAATCCGGCTCCTGTCTCCCCATCAATTGACCCTTGCGGTCTTCCGTGGCCCTGGATTTAACGCAGCCCGACATGAACCCAAAATCTTGATTCAAACCCTCCGAGAAGCCCTGACCACCTTTGAATCGGAACACCGGATCACGGAGATCCAGGCATTGTGTGTGGGGTGTGCAGGGGTGTTCCATGAAGAGGAGAAGACCCGCTTGGCTGATGCCCTTCGTGAGGCGTTCCAGAAGATTCCCCATGTGTTTGTGCTTTCCGACGCGGAAGTCGCTTTTTACACGATGTTCGGGGATGGACCCGGGATCTTGTTGATTGCCGGCACGGGCTCTATTGCCTTGGGTCGCGATGTGCAGGGCAACACGTATCGTGCCGGAGGATTGGGATTGCTTCTGGATGACGAAGGCTCCGGAAGTTGGATTGGACTTCAGGCGGTGAGAACGGCGATTCGCTCACGGGAGAAACGGGGTCCACAGACGCTCCTGGAACAGGAGATCTTGGGGACATTGAGTCCCAGGGCGTTCCTGGAAATGTGGAAAGAACGAGACGCAGAGGCATATGCGCGCTTTTTCCCCAAGGTTGTTGCTTTTGCAAAGGCTGGGGATGCGGAATCACGTCGGATCTTAGACGAAGCTGTCCAGGGACTCCTGGATCTGGTGGAGGGGGTACGGCGACAGATGGCATGGGAAGTCAGGGAGTTTGGGTATCATGGAGGTTTATTTCGGGAGCCGTGGTTCCGGTCGCGGTTTGTGGAAGCCGCAAGGGCACGTGCGCTCGTCCCCCGTCCCCTCCCTGAAGATCCCTCCCTGGGCGCCGCAAAGTATGCATTAGGAGCCGTTCGAGGGCATACGTCCGTTTAAAAGCAAAAATCCCTCAAATTCCATTAAAACGGTGAAATCGCTGCGAAAGCCTTGGGGATGATGAGGCTACTCCTTCAAAATCAAGATTTTGGGGTGGAAGGTTTGAAGGTCCTCGTCGTCCAGCCAGGTATAACTGGCGATGATCAAGAGGTCGCCCACGGTTCCTTTCCGGGCTGCGGCACCATTCAACGCCACCTCTCCCTTTTCTCCCGGAATCACATAGGTGGAGAACCGCTCGCCATTGGAAATGTTGTAGACATCCACCTTCTCGTAGGGGACAAGGTCGGCCTTTTTCATGACCTCCCGGTCCAGGGACAGGCTGCCCTCGTAATCCAGGTGTGTGGCCGTGACCCGGGCGCGGTGGATCTTGGATTTCAAAATCAGACGTTTCATGGCACCACCACCTCCATATTATCAATCAACCGCGCGTTGCCGACATGGACCGCGAGTGCCACCACGACCTTTTGGCCAGACTGGAGGCGTTCCACGCGCCTCAGACTCTCAGCCTCTACGATCTCGATGTAATCGATTTTCTTGACATAGGGATGGGATTCGATGAATTTCCGCATCTCTTCCACGATTTTTTGGACATCCTGTTCCCCTGCCTCGATTCGTTGTTTGGCCATCAAAAGACTGCGGTACAAAGAGAGCGCGGACTCTCGTTCCTCGGGCCGGAGGTATTGGTTCCTTGAACTCATCGCCAGGCCGTCTGGCTCCCGGACCGTGGGGCAGCCGATGATCTCGATCGGCATGTTCAGATCTCGGACCATGCGCTGGATCACCCGCCATTGTTGGTAATCCTTCTTGCCAAAATAGGCACGGTCGGGCTCAACGAGATGGAAGAGTTTAGTGACGATCGTGGTGACCCCACGAAAATGGCCGGGCCGGAAGGGCGCACACAGGCCCTGCGTCAGCGGGCCGGTCACTTCCACATACGTGGCATAGCCATCCGGGTACATCTCCTCAACGGAAGGCATGAAGACGATGTCTGCGCCGGCCTGGTGGGCCTTCCTCAGGTCGCCCTCTGGGTCTCGGGGATACCGTTCGTAGTCTTCGCCCGGGCCGAACTGTGTGGGGTTCACGAAGATGGAGACCACGGTCACGTCATTTTCCTGTGCCGAGCGGCGGATCAAAGAGAGATGTCCCTCGTGCAAGGCTCCCATGGTCGGAACAAAGCCAATCGTTTTGCCTTCCTTTCGGAGCCTGCGCGAGGTCGAGATCATCTCAGAAGCCGAGTGAATCACCTGGACGTCTGTCATCCCCATAATCATAAGGTCCGGCTCACAGGGGCTCAAACCCTCAAGACGTTGATCTGCGTAAGGAATTGACGAGGAGATCCTACGAAAAAGGAGCAGGGGCAGGGAGGATTGTCCTGGCCGTCAAGTGTCTTCGAGTTCCTTCTCGATCTTTCGGATCTCTTCAATGAGGACTGTGACGATTTCCTCTTCTTTGACCTTACGGATTGGACGGCCTTTCCGGAAAATCAAGCCCATCCCGGGCGCTGCGGCCACGCCGAGATCCGCCTCCCGGGCCTCACCGGGCCCGTTGACCTCGCACCCCATCACCGCAATCTTGATGGGCAATCGTTCGTGCTCCAGGGCTTTTTGGACCTCCTGGACGATTTTGATGAGGTCCACACGGACCCGTGCGCATGTCGGGCAGGAGATCAGCATGGGGCCACGCGAGCGGAGTTCCAGGGCTTGAAGGATTTCCCAGGCGGCTTTGACCTCTTCGACCGGATCTGCAGTGAGCGAGACCCTTAGAGTATCTCCAATGCCGTCGGCCAACAGGGTGCCAATCCCGATGGCCGATTTGATGACCCCGATTGGCGGAGGCCCGGCCTCAGTGACGCCCAGGTGAAGGGGATAGTCCACCTGCTCGGAGAGGAGCCGATACGCACGGATCATCTGGGGAACCGAGGCTGACTTCACGGAGATGACAAGGTCTGTAAAGCCTTCATCCTCAAAGAACCGAACCCATCGTACAGCCGATTCCACCAGGGCCTCTGGATACACCCCGCCATACTTATCGATCAGGTCTTTCTCTAAGGAGCCAGAATTGACCCCCAGCCGGATGGGTACTCCGTTTGCCTGACAGGCCCGGATGATCTCGCGGACCCGTTCCTTGTTGCCAATGTTGCCGGGGTTGATCCGGATCTTGTCGGCCCCAGCCTCCGCGCTCAAGATCGCAAGGCGATAGTTGAAATGGATGTCTGCAACCAGAGGGACATCAGGGACTTCCCTGCGGATGACCTTGAAGGCTTCCAGATCCTTTTTGGTGGGGATGGAGAGGCGGACGATCTCGCAGCCCGCCTCCACAAGTGCATGAATTTGGCGGAGGGTGGCCTCAACATCGGTGGTCCGTGTGGAGGTCATGCTCTGCACGGCCACCGGATGGCCACCCCCCACCGTGATGTTTCCAATTTTTACCGGTTTCGTGACCTTCACCATGCCCCAATTTTAAACCCTGGCGAAGGTCAAGGGTATATTTTCGGGTAAATCAGTCAAGCACTAACAGTTTGCGAATCTTCACAGGGGTTTGATTCACGGTCATACGGAGGAAGTAGACGCCTTTGGGTAACTGCGGCTGATACGTAAGGGTGTGGATCCCACGGGGCATTGTCCGGTTCAAGAGGGTTTCTACGCGACGCCCTGTGATGTCAAAGACCTGCAGGGTGACGGGCGCGTCTTCTGCCAGGCCGAAGCGGATCGTGGTCTGTCCCCGGACCGGGTTCGGCATTGGCTTCGCAAGAAACGTGGTGAGTGCATTCGGGCTTTGTCCTTCCTCAACATCTACGTAGACCCCGAAGAAGTCCAGGATTGCCAGGAGGAGTTGGGCTTTGGTGTAGGTTCCGTCAGTGAGGCCTCCGAATTCAAAGGAAGTGCCTACCGTGCGATATTCTGTGCCGTTATAGTTCCCGATGTTGGCAATACCGACATCGTAGCCCACAGACGGGTTCTTAAGGATGGTAAACGCACCGCTACCCATAGGAGCCAGATTGTCTACCCAGTTATTTTCGCCGCTATACGTGAAGTTCATGTCTTCTGTGAAGGTCCCCGGGATGCCCTGGACGGCGGCGAGATCGCTGGTACCGTCATCCAGTGCGTTGATCCCAAACAGGGGGCCGAAGTCATAACCGTCACCCCTTGGATCCCAATACCACACATCGCCGCCTTCGAGGTAGAGGTTGCCGCCGTTCTGGAGGTAGTTCACCAGGGCCTGTGCCTCTGGGCTGCCTTCCCTGATCTTGTAGTTGTTGGGGAACATGCCCACGCACACGAAGATGGCCGAGTAGTTGTTCAGGTCGTCCAGGTAGGAGGAGAGAGAAGTGGTGTAATCGCCGTGGAGCCCGATATTGTCCATAATGCTTTGCATGATGGTGCCAGAGATGGGGGACGGGTCGGGTTCCCAGATTAGGTAGTCTCCACCGCGCGCAAGTCGGAGGGATATGGGGAAGGTATCTTCGGTAGTCGCGGAGGTCACGATGAGGTCTAAGGAGAATTCATAGCCCAGAGGAGCCTGGGGATCCACAGCAATTTCAAACGGATCCGCGTCGTTAGATGCATTGCCGCCGCTCCCGGGGATATCTCCGAAGGTTCCTGTTGGGTCTGTGATGGTGATGTATTCCGGAGCGCCCGACAGGGTGCCGGTGACGTTCTGGGCAAGGTCCATGCCTTGGTTTCGGAGTGTTGCGATGATCTGGATCGTCTCGCCGGGGTCAATCACACCGTTTCCGTTCCCACCGGTGCTGTCGGAGAAGGTATATCCACCCATATACAGGTGGACGCCGGTCAAGGGGACGTCTTTCTCAAAAGTCACATCATCGATGTACCACCCATCCTTGGTGATGCTCCCGTCGGTTTCCAAGCGGAAGCGGATGAAGTAAGGCCCTCCGCCTGCAAAACTGTTTAGGGAAAGAGTTTCGGCAACGAAGGACGCCTGGGTACCGGTTAAGGATCCCAACATTTGCCAGGAGCCTGGATCTGTGGTGTCGTCGGTGATTTCAATATAGCCATTGTCATACCCTTGTTCGATTTCGTATTTGGTCCAGAAAATGAGGCGGGCAAAATACGCATCGCTGAGATCTATAGGGAACTTCCACATCAGCCAGGTATTGGCGTTATTGCCGTAATTCCCATTGGGAGAGTCTGTGGCCGAGTGGTCTGGGGAGTGCGAGGTTTGACTGGTGAGTGCCCATAGGGAGGTTCCTCCAGTGGACCATGCGTCAAATCCGGACTCGAAGTTCTCTATCCTCCACACATAATATTGAGGGGTGCCGATGTGGAAGATGAGGGTGTCTGTTTTGATGTATGGGGCTCCGCTGGTGTCTACGCCGGTGATCAAAACCGAGAAGCCTACCGGCATGCCGGGACGACGATCAGGAGAGGAAGTGAAAGTGAAGGGACCACCGGTTGCGGTATCGCCCATCCCAAGATCTCCGAAGACGGCCTGATCCGTCAGCAAGGTCACGGTGGTGTCGCTCGTGGCAAGCGTCACTTGGACATTGGTCACGTCGAGGCCAAGGTTCTTCAGGGTCAGATAGAGATCCACAGTCTCGCCTGGGTCTGGCTGGCCGTTGCCATTGCCCGCAGTATCGTCAAATTGGGTGGCCACAATCTTGACATAGGGTTCGCCCAGGGGTGGGGTGTTTTCAATGGCCCGCAACGCATTGAGACGTCCCCAGCCGTAGTTGTTGTTGGGATAGGTGCCACCTTGGGGAGGCTCATCCACGGAATTCAGGAGGATGTCATAAATCATCTCGAAGTCCAGGGTGGGGTTCTTTTCCAGCATTAGGGCGATGGTGGCAGAGACATGAGGGGTGGCCATAGAGGTCCCGGACCAGCCGGAGGACTCATACCCGCCACCTGGGACCGTGCTGCGGACCTCAACGCCGGGCGCTGCGATGTTGGGTTTAATCAGGTTCCAGTCGGGTCTGGGCCAATATTGGGGGTTGTTCCAAGGACTTTGGTTGGGCGCCGGCCCACGGCTAGAGAAATCGGCAATGTTGTCACCGGAGTCCGTGGCTCCAACACCAATGACGATCGGAAAGTTGCCTGGGGTGCCGGCACTGCCCGGCGTAGGCCCGGAATTCCCGTTGGCAAACACCGGGATGATCCCCAAGTTCCGCCAGTTCATCGTGGCATCCCAGTATGTCAAGTCGGTGGACGCCGAGGAACCCCAGGAGTTGGACACGATGCGGATGTTTACCCCGGAGTCGATGAGACTGGCAAAGAATTCATAACACGCAAGAATCCATGGATCTTCTCCGAACCCCCCAGAGGAGAATCCCTTGGCTGCTACAAACTGGGCGCCGTACGCCACCCCCACATCATTCTGATCCGGGAACTGCGTTCCAGGCCCATCCCCCCCGACCATGGTTCCCATGGTATGGGTTCCGTGACCATGGTCATCGTAAGGGATGGGGCTACCATTGACTCCATCGAACCAATAGCCAAGGAACTTTGACGCCAGGGCCGGGTGGGTGACGTCTACACCGGTATCCAGGTTCCCCAAGATCACGCCCTGTCCTGAAAGTCCCCATTGGAGCCAGACGGAATCTGCTTTGATCTTAGCGATGTTCCAGTTGAAGGTTTGGAGTTCTTCAGGGATGTGGCCGTTCTGCTGAAGGACCGACGCATCCCCCTTCCAGGCTTTGGGTGTTGCCTTCGTCTTAGGTGCTCGGTAGAGAGGCTCAGCCTCTTTTCTTGTTTTTTGGGTTTGGATGGACTTCGCAGGCCGACGGGCATCGGTGAGCCAAACCGTGTCCATCTTCTCGATATAGGCAATGTCATTCCGTTGGAGGAGATCTTGAATAAGAGATTTTTGGGCCTTCAGATAGATGCCATTAAAGATCCAGAAACTCCGGAGTTCTTCAATCTCACTCTGGCGTGTGTGCAGGTATGCCAGCAAATCCCGCTGTGTGGCCTGCGCGAAGTTCTGGAGATAGTGGAGTCGGGCCTTTCGGTCGCTTTTGGGGATGGTGGAGAGGTCTGCCTTATCCTGCATGTGGATGATGACCCCCAGCATTTGGTCAGGGGGATATTGATCCCACTTCTTCTGGAGTCGGGGATCGAGTTGGGCGGCCTGCAGGCCAAAGGCCAGGGCCAGTACCAGCACTATACCACGTTTCATGTTACACCTCCAAAAAAGAAGGGGATGCCTTCCTACGCGGCATCCCCCGAAGTCGTGTCTGCTCACGACAAACCAACAACGAACTAACCTTCGCTTGCTTTGGCGGCTTCTTGAGCCTTGGGCAGGTACTTTTCGATGTATTCCTTTCGGATCCTGGACAATTCGGATGGGGGGAACATGGTCAAAAGTTTCCACCCCAAGTCCAGGGTTTCCTCAATCGTTCTCGGGCGATCGCCCTGGCCGATCATCTCTTTTTCAAAGAGATCGGCGAACTTGAGGTACTTTTTGTCCATGTCGCTCAGGGCGTCTTCGCCGACAATGGCGACGAGGCGCCGCATGTCTTTCCCGCGTGCATACGCGGCGTACAACTGGTTGGCCAATTCCCGGTGATCTTCCCGGGTCCGGCCTTTGCCGATCCCGAGATTCATCAACCGGGAAAGGGAGAGCAAGACATCAATCGGTGGAAAGATCCCGACCCGGTGGAGTTCCCGGGAGAGCACGATCTGCCCTTCTGTGATATACCCGGTCAGGTCGGGGATCGGGTGGGTCATGTCGTCATCGGGCATAGTCAAGATGGGGATCTGGGTTACCGAGCCTTTGCGGCCCCGGATTCGGCCGGCGCGTTCGTAAATCGTGGCCAGGTCGGTATACATGTAGCCCGGATATCCCCGGCGCCCCGGCACCTCTTCCCGCGCGGCGCCAATCTCACGCAGTGCCTCACAGTAGTTCGTCATGTCGCCGAGGATGACCAAGACGTGATACCCCAAGTCAAACGCAAAGTATTCTGCCACGGTCAGAGCAAAGCGCGGGGTCAGGATCCGCTCAATCGTCGGGTCGTCTGCGAGGTTAATGAAGGCAATCAGTCGAGAAAGCGCGCCAGTTTCTTCAAATTCCTTCAGGAAGTACGCGTACTCGCGTTGGGTGATTCCAATGGCTCCGAAGACCACGAGGAATTCCTCGCCTTCCCCGCGGACCTGGGCGTTTTTCAGGATCATTGCGGCGATCTGATTCGCAGGCAGGCCTGCGCCCGAGAAGATCGGCAACTTCTGGCCGCGGACCAGGGTGTTGAAGCCGTCAATTGCGGAGATCCCGGTCTGGATGAAGTCTGACGGCTTATCCCGAGCCACTGGGTTCATCGGCACGCCGATGATGGGGATGCGTTTCTCCGGGATGATGGGGGGGAGGCCATCGATCGGTTCCCCGCGCCCGTTGAAGATCCGGCCGATCATGTCTTTGGATACACCGAACCGGGCAACGTCCTCTACCAGACGGATTCGTGTGGATGCAACGTCAATCCCCAGCGTGCCTTCCAGAACCTGGATCACAGCGTAATCCGTGGTGACCTCTAAGACTTGGCCCGAGCGTTTTGTACCGTCTTCCAGGATGATCTCCACCATTGCCCCGTAGGAGAGTTCCCGGGCGTTCTCGACAATCAAAAGGGGGCCCGAGATATATCGAACGGAACGGTATTCTTTGGTCACAAGTTCTGCCATTCAATACCTCCTCTACGAAGAAAAAGGACCACTTATCTTAACCTGAGTCGGTTCTCAAGTCAAATCACGGACAGATCCTGGCTTCTGGGATGGACAAGGACCTCCAGGAGAGCAGGACCGAAGGCTGGACGGATTTACGAGATGCCCGAGGCCAGCGTGTCGTCAACGAGACCGTGCTTCAGGATGCCGTCAAAAGCCGTTGGATCAGGTGGTGGAACTCGTGGGCAGATCGATCCCAGGAGAAGGTCCGAGCCCAGGCCACCGCGGCTTGCCGAAGGCGTGCACGTAAGGCTGGATCTCTCAGAATCCGGAGGGTCCGCTCTGCCATCTCTGCCAGTGTAGAGACGATATAGCCAGTTTCACCGGGACGGACAGTTTCCCGAAGCCCCGGGGAGTCTAAGACCACCGCAGGGGTTCCACAAGCCTGAGCCTCCAAGACCACCAAGCCGAACCCCTCCTTCGGAGAGGTGTTCAGGATGACCCAAGATTTCTGCAGGTACTCCCGTTTTTCTTCTTCACTGACGAAACCTGTGAAACGGACAGCGGGAGCCAGGCCCATGGATTGGGCGAGGCTCATAAGCCCAGGCCGTGCATCTCCATCCCCGACGACGATCAACTGCGCGTCTGGAAGTTCCTCACGAACCCGTTGAAAGACTTGGAAGACCTGGTCCACTCGCTTGTATTTCTTCAGCCGCCCTAAGTAGAGCAGCGTAGGGCGTTCAAATTCCTCGTCCGATGGCTGATAGAACGGTGAAACACCGTTGTAAATCACCGTCACATCTCGCTCGGGGATACCGTGGCGGACCAGATCCTCTTTTGTGCTCTGGGAGACCGAAACGAAGGGGATCCCGCGGTAGAGTTTCGGCACGCTCCGTTCCGTCAGATACACATAGGTGGCGAACAGGGGGTTCGTTTCCTGGTAAATGGTTCGCCCGAAGAAGTGATGGAGAAGCGCGAGTTTGGGCTGGGAGACGTAAAACCGTGTGTAAAAGGGGATCTTGTTGAGGTCTTCAATGACCAGATCAAACGGCTCGTGGCTCAACTCGCGGCGATAGACCCATGGAACCACGAAGTTGAAGGTGTTCCGACTCCCCCGGCGGAGGATCCGGATGCCATCCAGTTCGGTTTCGGGAGCAGCACCCGGGAAGGAACACGCCAAAAGCGTCACCTCATAGCCGTATTGCTGGACCAGTCGAGAGAAGAGTTCTCGGAAGTGGACCTCCGCGCCCCCGGCCAGGGGGTGTTCAGGATCTTGCCAGTTGATGACCAGGAGACGAAAACTCAAGGATTTGGGGGAAGGAGTTTCAGGAACCGCCGTTTGCCAACCCGGAGCACACTGGGTGACTCCGGGGCAATGACGGCCTCAATCGATGGGATGACCTCTTGGTTCAACCGTACCGCACGTTGCTGGATCAGACGCCGTGCCTCGCTCTTCGAGGCGACCAATCCTGCCTGGTACAACAGTTCCACGATGTTCATGCCTCCAGGGGGCATGGAAAACGTTGGCATCTCCTCCGGGGCCTGTTTGTCTCGGAAGACCCGGTTAAAGTGCTCCTCCGCCCGCTTGGCTTCGGCATCCGAGTAAAAGATCCGGACGATCTGATAGGCAAGTTCTGCCTTGGTATTCCGTGGATCTTCGCGCATGCGTTGTTTGACCTTTTCCAGCTCCGGATCCTCGTAAAAAAGGATCAACGAATAGTAATCCAGGACCACATCGTCCGGGATAGACATCACTTTGCCGTAGATCTCCTCCGGTGGATCGTTAAAGGCGATGTAGTTGCCATAGGACTTGGACATCTTCCGGACCCCGTCGGTCCCGACCAAGAGGGGCATGGTGAGGATGACCTGAGGTTCCTGACCGTAGTGTTTCTGGACTTCCCGGGCCACGATGAAGTTGAACTTCTGGTCCGTGCCGCCCACCTCTATGTCTGCTTGAATGGCATAAGAGTCATAGCCCTGGAATAGCGGATAGAGGAATTCGTGGATGAAGATGGGAATGTTGTTCTGGTATCGTTTCTGGAAATCATCGCGCTCCAGCATCCGGGCCACGGTGTACGAGGTCGCGAGGTCAATGATGTCATACGGGGTCAACGTGGAGAGCCATTCAGAGTTATAGACGACCTGGGTTTTGTCCGGATCCAGGATCTTGAAGACTTGATCCATGTAAGTCTTGGCGTTTTCCCGGACTTCCTCGCGGGAAAGTCGGGGGCGGGTCTGGTCGCGGCCCGACGGATCGCCAATCATTGCGGTGAAGTCGCCGATGATGAAGATGATCTGGTGGCCGAGGTCCTGGAGGTCTTTCAGTTTCTTCAGGCATACGTAGTGGCCCAGATGGAGGTCCGGACGGGAGGGGTCTGCCCCGTATTTGATCCGAAGGGGACGGCCCCGGCGGAGTTTCGTTTCCAACTCCTCCAGGGGCAAGAGGTCTACGGTCTTGGCCTGGATGGTCTTTAGATGGGTTTGAAGGTCCATTGGGGGTTTAGACCCAGTAGATAAAGATGCCGCAGTTTGAACACGTTTCCAACTGTTGATTTTTCTGGCCCATCCCCACCACCGCGGTCGGCATCTGGATAAAGCAGTTCATGCAGATGCCGCCGACGACCGGTGCGATCCCCCGCCCGTATTTCGCACGA
>CAYQZW010000023.1:0-19403 GCA_964422065.1 uncultured bacterium | reverse complement strand
ATTACGAAGAAGCAAGAGATCCTCTCCTATCTCATCCGGAGCAAGGAGGATGAGGACCGATTAGGAGAGAGCATGCACGAGCCCATGGATCGGGAGGACTGGGCAAATTTCACCCTCACGGAAGACCTCATGTCGAAACTGGCCGATCGGGAGATCGAATTGCTCCGCGCCATTGACAAGGCGTTAGAGCGGATCGACGACGGGACCTACGGGATTTGTGAGGTCTGCGGCCAGGAAATCGAGCCGGAGCGGTTAGAGATTTTGCCCTGGACAAACCTCTGCTCGCGATGCACCCACAACCTCTCTGGATAGCCCTTTTTGGCTATCTGGTCGGCTCAATCCCCTTTTCCTATCTGATCCCCCGTCTGGTCAAAGGGATTGACATCCGTAAGGTCGGTACCGGGAATGTCGGGGGATCGAATGTGGCCCGGAGTATCGGGGTGCCTTACGGTGTCTTGAGTGGACTGCTGGATATCTCCAAGGCCATCGTCGTGGTGCTTTTCCTCCGGGCCTGGGGGCTGTCCCTGGGGCTCCAGGTTGTCGGTGGCATTGCCGCCATTGTGGGGCACAACTGGTCCATCTACTTGAAGTTCCAAGGAGGACGTGGGATCTCGGTGACCTTGGGGCTCTTCCTGGTGATGGTCCCCAAGATCACCCTTCTCTCGCTCATTGTGGTTCTGATCTTTACCCTCCTTAAGGAGAACGCCCTCGGGGTCCTTTTGGCCCTGATTACGGCGGTGCTCCTGTCATTTTTCTGCCCGGTGTGTGGTGGGGCGCCTTGGGCCCAGGGGTTGACCCTTTCGGCCCTGGCTGTCGTCCTCCTGAAGCGGATTTATCCCTTGCCGCAGGATCTCAAGGCGGGACGTCCCTTCTGGCCGACCCTCTGGAACCGCCTTCTCTTTGATACCGACGTCAAGCGAAAACTTGATTTGGTTGTCTGACCCATGGTCCCAGCCACTCCTTCGCTCACCGAAGCAGAGCGTCTCCGGAAAGTCCGACTGGTCGCTACTGCGGTCATCCTTGCCAATCTTGTCATCGGGGGGATTAAGTGGGTCCTCGGTGAGCTCCTCCAATCTGTGGCTCTGAAGGCAGACGCGTTTCATAGCATGAGCGATGCCCTCACCACATTTTTGGTCTATCTGGGAGCGCGGCTCGCCATGAAGCCTGCAGACCCGGAGCATCCCTTTGGCCACGGTCGCGCAGAGTTCCTCTCTGGCTTCGCTATTGCAGTGATCCTGGCCTTGGTCGGCTTGGAGTTCCTGGTCAAAGCCTCAACCCGCATCCTCCATCCTCAGGCCCAGGCCATCCCCATCTGGGCGATTCTGATCGTCCTGGCCACCGGCCTGCTCAAGGAGGGTATGACCATTCTTTCGCTTCGATTTGGGGAGGCCCTGAATTCCCCGGGACTGAAGAGCGACGCGTTTCACCACCGGTCGGACGCCTGGACCTCGTATGCAGTGGGGATCGGTCTGTTGGCACAGGGGGCTTTCCCCTGGATGGACGGTCTTTTAGGCTTCGGCATCGCTGGGTATATCCTCTGGACCGCCTATCGCTTGGTCCAGGAGATCGGGTCCCCCCTACTCGGAGAGCCGGTTCCGAAAGAACTGGCGGACCTTGTCCAAAAAGCTGCTGCAAAGATCCCCGGGCTCGACAACGTCCATGACATTGAAATCCATCGCTATGGCCAACACATCGAGGTGATCCTCCATGTGGAGGCCAGCCCGGACATGACCCTGAAAGAGGCCCATGACCTCGTGACTCAATTGGAAAAAGAAGTCAACCAGCACATCAAAGGCAAGGTGACGGCCCACATCGAACCGTGGGTAGAAGAAGAACCCCAGGAAGATTCACCGTCCTGAGATCTTAGACGCCCCCTGACTCCCATTGAAGCCCTGGCCGGGGATGCGTATGCTATTAGGCCTATGGCCCCAAAGAAGATCATTGTCCACGGCGCCCGAGTGCACAACCTCAAGAATCTCCATGTCGAGATTCCGAAGGAGAAGTTTGTGGTGATCACCGGCATCTCGGGCTCCGGGAAGTCCTCTCTGGCTTTCGACACCCTGTATGCCGAAGGCCAACGGCGGTACGTAGAGTCCCTGTCGGCATACGCCCGCCAATTTTTGGGGCTTATGGAAAAACCCGATGTCGAGTACATCGAGGGCCTTTCCCCTGCCATTGCCATCGAACGCCGGAAAGCCTCGAAAAACCCTCGATCCACGGTTGCGACCGTGACCGAGATCTATGACTACCTCCGACTCCTGTTTGCTCGGATCGGTGTCCCCCATTGCCCGAATTGCGGTGTGGTCCTGCGGAAGACCACGTTAGACGAGATCGTCGATGCCCTCTTGCGGTATCCCGAAGGCACCAAGATGCAGATCCTTTCGCCCGTGGTGCGGGGTCGGAAGGGAGAATATCGAGCCCTGTTCGAAAAACTGAGAAAGAAGGGGTTTCTCCGGGTCCGCGTGGACGGCGAACTCTATCTCCTGGAAGAACCGCCCACCCTCGACCGATATAAAATCCACACCATCGAAATCGTCGTGGATCGGTTGAAGATCCGGAAGGGGATCCGATCCCGACTTGCCGATTCCGTAGAACAGGCCCTGAAAGAATCCGAAGGCTTCGTGAAGGTCTTAGTTGGAGACGAAGAAGAGGAAGTCCTCTTTAGTGAACTCTTGACATGCCCCAAATGCGGCTTCTCGATGCCGGAACTGGAGCCCCGCCTCTTTTCCTTCAATTCGCCGTATGGGGCCTGTCCGGCCTGTAATGGCCTGGGGGTCGAGATGGAGCCGGACCCCAGCCTGATTGTGCCCGATCCGACCCTTTCTATCGAAGACGGTGCCCTGAAACCCTATGGTGAACCCAATGAGTGGCTCTATCGGAAACTTTATCGCTTGGCCCGACGGTATGGCGTAGACTTGGATACCCCGTGGAAAGATTTACCCGAGATCTTCAGGAACGTGGTGTTATATGGCAATGAGACGGGGACATTCGACCCCAACCATTTCAATTCGGAAATCTGGGGCTATGAAGGCGTGATCCCCCATCTCTGGCGACGCTATCTCGAAACCGAATCCGACTGGGTCCGCGAGGAGATCGAGCAGTTCATGTCCAAACGGTCTTGTCCCGTTTGTAAAGGGGCTCGGCTCCGCCGGGAGGCCCTGGCCGTCAAGATCCGAGATCACTCGATCTGGGACATCGTCCAGATGTCGATCCAAGAGGCCTATACCTTTTTCGAACACTTGCAGCCGACTGGGCGAGAACTCCTGATTGCACGGCAAATCTTCCGAGAGATTCAGGCTCGACTCCGATTCCTCCTCGATGTGGGGGTAGGCTATTTGACCTTGGACCGTCCGTCAGAAACCCTCTCCGGCGGCGAGGATCAACGGGTCCGTCTGGCTACACAAATCGGCTCCGGGCTGACGGGCGTTTTGTATATCCTGGACGAACCGACCATTGGCTTACACCCCCGCGATACAGGCCGACTCATCCAGACTCTTTTGCGACTCCGGGATATCGGCAATACCGTGATTGTGGTGGAGCACGATGAGCAGACCATCCGAACCGCGGATTGGATCGTAGACCTGGGGCCAGGCGCAGGAGACCATGGAGGAGAGGTCGTGGCTGAGGGACCACCTGAGACCATTGCACAGCATCCACAGTCTCTGACCGGCAAGTACCTCTCCGGAGTTCTCCAGATCCCGATCCCCAAGAAGCGGCGAGAACCGGGTGAGAAGTTTTTGGTTCTGCGTGGCGCCCGAACCAACAACTTGAAAAACATTGATGTTCGGATTCCTCTCGGGCTGTTTGTGTGCGTCACGGGGGTCTCCGGCTCCGGGAAGTCTTCTCTGATCGAAGACACCCTTTATCCCGCGCTTCGCCGAGCCCTTTATGGATCCCGTGACCCTATGGGACCGCACGATGGATTGGAAGGAGTCGAATATCTGGATAAGGTCATTAATATCGACCAATCTCCGATTGGGCGAACCCCTCGGTCGAACCCTGCAACCTACACTGGAGTCTTTACCCCAATCCGTGAGCTCTTTGCGCAGTTGCCTGAGGCCAAAATGCGGGGATATACAAAAAGTCGATTTTCGTTCAATGTCAGAGGTGGACGATGTGAGGCGTGCCAGGGAAGCGGCTATATTTTGATCGAGATGCAGTTTTTACCCGATGTCTACATCCCCTGTGAGGTGTGTAAGGGCAAGCGGTATAACCGCGAGACCCTGGAGGTGAAATTTAAAGGCTATGATATCGCCCAGATTTTAGAGATGTCGGTAGACCGTGCGGCAGAACTCTTTGCGGACATCCCGTCGATTATGAAGTATCTGCGACTCCTTCAGGATGTGGGGTTGGGCTATATCAAGCTCGGGCAACCTGCGACTACCCTTTCCGGCGGTGAAGCCCAGCGCATCAAGTTGGCGAAAGAACTTTCCAAGAAGGCCACTGGCCGGACCCTTTATATCTTAGACGAACCTACCGTAGGTCTTCATTTTGCAGACGTCCAGAAATTGATCGACGTCCTCCAACGCTTGGTCGACATGGGCAATACGGTGGTCGTGATCGAACATCATCTGGACGTCATCAAGTCTGCGGATTGGGTGATTGACTTAGGGCCGGAGGGGGGTGATGCTGGGGGGCAGATTGTAGCAGAAGGCCCGCCGGAGGCCGTAGCAGAGAGCCCGGCCTCCATCACGGGCCGTTACCTGCGGGAGGTGTTAAACCGAGAGAGGGTCTCGGTTTAACGCTTCTTGGATGCCTTTCGGAACTTTTTGAGCCGCTCGGCCAAGTCCTTGATGGTCACCGACCGGAGCGACTCTGCGAATTTCTCCTGAATCTCGTCCCAGGCTGCGCCCAGAGGGCATTCCGGGCCATGAGGGCACTCCTCAGGATAAAGCCCGCAACGGTTGAAGGTGAGGGGCCCTTCCACGGCCTCCAAGACGTCGAGGAGTGTAATCTTTGCGGGATCGACGGCGAGACGCAGCCCACCCATCTTCCCGCGCTCTGTCCGAACGAGCCCTTTCGTCGCCAGAATCAAGACGATCTTGGGCAGGTAGTTCCGGGGAACCAACTGCTTCTCGGAGATCTCCTTGCTGGAGACAACCTCACCCTCTTTGTGGAGGGCCAGTTCGACCAGCGTCCGCAGGGTGTAGTGTGTGGTTCTTGTAATGTCCATCATTCAACCTCCTTTTTAATTCATTTCTTTGCCAATTCCGAGGGCTCAGCCACACAATCATCTCAATTTTACATGAGAAGTTTTCCAATGTAAAGGCCGTCTCTATGGTAGTCTA
This sequence comes from uncultured bacterium, assembly GCA_964422065.1. GTDB lineage: Bacteria > Hydrothermota > Hydrothermia > WGAB01 > WGAB01 > S141-55. Next base: position 14,115 of record CAYQZW010000023.1, on the reverse strand, counting down.
GCCCATATAGAAGCGATAACTCACCTTTAGATCTCCGAGGACTCCCCAACCCCACGTGGAGCCCAATAGACGCTTCTTACGATGTTCAACCCCTCTCGGGCAGCAAAGAAGAAAGACCTTGGATAGATTCGCTAACCGGTTTGGCTTTCTTGGAATGTTATTCTAAGGCTATCTTCCGGTTTTGTAAAGATCATTATGGGGTACCCTTCCTTTCTCCTCCCATACTGGTCTGTTTTCCCGCCTCCCCTCGTGCCTCAGAAATCGCCGGTTACTTTGAGGGATGAGAACTTTTCGGTGGGGTCAGCGCCACACCGGCCGCAACAAAAGGTCCGCCCCCATTCCAGTATCCGAGATGCGCGCTCAATGCCCACATTCTGGAGGGGGGGAACCGGTAGACGAGCGAGAAGATGAGGGGACGCAAAGCCCCGATCCCAAAAGAAAACTCTGGATTCTCTCCGAAAGCCATTCCGGTCTCCCAGTCCATGCCAAAGCCGAAATTTCCTTCTTCATCAGAACTGTAAACCTGATTCCGCCACCGATAGGTAGAATAAATGAACATCCAGTGAAGTTGCAGATACAGTCGGAGCCGATCTGAAAGGGCCTTCTCAAAATATGGACTCACCGCCAGGGCTGTGAAGGAATACTGGTAAACATCATCACCCGCCCAAATACTGTCGGACTCCACTTGAACCGTGCTGTCCCGGACCTGGGTGTAAATCAGGTGAAGATCCGTTTGGTTTCCGGGACGAACAGAGAGATCCACCTGTCGCGCGGTATAGACGTGGTGTTCCGTCACATCCCCATAGCAGGTAGAGTATTTGAGTTGGTATTTCCCCGTCCAGGTCGCGGCGTTCACCCCCATGCCTTTTTGAGCAGATCGGGGGATGGATTGCACGGGAACAGAGATACAGTATTGGAGTGAGATGACCCCCAGGATGAGGGGATAAAGCACCTTCCTGTACTTCATGACCCAATTTTAGCCGGGCAGCATCCGATGGTCAAGCAAGGGCTTCCTGGAGCACGGTCCGCGCCGCCGTGATGGCCCGTTCCACGTCTTCGTCGTCCACATCCTTGTGAGTGACCATGCGGATGGTTTGGGGCCCGGCCGCGAGGCACAACACGCCGTGCTGTCTCATAGCCTCAACGAAGGCAGGGGCAGTCCAGCCCGACCGCACGAGGTCAAAGAAGACGATGTTTGTCTCTACGGTGTCTGGATCCAGTTGGATGCCGGGGATCTCGGCCAGTCCCTGGGCCAGGCGTTTTGCGCGACGATGGTCTTCGGCGAGCCGATCTACCATCGTTTCTAACGCGACCAGAGCCGCAGCAGCGATGACCCCGACCTGGCGCATCCCACCGCCCAGGAGTTTCCGGACCCGCCGGGCCTCCTCAATGAACTCCTTCGGCCCTACGAGGATCGACCCGATCGGGGCTCCCAGCCCTTTGGAAAAGCAAAACATCACGGAGTCCACGTATTGCGCGTATTCCCGGGCCGGTACGCCGGAGGCGACCTGTGCATTGAAGATCCGGGCGCCGTCCAGGTGTACCTTGAGGCCGTGCCGGTCTGCAACCTCCCGGATGGCCCGGAAGTTCTCTAAGGGGACCACCGCCCCGCCCCAGTAATTGTGGGTATTCTCCAGGCAGATCAGGGCGGTGCCGGGGATATGCAGGCCGCGTTTCCGGATCGCCTGTTCCACCCGGTCCGGGTCCATCGCGCCTCGGACCGAGGGCAACGGTCGGGGCAACACCCGGGAGATCATGCTCAAGTGGGCCACCTCCAGGTTGTAGATGTGGCTCCGTTCCTCCACGATCACCTCGTCGCCTTCCCGGGTCCAGACCTTGACGGCGATGGCGTTGCCCATGGTGCCGGAGGGCACGAAGAGGGCCGCCTCCTTGCCGAGCCGCTCGGCGGCAAGGGCCTCCAGGCGCTGGACGGTCGGGTCATCCCCCAGGACGTCATCGCCGACCTCAGCGGCGGCCATCGCCTGCCGCATCGCCTCGGTCGGCCGGGTCACCGTATCACTTCGGAAGTCTGAAAACCGCTCCATGCCCCGAAGTATACGGCATCCTCACGGAGGACTGTCCGGCGGTCGTCGGCCCTATAATGGAAACCCATGAAGGTCTGGGTCGTCGCCGCGCTCCTCTCGGCCTTTTTCTGGGCCCTTTCGGACGCCCTGGCCAAGAAGAGCATGCAGGAAGAGGGCACCGGCATCCTCCAGGTCCTCTGGCTCCGGTTCCTGTTCGGCCTTCCGGTGGTCCTCCCGCTCCTCTTCTGGACCGGTCTCCCGCGGTGGTCCCCGGTCTTTCTCCGGCTCCACCTCGCCTGGATCCCGCTGGAGATCACGGCGATCATCCTCTATCTCACGGCCATCCGAATCTCGCCGCTTTCACTCACCCTGCCGTACCTGGCCCTGACCCCGGTGTTCCTGACCCTGACCGGCCGGGTCCTGATCCACGAGCGGGTGAGCCAGACGGGGTTCCTGGGGATCCTCCTGGTGGTGCTCGGGGCGTTCATTCTGCAAAGCGATCATCGGCGCCCCTCGGCCTGGCTCCGGGCCTTTTTTCGGGAGAAGGGCCCACCCTTGATGGTCCTGGTCGCGTTCATCTATGCCTTCACCTCGGTGTTTGGCAAGCAGTTGATCCGGGAGACCTCTGCGTCCTACTTCACGGTCCATTACATGGTGGTGATGGCGTTGGCCACGACCCCGCTGGGGCTCCGGGACCAGCGGCGTGGCCGGCCAGGCCGATACCTGGCCCTGGCCGGTGTCAGCACCGCACTCTCCTCGCTGTTCCACATGATCGCGGTCTCTCAAGCCTTTGTGGCGTATATGATCGCCTTAAAGCGGACCTCCGGCGTGTTCGGGGTCCTCCTGGGGGCATGGATGTTCCGGGAACGCGCCATCCGCCGACGGTTGGCCGGAGCCCTGCTCATGCTTGTCGGCGCATGGGTTTTGAGCCGCCTGTGAGCCCTGTATAATTTTGGTCTACGATGATTACGAACGATTCGGTCTCTGACCTTCGGGGGGACGGGAATTGGTCCCTGGGGGTACCATTTCAAGGGGCACTTCTCTTTAAACAACGATCCATAGGTCGGCTTCATCTCAAAAAGAAGGAGGTCAAAACATGACGTCCAAAATCAATCCTTGGGCGGTGGCTCAAAAGCAGTTTGATGAGGCCGCCGAAGTGATGGGCTTAGATCCCAATCTCCGTGAAGTCTTGCGGGAACCCAAGCGGGAGTTAACCGTCCATTTCCCCGTAAAAATGGACGATGGCACAATCAAGGTCTTCACCGGCCACCGGGTCCAGCACAACCTGGCCCGAGGGCCCGCGAAAGGGGGCATCCGATATGCGCCGGATGTGACCCTGGATGAGGTGAAGGCCTTAGCCATGTGGATGACTTGGAAGACTGCGGTCGTCGGCATTCCTTACGGCGGAGCGAAAGGCGGCGTCCGCTGCAACCCCAAAGAGATGTCCCAGAACGAACTGGAGAACCTGACCCGCCGGTTCGCTACCGAGATTTCCATCATGATCGGGCCCGAACGCGATATCCCGGCGCCGGACGTCAATACCAATCCGCAGGTCATGGCCTGGATTATGGACACCATCTCCATGCATAAGGGCTATTCGGTGCCGGGTGTGGTCACCGGGAAACCCCTGGAGATCGGCGGGTCCAAGGGCCGGAATGTTGCGACCTCGCTCGGTGGACAGTACGTGGTCCGGGAAGCCGCCCAGCGGATTGGCCTTAACCTGTCAGACGCCAAGGTCGTGATCCAGGGCTTTGGCAACGCCGGGATGTTCTCCGCCAAGTTCATGGTGGAGGATGGGGCGACCGTGATCGCGGTCTCGGACTCCAAAGGCGGCATCTATAACCCCAACGGTCTCAACATTGAGGAAGTCATCAAGGTCAAGCAGGAGACCGGCTCGGTGATCAACTACAAAGATGCGGACCAGATCACGAACGAGGAACTCCTGGAACTCGAGTGCGACATCCTGGTACCTGCCGCTCTGGAGAACCAGATCACCCAGGAGAACGCAGACCGCATCAAGACGAAGATCATCCTGGAACTTGCTAACGGTCCGACCACACCCGAGGCGGATAAGATCCTCTGGGACAAGGGCGTCCTGATCCTGCCGGATATCCTGGCCAACGCAGGTGGTGTGACGGTTTCCTACTTCGAGTGGGTGCAGGACATCTATTCCTTCTTCTGGGACGAGGCCCGGGTCAATCAGGAACTGGAACGGATCATGACCCGCGCGTTCCATGCGGTCTTTGAGAAGGTGGATCACATGAACGTGAACCCGCGGATTGCGGCATACATTCTGGCGATTGATCGGGTAGCCAAGGCCACGGAAATCCGTGGCATCTATCCGTAATCGCTTCCGGAATCCGGTCAGGAGGGGGTGGCGGGGCGGGAACCCTGCAGTTGCAATGGAATTCTACGAACCGTAAGATTTTCCTACACACTCAGCGTTGCAACAAAAGGAGGAGAAATCATGGCCTATGTGATCGCAGAACCGTGTGTGAATGTGAAGGACCAGGCGTGCGTGGAAGTCTGTCCGGTGGACTGCATCCACCCGCATCAAGGCGAACCGGATTTTGAAAACGAGCCCCAACTTTATATCAATCCGGACGAATGCATTGATTGCGGGGCCTGCGAGAGTGTTTGTCCTGTGCAGGCGATCTTCCCAGAGGACGCAGTCCCCGAGGAGTGGAAGTCCTATATCGAGAAAAACGCCGCGTATTTCCAGAAGTAACCCTTTCGGGTTAGGTCGGGAGGGGGAAGGAACACGGGACCCTGTGGGGCCTCTCTCCAGGAGATGGAGAGGAGGGAGGCCCTTTTTTGATGCCGGACTCTACCCATACGGCCTTAAAATAGAAACCTAACCCCCAGAAAAAGGAGGTCGAGTTTTGATGTCACTTTTCCTGACCGGGGTCCTGATGGCCGCCACCCTCCAGGTGAATGTGGTCAACGGGACCGATCCTCAGAAAGTTGTAAAGGGTGGATATGTCCACCTCTTCGGGTTCTCGCCGAACGGGGCCCTGGGCTTCCAGGATAGCCTGCGTCTTCGCAAAGGCAAAGTGGTCTTCCAGGTTCCGGATACCACTCTGATGTTCACCGCGCTCTACCGGTATAAGGACGTGCCGTTCACCAGTGCGATGGATACCGTGCCGAACGTCACGACCCTGACGATTACGGTCTACGAACCGACCGATGACCTCAGCAAACTCACGGTGGAACGGTTTCATATGATCCTGACGAACGAAAAAGGGGACTCCGTTACGGTCACCGAGATCACCTCGTTCTCCCTGGACACCAACCTCGTCTACACTGGAGGTTCGGCCTTCTTCTTCCCGTTGCCTCAAGGTGCAGCCCCGTCGTTCCAGCCGTTGATGCCACAGGATCCAGGCCAGTGGACCATCCTCCGGGATACCGTGTTTTACATGGGGCCGCTCTATCCTGGCCCTCAGGTCCTGGCTTATGGCTATCGGCTCCCGTTGCGTGGGGGCAGTGTCACTCTTCAACGCCAGTTCCCGAGTACCATGCCGGTGGTCGACGTCTTCGTTTCGCCGCTCCTTTCGATCAAAAACACAACCCTGACCTCGATCGGCCAGCGGAACCTTGGAGGCCGGCCGTTTCAGCACTATCACGGCGGCAACCTCATGGAATTTTCCATGGTGATCGGCCTGCCCAGCCGGCTGGCCAATACGGTCAGACAATGGGTCATCATCGGTGGGGTTGTGGTCTTAGCGATCCTTGTTGCAATTTGGCTCCAGCAACGCCAGCGGGGTGAGGAAGAGGAGGAAGATTTTGAGGACGAGGAGGGCCTGGGCGAGGCCCTGGAGGACGAGGAAGAGGACGAGGAAGAGTCTAACCAGGAAGCCGGCGAGGATAAGACGGCATAAGACCCGCATCTTGGAATCATGAAACGGATTTTTTGGGCATGGGTGCTCCTTGGGCTCGCTGGCTTAAGTAGATCCGCATGGGCGGATGTCTACGGAAAACTCGTAGGCACCGTCCGCGATGAAGCCGGTACCCCCTTACCCGGTGCAAATGTCTACCTCGAAGGGACCCGTCTGGGTGCAGCGACCGATGCAGACGGCGACTATGTGATCCTTAACATCCCGCCCGGCGTCTATACCGTCCACGTGAGTTTTTTGGGGTACCAGGACCAACGATACCCCGGAATCGAGATTGAGGCGGATCGAACGACTTTCTTGAACGTCACTTTGAAACAGGCCCCCATTGAAGTCAAACCCATTGTGGTCCGGCCCCCTCAACAGGCCGTTCGGAAAGACGTGACCTGGCGTGCAGAGATTGTGAAGGGGCGGGAAATGTCGGATCTTCCGGTAGAGTCCGGCGAAGAAGCGGTTCGACTCCAGGCCGGCGTCACTGAAGGTCCGGGCGGCGAACTCCACATCCGGGGCGGTCGATCCGACGAAATCACATACTACGTGGATGGCCTCCCCGTGACCAACCCCTTAACCGGAAAGACCCTCTCCCTCTTAGATCGCTCTTACATCCAGGAACTCACTTTGCTGGCTGGTACCTTCGCTGCGGAGTATGGAAACGCCTTGGCCGGTGTAGTGAACGTCGTCACTCGGGAGGGGTCGGATCGATGGCAGGGCGAACTGGAACTCTGGGGCCCTAAGACTTACTTGTTCCGGTCTCCCACCGGGACCTGGATGTTCCGGCATACCTCACTCTATCAGGCTCCAGACTGGTACGGACCAGGGACGGATGTCCATCGAGACAGTGTGTCCAGTACATCCCTTTACCGTGTTCCGGACATGGGTACCGCAGGACAGGCCCGGCTCTGGCTCGGTGGATCCCTTTTGGGGAAACGGCTCCGCATTTTCCTTTCGGGAACTGCCAAAAACACCCCATCTTATTTGCCCTTCGGCTATCAACGGGAACAAGGGCTTCTGGCCAAGCTGACCTATACCCGCTCTGCATATATCCTGAATGTGGTGCTGGAATCTGGCCGAGAGGCCTCTCAGTCTTACAATCATGCCTGGAAATACCACCCTGAGGGCTATCCGGTCACACATTCCCAGTTCCTCCGTGCGCAAATCTCTTTTCGGCACATGCTCACGTCCAGGCTCTACTACCGAATCATTCTCGGCCGGCAGGTTCAGGCCGAAACCACACAGGTCGATCACAAGGCACCAGAGGAATATGAGGACCCTGTAAGGGATGACCACAATGAGTTTTACCTTGCTGGAGACTACCCGCTGTACCGACGTTCGTTGTGGCAGAGTTACACCCTCCGATCCGACATCGTGTATCAGTTAGGCCGACAGGAGATCAAACTCGGCGGCATTGCTACCCTGCATGATCTCAATAAATACGAGCGAGAGCGTCTCTATGTTTACGGTTTCATTGGAGACCCCCAGATAGAGTCATTCCATCGATCACCGGTCCAGTTTGCCATTTACCTTCAGGACAAGCTGGAACTGGACAACCTCATCTTAAATCTGGGTTTGAGATACGATTACTTCGATGCCAAAGCCAAGATGTGGAAGGACATCCGGGATCCGTATTCTCCCCGGATCCCTGTCAAGCCCAAAAGCCAACTCTCTCCCCGGTTGGGGGTGGCGTTGCCCGTCTCTGAGCGCCTGGTCTTTTTCTTCTCCTATGGTCATTTCTTCCAGGTTCCTTCCTTTGAGGCCTTATACCGGCACCCTTCGTATTTGAACCCAGACAGTCTTCCGACCCAACTTGGCATCGTGGGCAACCCCAACTTGAACCCCAAGCAGACCGTCGGCTACGAGGCGGGCATCTCTTTTGCTCCGGCACCGGGCCTTCGGGTGAATGTGAGCCTTTATGGGCGAGACATCCGTGGCCTGTTGACGACCCGTGAGGTCCGGGCTTATCCCTACACCTATTACGTGTATGACAATCAGGACTTTGCCTCCGTCTTGGGCATGAGCTTTGGATTGAAATTCCGCTCCACACGGTATCTTCGCTACACGTTTTCCTACACGTATCAGGTCGCTCGAGGGAACCGCTCCTCGCCGATCCAAGGGTTTTACAACGCGTACACGGGCTTGGTGGAGGTCATGAAAGAATTTTACCTCGATTTCGATCGGCGGCATCTCATCCAGGGAACCCTCATGCGGGAGTGGCCAAATCTGGGATTCCAGCTGGGTATTGCATTCCGCATCGCTTCGGGTCTCCCCTATACCCCCTTCATTGCTCCTGGAGTCGTTGCCGAAGAGAATTCAGCACGGATGCCCTGGACCCAGACCTTTGACGTGACGTTGAACAAATCGTGGCGACTTGGCAAGGCTGCGGCAACCCTCATGATCGAGATTCGGAACCTTTTTGACGCCAAGAACGTCTTTGCGGTCTATCCCGCCACGGGAGATCCCTTCAATCCCGGTCGGACAACTGCGTATATGTCGACGGAGGACTATGCGCGAAATCCGAGCCATTTGGGGCCTCCCCGTACCCTCCGAGTGGGCCTCCGCGTGAGGTGGTTGCCATGATCCAAGGCTTGCTGATCTTGAGTCTGGTTCTGTCGCCCTCCCCTGAAGAGCAAATCCGGGAAGGCCTCATGCAGGGGACCCTTCCCCGTCCTGCCTCACCCTCGCAACTCGAGGATGGCGCCATTGGCATTTTGGACGTGGGACAACTCGCTGCAGTGACCACCAACTGGGGGGTCTTAGTCCCCACCCCCATGGACTTCATGCCTGCCCTCCACTGGCCCCGAAATGCACCAGACCAACACCAATACTCTTTTGGGAACTTTGTCTTCGTTGCCCAGAACGGGAATGTCGCTACAGTCCACAACTGGCTTGCCGAGTTTACCTCCGATTGGAGCCCTGTCCGGGTCCACTCCGGCAACGTGTCGAACCCCGACGGCTGGCCTTTCCTGGCTGCCAGTGACGATCCCCGAACCTGGCCCAACGGCCAGTGGCCCGGCCCGTATCGGATTGATCCCCAAACCGGCCAGGAAGTCCCCGGTGAGTTCACCTCTGACCGCGACATCTATGCAGTGTACAACGACCGGAACAATCCCCTGGGCCCCATCGGGGTCGAAATCCATCAGATCGCTTACTCCTATGGCCGAACCTATGCGGAAGACATCCTCATTTACCGCCTCCTCCTCTTGAACACGACCGCCGATACCCTGCGAGACCTTTATTTTGGCGTCAAAAGTTATATCCTGGTTGACTTTGATTTCGAGGACCTGGTGCTCTTCAGGGACGCCAATCCTTGGGATTCGGATACAAGCAGGAATTTCGTGTACTGGGTCGATGCCGATGGCACTCCGCAAGATCCTTGGGTCTCCAACGGCCCTTTGGGCCTGGCAATCCTCCGAACCCCATACAACATGGGCATCACGACCTTCCACTGGTACAAACGAACCCTGGATCCGATGAGCGATTCCACCCTCTGGCCGGTGATCATTACCGATACGACGAGCACGGCGATCAACCCCGGCTACTACTTCCACGGTGGAGTCGACCCCCGGATCGATCCCACCCCTCCAGACACGCCAGATCGATACATCGCGCTGGTCGCAACGGGGCCGTTCGACCTCCCTCCCGGCGATTCTGTTGAACTCGCGATCGCCTACTTGGCGGGAACAGATACCCTGGACCTCTTTGAGAATGCTGCCACGGTTTTCAAGATGGAACAATTTGCGTTCCAGGGCCCGAAGGCCCCGCCACCCCCTCATATCGTCACCCTTCCTGGCGATGGCTATGTCAGGATTGTGTGGAGCCGGAGCCCTTCTGAGACCACGCCCGACCCCTTCACGGGCGAACTGGACTTCGAAGGCTACCGGATCTACCGATCCTCCGACTTCGGACAAACGTGGGGGGACCCCATCACCGATGCCACCGGTGCGGTGGTTGGCTACAAACCGTTGGCTGTTTTTGATCTCAAGGACGACATCTATGGCCCCGATCCGGTCAACCCGTATTTTGACCGTGGGACCGATTCCGGACTCAAGTATTCGTTCATTGACTCGACGGTCTTGAATGGCCTGACCTATTGGTACATGGTCACGGCCTATGACAAGGGCGATCCTGAGAACCTGTTGCCTGCGATGGAATCCCCGTTCGGAGTGCCCTCTGATCCCCACGTAGACTCCGTCATCCCTGGCCCACCCCCCAGAAATTGGAATCCCGGCCAGATCGTCGGAGACTCCGTCCTCACGCCGATCCAGGGTATTTCGACGGCTAAAGTGAAGATCTCCGTCGTGGACCCCTTAGCCGTCACCGGGGATACCTACCGCGTGGTCTTCGATACCCTCCGGGACACCCTCCGCTTTTCAGTCCTCGCGCTCCACCGGGAAGATTCGTTGCGACTTGGCCCCTGGCCCATTCCAGATACGTTGCCTCTGCATGGTCTCCCCATGTTTGACGGACTTCGGCTTTTCATTCAAAACGTTGCGGAAGGCCCATCAGAACCGCAATGGGTTACGGTCCACGAACTCCCTTCCACATTCATTTGGTTTACTGCGGATTCTGGACGAGGGCCGACACTCTATCGGGGGACCGGCACTTTCCTGATCAAGGTCAATTATCAGGACTCCGTGATTGCTCAGGGCGTCAAGCCCCACAGTTTCTCGGAAGATTACCCCTTTGAGCCGGTGGATACTACCTTCAAGTTGCCCTTCCAGGCCTACTATGTGGATCTTGTGACCGGAGACACAACCCCGGTGGACCGGGTATACTTGATGGAGTTCCGATTCCTGTTCCCGGGCTCGCCCCCAGCAGGGCTCTCGCCTCCGGGCTGGGACTGGGTCCCGGGCGGCGCGGCCTGGACCCCCAGCGACAACTATCGGTTCACCATGTCTGACCAGATCGGGCTCGTCAAATACACCATCGCCGGCGGGGATACCTTGGATTCCACCTTGGTCTTCATTCGGACAGAGAATGGTCCGGAAAACGCCATTCCTCCAGCTGAAGGAGATGTAATTGCAGTGGTTCTGAATCGCCCTCTTTCCCCGGATGTGGTGTATCAGTTTGCTACACAGCCCCCTGTGGAAACTCAGGGCTGGGATCTCAGCAAGGTCCGGGTGGTGCCAAACCCGCTCGTCGTCGTCTCCGGCATGGAAAAACGTGAAGGCGAAGCGGTTTTGATGTTTACCAATCTACCGACCCGGTGCACGATCCAGATCTACAATATGGCGGGCGAGCACATTGTTACGCTTCACCACACCAACGGATTGAGTTACGAATACTGGGATCTCCGCAACAAACATGGTCTTCAAGTAGCGTACGGGCTCTACGTTTATGTCGTAGAGGCCCCGGATGGCTCAACCCATACCGGCAAATTCGCCATTATCCGATAAAGCCATGAAACGGATTGGAATATACGGATGGATCGTCGGGCTCTTGATGTGGACCCCATCCTCCTGGGCATTCACCAAAGTTGGGACTACGGTGGCCACCTTCTTGAAGTTGGGCACCGATGCCCGCGCGATGGCCATGGGGAACGCTTACGTCGCGGTAAGCACCGGCCCAGAATCCTTCTATTGGAATCCTGCCGGATCGGCCTGGTCCCCTATAACCGCTGCCAAGATGGGGTATACCCAGTGGTTCGCCGGGATCCGGTTGCTGGATGTCAGCGCGATGACTCCCGTAAATCGGTATGCCGTTGTAGGGATCGGGATCATGAGTGTGAACTCTGGTTTGATGGAGGTCACCACGCTGGAGCATCCGGACGGGACAGGCCGGATGTTCTCTTATACCGGCACCGCCGTAGCGTTGTACGCCTCCCAACGGGTCTATAGCCGGCTTTCTGTCGGTGGCGCAGTGAAGTGGATTGAAGAAGGGATCGACCATTCAACAGCGGCCGGATTTGCCATGGACTTCGGCCTCCGATTCGATGCCGGTTGGCATGGCCTGGTCCTCGCGATGGGCTTCTCAAACTTCGGTGAACGACTCCGGATGAACGGTGAGAACCTCAAGATCCAAGTGGACCCGAACCCGGAGTTTGGGGGGAACCCTGAAGCGAATGCTCGGCTGGTAACCAGCGACTGGGCACTGCCTACACAATTTCGCGTGGGGCTGGCCTGGTATCCGTTAGAGGGTGTCCCCTGGCTCGTCGCGATCGACGGCGTACACCCCTCCGACCACGAAGAGCGCATTCACGTGGGCATGGAATACCCCCTGGGCCCCCTCGCGTTGCGCTGGGGATACCAGTTTCGATCAGATGTGGGAGGGTTGACCTTCGGCTTCGGGTTCCAGAGTCAGAAACCGCGATACCGGATTGGTCTGGACTATGCGTATCAAGACATGGGGATCCTGGGTGGGGTTCACCGCTTGACCCTTTCGGTTATCCGATAAACTGAATCGGGGTCAGGAAGAAACGTCTTGGCTGGGGAGCGGGGTGACCTCGAAGTGCTCCAGGACCCCAAAACGAGATAAGTGTCGGAGTACCGTCCGGGGGAGGGGAGTGTGGATATGGATGCGGGCACGGGTGTCCACCGAGATCACACCGACCGAAGTCCCGAGCTTCTGGAGAACTTGACGGAGAGACTCGAGGTCCCCGATGTGCTGGAGGAGCGCCTGGACTTCCACGTTCTGGCCGGCTTGTCGGAGGGCCTGGAATCCGCCTTTGAGCCAGGTGACGAACCCTAAGGCCCCGGCGTCCACGACCCCGGCCTCCTTGAGGACGGGCAATACGTCCCGGGTCTCCGCAAGTGCCCGTTGGGCCTCCTCCAGGCCCCGGGCCCAAGCGTCCGGGAAATCCCCGCCCTCCCGCACCTCCTGGGCGAACCCCTCCGCAAACGTCGTCATGGTCGTGAGGATCGTCCCTTCCTTCGGCTCCGCAACCGCAGTCCGGGCATATTCCGCCGCACGACGTAGGGTCCCGGCAAACCGGGCAGCGGTGACCTCGGCTTGATCCTGAAGATCCTGGCTCGCAGCCAGGAGATACGCGGAGAAGATGAGGCCCGCGTTGCCCTGGGCCGACTCCAGGAGGGGCACTCGCAATGCGGTCAACACACGCCCAAGATGCCTTGTCTTCGGCAGTGCTTCGATGGCCGGGCCCAGTGTCTGCACCAGGTTGCTCCCGGTGTCCCGGTCCGCTACAGGGAAGACGTTGATCGCATTGACCTCGGACTCGGCCCGGACCAGGGCCTCGTAGCCGGTGCAGAGAATCCTGCAGAAGAGAGCACCGTCCAGCGTCATCCAGTGTTCTCCCTTCGATATCCGACACCGAACAGACCTGGCCCGACCGCAGCCAGGATCAGGGGAGACATTTGGACAATGTCAAAGGTGTTGCCAGTCAGGTCGTGGAGCTGATCTTGGAGACGCACAGCCCAATCCCTTGGCCCGGTGTAGCCGATCACGGCCTGGAATCGGCCTCGGGTCTCCTCCCACAGGGTGCGGGTGAGTTCTTTCAGGCCCTCTTCCGGTCCAGGGACACGTCGCAGCAGGACAATCCGGCCTTCTTTGAGGGTTAAGACGCCACTGGGATGCTGATTGCTGAGAGCCTGGAGAACCGAGGTCCAGGAAACCTGGCCTTTGAGCAGGCGCTTCAGACCCTCAATCGGGCGGACACGCACAAGGTTCGCAAGGGACGCCACGTAAAAGATCAGGCCACAGCGCCGGGACGCATCGGTGATCGCGCGTTCCACTTCATCCGGCGAGGCACCCTGCCGCGCAAGGGCGAGCCCCTCTTCCAGGGCCAGCCCGGCAGCCACGGTCGCGGTTCCGGTGTCCAGCACCCGGATCCGGGCGCCGGCCCCGAGCAGTCGGGCCGCCATCCGGGCCGAATTGATCATGGTCGTCAAGACAGAAGCCGTGTGGACCGAGAAGACCGTCTCCACCTGCTGGAGGGCCTCCTCATAGACCCGGAGGAACCGGGCCGGCGGGGCGATCCCGACCGTCGCCGGGCCGTGGCCCGCCTCCAGCGCAGCCAGAATCTCCTCATACGGCCGACCGCTCCAGTCCTCGTCGCCCAGCCGAATGGTCCCGGGAATCACCCAGAACGGCACCCCTTGCACGGCGTCCGGCCGGACATCAATCGCCTGGTCAATGACAAAGCCCATCCGCATGTCATCCCGATTTTAGGCCTGACCCGGAAAGAATGTACTGCACCTTCACTAAGTGAATTTCCTCCAAGTCTATTTGCCCCATTAACTCCATTATTT
>CAYQZW010000022.1:4371-19453 GCA_964422065.1 uncultured bacterium | reverse complement strand
AAGACCAAAAGAAGTTTGTGCAGAAGATTCGCGAAACCCGGGATAACCTTGCGGTTCGGAACGCTCTGGACCGTCTCCGTAAGGCCGCAGAACGCAACGAAAACCTGATCCCCCATATCCTGGAGGCGGTCCGGCGATACGCCACCGAAGGCGAGATCGTGGAAACGCTGAAGGTCGTGTATGGGGTATACCACGAACCTATTGTGGTGTGAACATCCCTTAAAGAAAGGAGGGCTTTATGCGTCCAAAGATTAGCATCATCGGTGCCGGACATGTGGGGGCGGAGGCCGCCCTGGGTCTGGTCACCAAAGACGTCGGTGATGTCGTGCTGGTGGATATCAAGGAGGGCATGCCCCAGGGCAAAGCCCTGGATATGTACGAGGCCATGCCCCTCCTGGGTTCCTCTGTCTCCGTGCAGGGTACGAACACCTATGACGAGATTGAAGGCTCGGATGTCGTGGTGATTACCGCTGGGCTCCCCCGAAAGCCCGGGATGACCCGCGAGGACCTGCTCAAAACGAACTTTGAGATCGTCAAAGGGGTCTGTGAAGAAGTCAAGAAGCGGGCCCCGAATGCCGTGGTGATCATCGTGACGAACCCGCTGGACGCGATGGTGTACACGGCCTATAAGGTCCTGGGCTTCGAGCGGAACCGCGTCATGGGCATGGCAGGTGCCCTGGATTCCACACGGTTCCGGGCGTTCCTGGCCATGGAACTCGGGGTCTCCCCCGCGGATGTCACCGCCATGGTCCTGGGAACCCACGGAGACCTGATGGTCCCCCTGCCCCGATACGCCTCGGTCGCAGGCATCCCCATCACTGAACTCCTTCCAGAAGAAAAGATCCAGGCGATTGTGGATCGCACCCGAACCGCGGGCACAGAGATCGTGAAACTTCTGAAGACAGGGAGCGCCTATTATGCTCCGGGCCTGGCGACCGCTACGATGGTGGAGTCCATCGTACGCGATTTGAACCGCGTGGTGCCCGCAAGCGTGCACCTGGAAGGGGAGTACGGGATCCAGGATGTCTTTGTCGGTGTCCCGGTGGTCCTCGGACATGGCGGGGTCAAGCGGATCCTTGAACTGCCGTTGAAGGATGACGAACTGGCGAAACTCCGGACCTCGGCCGATCACGTCAAGAAACTCCAGGAACAGGTGGATGCCCTGCTCGGCTAAATTTGCAGGGCACGCGAACCCAGAGCGGGGGAGGCCATGGATCCTCCCCCGCTTTTACATCCTCCCCCTCGGGTGATGTGGATCTTCGGGCGACGGCCCCTGGAAGAAGCGCTCAAGGCCGGGCGGGCAATTGAGACGGTCTGGGTTGCCGAAGGCGCACGGCTCCCCCTGGATTGGCTTCAGGAGATCCAGAGCCGGGGTATCCCACTCCAACGGGTCCCCCGGAGCCGGATCGATCGGCTGGCCGGGCACGCCCGGCACGGCGGTATCGCCTTTCGTCTTGCCGCCGTCCGGCTCGCGGACGCCTGGAAGATCGCAGAACACACCCTGGCAACATCAGGATTTGCCGTGTTCTTGGATCGGGTCCAGGACCCCCAGAACGTCGGCAATATCGTCCGAAGCGCCTACCTCCTCGGGGCGATCGGAGTGGTCCTGAGTGAACACAAAACCGCCCCACTTTCCGATGCCATGGTCCGCGCATCGGTCGGGGCGGCCTTCTACTTGCCGATTGCACGGGTTTCCAGCCCCATCGCCTTTCTGACCCGCTTCCAAAAGGCAGGGGGATACGTGGTCGCCGTAGAAATCGGGGGGCAGGCGATCGATCGGATCACATTGCCGTTCCCGGTGTTCCTCGTTCTCGGGTCCGAAGACCTGGGGGTCCGCCGCTCGATCTTGAAACACGCAGACCTCATCGTCACCATCCCGATCCAGGGGCAGGTGAACTCCCTCAATGTCGCGTCAGCTGCAGCCATTGCCCTTTTTAAGGCCCAAACCGATTGGAGACAACGCCATGAACAGACCTGACCTGCTCAAAGACATCCGGCTCATCGTCATGGACCTGGACGGCACCATCCTGGACCATGAGAAACGCATCCACCCGACCGTCCTGACCACCGTCTCGCGACTCAGACAACTGGGGATCGCCCACACGATTGCCACGGGGCGCGGGTATGCGTCGGCCGCAGAGTATGCCCGGGCTCTGGGCGTCCAAATCCCGCTGATTGCCTTGGATGGCACCCTCGTGCGAGGGGAAGACCGGATCGTCTTTGAGATGCCGCTCTCGTCCACCGCGATCCGGGCCATCCAGAACGTCGTCACGACGGTCCAGGCCCCAATGTTTGTGGTGTTCTACACGGCCGACGAAGCCCTGGTCCCCCTCTCCACCCGCGATGACATCAATCTCGCGCGATGGGGTGCACGCCCCGAACCCGCCACATGGCCAGAACTCTTCCAAGGGAAACCGTTGCGATGTTTCGTCGTCGCAGATCGGGCAATCCTGGAAGGGATTCGGGAGCGGATCCTGGCCCAGACCCAAGACGTCGTGGCCTGGGTTTACCCGTCCGAGGTGTACGGGTATTATTACCTGGATGTACGACCGGCCCAGGCGAATAAGGCCCTGGGGGTCCGGGTGCTGAGGGAATACCTGGGGATTCGGAAAGAAGAAGTCATGGTGATCGGTGACTTTTATAACGACCTGGAGATGTTCCAGGAGGCCGGGTTCCGGGTGGCGGTCGCCAATGCCGTCCCGGAACTGAAGGCCCTGGCGGACTATGTAACCCAACGGGATCACACAGAGGGCGGCGCGGCAGAAGCCCTCCAGTTGATCCTGGGGAGGCGAACCGATGATCCTATATCAAGGTAAAGTCAAGGACATCCTGGAGGGTCCAGAGCCCGGGACCGTACTGGTTCGGTTCCGGGACGACGTGACCGCCGGCGATGGGCAAAAGCGCGCCCGCTTCGTCGGGAAAGGCCGTGTCTCACGAGAGATTAGCGAACACCTGTTCCAGTACCTGGAACGCCACAAGATCCCCACCCATTACATCGGCCCCTATGACATGACCTCGTTCGTGGCCAAAAAGGTGAAAATCGTGCCGGTAGAGGTCGTGGTCCGGAATGTAGCGACCGGGAGTCTGGTCCGAAGGCTCGGCGTGCCTGAAGGCAAAATCCTGGATCCGCCGTTGATGGAATTCTTCTGGAAAAACGACACATTGCACGATCCCCTGGTCTGCCGAAACCATATCCGCCTCCTTGGGTTGTGCGACGACCGCACGCTGGAGGCCATGGAGGTGCTCGCCGAAAAGGCGAACCACGCCCTCCGGTCTTACTTCCAAGAGCGCGGGCTCCGGCTCGTGGATATCAAATTTGAGTTTGGGCGGGACCCGGACGGACGCCTGGTCTTGGCCGATGAGTTGGGGCCGGATATCATGCGCGTCTGGACCCTGGACGGCCGCAGCCTGGACAAAGATGTGTTCCGGAAAGACCAAGGCGACCTGATGACCGCCTACCACGAACTCCGAAACGCGATCTTGCGGACTTAGACGCCCCTTGTCCTTCGCGTGACCCTACCGCCAGGGCATCCGGTCCCTCCGCTCGATCCACCCTTTACACTGGATCCTCCACAGGCTATCAAGCCACCCTGCGTGTACAATCCGTGGTGATGGGACATTGGGCGCAACTGTGGGTGACTTACGGGCCGATCGGACTGGCCGGGTATACCTTCATCGGGCTCTTGGTGTATATGCCCGTTGGGCCAGACGTCTTCCTGATGGCCCTCGCGCGGGCCGAGCACCGAATGCCCTGGGATGGTATCCTGGCCGTAGTCTTAGCGTATCTTGCGGCGCTGGGGGTGGTCTACAGCCTGTCCCAGGGCGTACGACGGTGGTTCCCCAAGGACTTTCCTCGTGCTGAGCGGTGGATCCGCCAGCATGGCTTCTGGGCGACCCTGGTGGCCGCACTCACCCCGATCCCTCTCCGCGAATACACCGCCGTCGCTGGCTATCTCCGGATCCCCTGGAATCGGTGGCTCTTGGCCCTTGTTCTCGGGCTCACGTTCCGCTTCACCGTGGAGTGCCTGATCGCCATCGCGTGGTAGACCTCGCAGACGGTCCCCGGCCAGACACAAGAAACTCCGGGACATTCCCTGATTGAGGGGCACAATCCTCGGGAATTTTGGCCTCCTCTTCGGGGACCCGATATAATTTAGCCATGCCCGACTTTGTCCACCTCCATGTCCATTCGGAATACAGTCTGCTGGACGGCGCCATCAAGATCCCGGACCTCATCCAGAAAGTCGCCGAGTGGGGCCTGCCTGCCATCGCCCTGACTGACCACGGCAACCTTTTCGGCGCCATCGAGTTTTACAGCGAAGCCCAGAAACACGGCATCAAGCCCATCATCGGCATGGAGGCCTACCTCACCCCAGGCCGGATGACGGAAAAGCCCAAGACCGGCATCCCCAATTACTATCACATCACCCTCCTTGCCGAGTCCCTCCAGGGCTATAAGAACCTCATGTACCTGACCTCTCAGTCCTATCTCAAGGGCTTCTATTACAAACCCCGAATTGACTTTGAACTCTTGAAGGAGCGGTCAGAGGGGCTCATTGCGCTTTCCGGTTGTCTCAAGGGTCCCATCGCCTCCAAACTTCAAGAAGGCAAAGAAGAGGAAGCCATCCGCCTGGCTCATGAACTCATAGAAATCTTCGGCCGAGAGAACTTCTACATTGAACTCATGGACCTGGGTGTGGAAGAGAACCGCCGGATCAACCCCAAACTCATCCAACTCGCTCAGGAACTGGACCTCAAGATCGTCGCCACCAACGATGTCCACTACCTGAACCCCGACGACCGGATCGTCCAGGATGTCTTGCTCTGCATCCAGACTGGCAAGAAACTGAGCGATGAAGATCGTTTAAAGATCGCCCACATGGACCTCTACCTCCGATCCCCGGAGGAGATGGCCGAGTTGTTCCGTGACTATCCGGAGGCATTACGGAACACGGTAGAAATCGCCGAGCGGGTGAACATTGAACTGGACCTCGGTTCACAGACCTTGCATCTCCCGAAATTTGATATTCCAGAAGGCTTCGAGGATGCCAACGCATATCTCGCCCATCTGGCCTGGAAGGGCTTAGAGGAACGGGTAGGGTCCCCTCCCCCCGCCAAGTACAAAGAGCGGCTGGAGCACGAACTCCAGGTCATCAAAAACCTGGGATTCTCCGGCTACTTCTTGATCATCTGGGATATCGTCCGCAAGGCAAGGGAGATGGGGATCCCCGTGGGGCCTGGCCGCGGCTCTGCCGTGGGTTCCCTTGTTCTCTATAGCCTCGGGGTGACCCAATTGGACCCCCTGCAGTACGGCTTACTCTTTGAGCGGTTCCTGAACCCGGAACGGGTCTCGCCGCCCGATGTAGACATTGACTTCTCAGACGTCGGCAGGGATGCCATCATCCAGTATGTTCGGGAACGGTTCGGCGAGGACAACGTTTCCCAGATCATCACGTTTGGCAAAATGCTGTCCCGGCTGGTGGTTCGGGACGTCGGGCGGGTGCTGGGCATCGGCTACAGTGAAGTAGACAAACTCGCCAAGATGATCCCCCAGCGGCAGGATATGACCCTCCAGAAGGCGTTGGAGGAGGTGCCACAACTCAGGGAGAAACTCCAGGACCCGCGGTTCCAGCAACTTTTAGACATCGCCGTTAAGGTCGAGGGCCACGTCCGGAACGTCTCGACCCATGCCGCTGGCGTCGTGATTGCGCCCGGCAAAATCTGGGAATACGTGCCCCTCTTCAAAAACACCGACGGGGAAGTCTCCACCCAGTACGACATGAAAGCCCTGGAAAAACTCGGGCTACTGAAGGTGGACTTCTTGGGGCTTCGGACACTGACGATCCTGAAATGGACGGAAGAACTGGTCCAACGGAAGGACCCCTCGTTTAGGTTTGAAGAGGTCCCGCTGGACGACCGGGCGACCTTTGACCTTTTGTCCCGTGGGGACACTTGGGGCATCTTCCAATTGGAGTCCGAGGGGATGACCCAGGTGGTGCGGGGGGTCGCGCCGGACTCCATTGAGGAACTCATGGCGATCCTGGCGCTTTATCGGCCAGGTCCGCTGGAGAGTGGGGAGGTCAGCAAGTACATCCGGAGAAAACACGGCCGGGAACCGGTCCAATACCTCTTGCCAGAACTTGAGCCGATTTTAGCCGAGACTTACGGCGTGATCCTTTATCAAGAGCAGGTCATGCAGATCGCCTCGCAGATCGCCGGCTTTTCCATGGCCGAGGCCGACCAGCTCCGCCGCGCCATGGGCAAAAAGAAACGCGAGGTCATGGAACAACAGAAGAAGATCTTCGTGGAACGGGCGGTCCAGCGCGGGGTGGACAAAGAGAAGGCACGGGAACTCATTGAAACAATTGAGCCCTTCGCACGATACGGATTCAACAAGTCCCATGCCGCCGGCTATGCGTTGATCTCGTACTGGACGGCCTACATGAAGACCCATTATCTGCCGGAGTTCGTGACGGCGAACTTGTCGGCGGAAATGATGGCCAACGACAGCCAGAAAAAGATCGGGGCCTTGATCAAGAAGGCGCGGCGCGCGGGCCTGGAGGTCTTGCCCCCGGACATCAACCGCAGTTCGTACCGGTTTGAACTCCTGGAGACCGGCCAGATCCTGTATAGCCTGGGCGCCATCAAGAATGTTGGACAGGCTGCGGTGGAGGTGATTCTGAAGGAGCGGAAGGCCCATGGCCCCTTCAAGTCCTTTGAAGATTTCCTGCACCGGACCGCCTCGGCCCGTGTCAACAAAAAGGTCATAGAGAACCTGATTAAGGCGGGAGCCTTTGACGCATTGGAGCCCAACCGAAAGAAACTCCTGAACATCCTCAAGGAACAAGGCAGCAACCGACGGGGCGGACGGGACGCAGGTGCCCTGTTTGGCGGCTCCTTGTTCGGCGGGATGGAGCCCGAAAAAACCAAAGAGCCGGAAGTGGAGTATACCCTGAAAGACCGCCTCCAATTTGAAAAGGAGGCCCTGGGCTTCTACCTGACCGGCCACCCTCTGGATGCCTATCGTGAGGTCATTGCAGCCCTACCTTTAACCCGCGCCTCAGACCTGGAGCGAATTCTGGATGAAGAAGAGGTCTTGATGGTCGGGATCCTGACCAAGGTGACCCGGAGGAAGTCCAGACGCGGGAATCTCTACCTGGACCTGAAATTTGAAGACCTGGAAGATGACTTTGATGCCGTGTACTTTGGCCGGGAGGAGGAGTTGAACGGGGGGAACCTGGTGCCCGACAAGATCTATTTCGTCGTTGGCCGGTATGCCCGGCCGGCGGACGGCGGATCCGGCAAGATCCGGGTCCAACAGTTGATCCCGTTCGAGATCGGCCTGAAACGGGCCGTCAAGGGCGTGGTGCTGGAGATCACGCTGGACCAATCGGAGGTCTTGGTCCAGCGCCTGCCTGAACTAACCTTTGAGTTTCCAGGCAACGCCCGTCTGATCTTCCGGATCCGAGAGATCGGCTCCTTTGTCTCCCAGAACACCAAAATCCATCCCCACGTTAAGTTGTTCCGGGCACTCCATGAGTTGATTGGTGAAGATCGGGTTCGAGTGGTTTTAGATCGTTCGGCCTTTGTTCCCAGTACACAAGGAGGTTTTTAATGCGGTTCCAACTCTTTATTCCCGGCCCAACCGAGGTTCGAGACGAGGTGTTAAAGGCCCAGGCCCAGCCCATGATCGGGCACCGGATGCCGGAATTTTCCGACCTCTTCCATCGCGTCACGGAGAAGATCCGGGCCCTTTTTCAGACCGAGGCCCACGTCTTGATCTTTACATCTTCCGCCACCGGCGTGATGGAGGGGTCCGTCCGGAATGTGGTGCAAAACCGGCTTCTCTCCACGGTGAACGGGGCCTTCTCCGAACGGTGGGCCAAGATCGCAAAAGCCAACGGCAAAGAAGTGGATGTCTTGGAAGTGGAATGGGGGCAGGCCATCAAGCCGGAGGCCCTGGCCAATGCCCTGAAACGGAAATCCTATGAAGCGGTCCTGATTACCCACAACGAAACCTCAACGGGTGTGATGAACCCACTGAAAGATCTGGCCGAAGTGGTCCACGACGTCTCCCCAGACACCCTGATCCTGGTGGACGCTGTGAGTTCTATGATGGGGGCGCCCATTGAGTTTGACGCCTGGGGCCTGGACGTTGTGCTCGCCAGTGTCCAGAAATGCTTCGCGTTGCCGCCCGGCTTAACGGTGACCCTGGTCAGCCCCCGCGCGATTGAAAAGGCCAAAACTGTTGCGCACCGCGGCTATTACTTTGACTTCCTGACCCAGTTGAAGTATTACGAGGAGCGGCATCAGACCCCGGCGACTCCGGCAATCTCCTTGCTCTATGCCCTGGATGTGCAACTCGATCGGATCCAGGAAGAGACCTTAGCCCGCCGGTATGCACGACACCAAGAGATGGCCGAGATGGCCCGTGCGTGGGCGAGAACGTACTTCGAACTCTTCCCGGAACCCGGCTACGAGTCGCCGACAGTCACGACAATCCGGAACACCCGCGGCATCTCTGTCAAAGACACCATGCAGGCGCTCAAGCGCCGAGGCTACGCCATCTCCAACGGCTACGGCAAACTCAAGGAGAAGACCTTCCGGATCGGGCACATGGGGGACCTGACGCCGACCGAACTCCGGCAACTCCTGGAGACCCTGACCGAGGTCCTGGGACTCTCCCCGTCCTAAACCTCAGGAGGCCTTATGCACAGCAAACGCGTTCTGATTACCGACCCTATCGCTGAGGAGGGTGTGGAGAAACTCCGGTCCCACGGCCTGGAGGTGGACGTGAGGCCCGACCTCAAAGGGGATGCCCTGGTCCAGGGCATCCGAGGCTATCATGTCCTTATCGTCCGGAGCGCAACGAAGGTCACAAAGGACGTGATTGAAGCGTCAGACGCCCTGGAAATCATTGGCCGGGCCGGTGTCGGCTTGGACAACATTGACCTGGAAGCGGCAAAAGCCAAAGGCATCAAGGTCCTGAATACTCCAGGCGCCACAGCCATTTCGGTTGCAGAACTGACCTTAGGACTCATCCTGGGGACCCTGCGCGCGATCCCATACCTTGACCGCGCCCTGCGCGAAGGACGATGGGAAAAGAAGCGGAAAGGGCTGGAACTCTATGGGAAGACCGTGGGGATCATCGGACTGGGCCGGATCGGGACCGAGGTCGCCAAACGGCTCCAGGCGTTTGGCGTTCGCATCCTGGCCTATGACCCCTTCCGACAGGACTCCCCCTGGGCCGAACTCGTTGACCTCGAGACCCTGCTGCGCCAGTCCGACATCGTCACTATCCACGTGCCCCTCACCCCCGAGACCCGGCATCTGATCAACGCCGACCGGATCTCACGGATGAAAGACGGCGCCATCCTGATCAATACCGCACGGGGCGGCATCGTAGACGAGCAGGCCCTGTACAACGCGTTGGTCTCCGGCAAACTCCGTGCCGCGGCGTTAGACGTCTACGAAACCGAACCCCTCCCTGCGGACCACCCTCTGCGCACACTGGACCAGGTCATCCTCACCCCGCATACCGGCGCCCAGACGATCGAAGGCCAGGTCCGTACGGCCGTGGAACTGGCTGACCGCATTCTCCAGGAACTCGCGTGATGGGGTCTGAACCCGGCTCTTCTGGCTCAAGAGGTCGGCTTCGCCCGTTCCGGGCCCTGTTCTTCAACGAAGCCAAATTTCCCCTCGAAGACCGGATCCTGCGTCTCGAGTACTTTTACCACTCGTTTCGGACCGGGCGGTTCCCCGGCGGCCGGGCAATGCAGGCCTTTTATCAGGATGCCCTCCGCCTCGGCCCTCGCCGTGCCACCACCCAATGGCTCGTGGATGGCAAGTTCTTGCAGGACCTGGAGCCCCATTTTTACTTGCACCAGGAGACCTTTACACTCCGGGGCCGGACCCTGACCCGAACCGGCCTGATCGCCGCCCTGACCATCACCCCAGACCGATCGTCAATCTTTGACCACGAACAGACCTTCCCGCGAGGCATCCAGTTCCATCTCCACCTCCTGGAGGCCACACACAAAAACTTCGAGCCTGTCCTTTTGATGTACAACGGATCCGTCCCAGAGCCCGGTCTGGTGTGGCGGGAATCGGACCCATTCTTCGAGGCCATGGATTCCTTCGGCCACCGGCACCGGTATTACCGGGTCCGGCTCGACCCTACACTTCAGGAACAGTTGGAGAGCGCGACCTTTGTCGTTGCCGACGGGCATCACCGGATCGAAGCAAGCCGGGCCTGGGCCCGCGAGCACGGCCCATGCGTTCGACTCGTGGAACTGGTGCCCGCCAAGGCCCCCCAACTCGTCATCCTCCCTACCCACCGCATTGTCCCGGTCTCGGATCCACCTGCATTAGAAAACCTGCGCGCCTGGGCTGACCTGGAACCGTTCCAAGGCCCCAACCTGGACGAAGCAGTCTTCCAACTCCAGGACCCGGGGATGCTCCTCGTCCACCCGGACGGCCTGTTCCGATGGCGATGGAAACCAGAGATCTTAAAGGACGCCGAACACCGTGGCATCCCGCTCCATGCCCCGTTCCTTCTGCACGAGCTCCTGCTGCCTGAACTCACCGGCCCCTCAGACTTGGAAATCGGCTATGAGCGTAACCCCGAGCTCGCCGTTTCGATCGCGCAGGAACAGAACGACTTGGCCTTCCTTTTGCCCTTTGTCCAGCCGATGACGGTCTTCAACCTCGCCATCCAGGGCAAACTCATGCCCCACAAATCCACCGATTTCTACCCCAAACTCCTCGCCGGGCCGGTCATTCTGGATTTCGTCGAACCCTAACCTACCCCCTGCATACACAGGCGCATTCCCGCCACTCATCGAGCCGTGAGGAGGACAAGGGGGCCTCAGGTCCTCCGTCTCCGGACAAACCTCTCTGCAGCGGCGCGATCGGGCTTCGGGATCCCGCTCCATGGGCCCATCGGAGGCTTGATTTATTCCGGCCTGACTTGTAACATAATAGCGGGGTAATCGTTACGGTTTTTGAAGGTACAATCACATTTGAAAAGACACATCAAGCCAGCAGAGATCACCGTCCTTGTCCTCCTCTTTGGGTGGTTTTCCGGTGTATGGGCGCAGGAGTCCATCCGGGAGGCCGCCCTCGAGGAAGTCGGTGTCCACGATTCCCTGTATTACGACCCGGATGCCGGGGTGGTCCTCCGACTCTCGGTCTATCACGGCGAGGTCTTGGATACCGTGGAGATCCTTCCCGAAGACCAATTCCAGGAAGCACGGATCCAGGAGTCCATCCGTGACCTCGTCCGGGAGGTTTTCTCCGAGAGTCTCCGGGTGGCCTCCGAGCGGACCGGCCAGGGGTTGATCCCGGACATCGAGATCCCAGTCAAAATCCCTGGAACCATGGGCTTTATTGGACAGGGCGGTAAACTCAAGATCGAAGGCAAACAGGACCTCTCCCTCGGCTTTCAAGATACCCGGATCCTGGGATTGCCCCAATACGAAGGCCCCTCCCGGAGCCCGATCCCGGAACTCAAGATGGACCAACACCTCGTGGTCCGCCTGACCGGGACCGTAGGACAACGCATCAAGGTCCTCGTAGATCACGACTCCAAACGAGAGAACAAATTGAAGAACAAGATCAAACTGACCTACGAAGGGGACGAAGACGACATCATCAAACTCATCGAGACCGGGGACACCGACTACAGCGTACGGGGTGCGCAGAACCTGGGGTTTTCCCAGCGGGGGAAGAAAGGCCTCTTTGGCGTCAAACTGGAGGGACAACTGGGGCCTGTGAACTTCACTGCTGTGGCTACCCGCGAACAGGCCAAGGGCGAGAAACGCACGATCCGACCCAACGCAGAAACCCGCATCGATACCCTCTACGCCCGCGACTACCAGGCGTTCCAGTTCGTCTGGCTGGGCGATACTGCCCGGATCGTCGCCCTGGAAGTCTTCGTGGACGACAACAACAACTTCAACAACCAAAACGCCATCTTCGGCTACGCACAGTTCTACGACCTGAACGCCCATGAGCCCACCCCGGTCTATCAGGAAGAAGGGTACTTCCAGTACCTCCTGCCCGACCAGGACTACATCTTCTACCAGATCGTAGGAAACAACGTGCTTCAATTGAAACGCCCGCTCCGGGACCAACAGGAGATCCTCTGCGTCCGCTATATCACCGCCAACGGCGACACCGTGGGGAACTTCGGGGATACTACCATTGTGTACGGCAAGATCCTGAAGCCGAGGAGCTTTGATGACTCCCTGTACGTCTTCCAACCGGTCCGTCCGTCACCCAGCGATTCAGCGGCCTTCCGGTATTACGCACGGAACATCCTGTGGAACCTGTGGTTTAAAAACATCTACTCCTTGCGGACCCAACAAATCCCATCCACCGGGCTCCGGCTGGTCATCCGGAAACAGGGGCCCGGGATCGACCGGGACGGCGAGAACGGCCGGACCTACCTCAACATCTTAGGGATCGACAACAACAACGATGGCTATGTAGACTTCCAACAATTCGGCACAGGGGCCACGATTTTAGATCGTGAAAACGGGCTCCTGATCTTCCCCTCCCTTTACCCCTTCGCCTCGTCCGAACTCTCCGACCCCGATTCCATCATCTACATGAAGCCCCGCCGTCTTATGGACCCGAACGAGGGCACAAAGTACTACATGGAGATCCAGTCGTCTTCCAGCCTCCAGATCATTTCTCTCGGGGCAATGAATATCGTCGAGGGCTCGGAAGTGGTGATGTACAACGGCCGGCAACTCGAGCGGGGCCGGGACTACACCATCGACTATCAAACCGGCATCATCACGATCATCAACCCGGAGATCAAGAATGACCCGAACGCCTCCCTGGAGATCACGTTCGACCACTCCCCGTTCTTCAGTCTGAAACAGCGTTCGCTCCTCGCGGCCCGATTCGAGTCCAACTGGTCAGAGAACTTCAACATCGGCATGGGCTGGCTCCTGCGGACGGAGAGCACCTTAGACCGCCGCCCACAACTCGGGAGTGAACCCTCTCGATTGCTCTTCGGCGAACTGGACTGGTCAATCCAGGAAGACGTCCCCTGGGTCACCCGGTTCCTCGACTGGCTCCCCTTGATCTCCGCCAACCAGAACTCCTCTGTCCAGTTCCGGGGGGCCATCAAACGGAACTTCCCAACCATCAACACCGTCGGTGCAGCCTACCTCGACGATATGGAGAGCAACGAGAAGACTATCGACATCTCCATTGCCCGGGAGAAGTGGATCTACGGGAGCATCCCCAGTAGCCAGGGCCCGGAAACCTATGACACCACAAACTTTGCCAAACGCGTGATTTGGGCGACCCCCACCGACCTGGTCAGATACGGCGAAGTCTATCCCAACGCCCCGGACGAACGGAAGGACGACTTCCTCCGGGTGATGCTCTGGATCGTGGAGCCGATGGACCCTGTGCCCCCGAACTCCTGGGCCAGCCTGAACCAGTTACTCTCCGCCTCCGGCATGGACATCTCCAAATACGACTTCCTCGAGGTCTACGTCAAAGGCAAGGGCATGAAACTCCACATCGACATCGGCAAAAAGATCCCCGAACGCTCCGTTTGGCGCGATCGCGAATTCCGGATCCGGGGGATTACCGACTACACGCTCCAGATCACCCCGACCGGCGATACCATCCAGATCCCGGTCGTCCATAACGAAGACCGGAACGGGGACGGCACCCTGGACGTCGGCGAGGATACCGGCTTGGACCTCGTGGCTGGCGACGACGACCAGTGGACCGCCGGCGCTGCCGACGACGGCAACGATGACTATGGCTATGATCCAAGCCATCCGCGCGACTTCTCCCGGATCAACGGCACCGAAGGCAACGGCAAACTGGATTCTGAAGACCTGGATGCCAACGGCATCCTGGAAACCGAAGACCTGTACTTCGAGTACACCATCGACTTAGACGATCCTGCCTACCCCGCTTTGGTGTATACCAACCCCCAGACCGGTTGGAAATACTACCGGATCCCCCTCAAAAACCCCGAGTTTTATACCCTTTTCGGCGATCAGGCGGTCTGGGAAAACGTGAAGTTCGTGCGGATCTGGGTCGAGGGCTTTACCCGGACCGACACCTTGATGATCGCCCAGATCAAGATCACCGGCAACCAATGGCTTTCCAAAGGGATCCATACCGCGGATAGCCTCTCACCCGTCGCACCGGAAGAGAAGTTCGGCATCGCCTCCGTCAACAACGAGGAGACCCCAGACTACACGCCCCCGCCCGGGGTCCGGCTCTTCCGGGACCCCACAACTGGCCGGCTGGAACGCGAGCGGTCCCTGGTCCTGGTCGCTACGGGTCTGAAGCCCGGCCACTACGGGATCGCGCAAAAAGACCTGGCCCAGAAACTCGACTTCTTGGATTACCGGACCTTGAAACTCTGGGTCCGCCCGAAGCCCGGCCAGCCCCCGCCCTACCCCACGATTTTCATCCGGTTCGGCTCCGACACCTTCAACTTCTACGAATACCGGTACAAGATCCGGAGCCCGGACTGGCAGGAGATCACGATCCCCCTGGACTCCCTAACCCAATTCAAACGGTCGGTCTTGGATACCCTGGACGCCCCACCCCGAGAGGTGGTCGTCCGCGGCAACTACGCCTTCAAAGGCCAACCCTCCCTCTCCTCGATCCGGATGTACCAACTGGGCATCCGGAACGACCTGGCAGTTCCTTTGAATTTCGAGGTCTGGGTGGATGAGATGCGGCTCGTGGATGCCCGGTCTGAAGGCGGTATGGCCTTTGAGACCAACCTGACAGCCCGCCTCTCCGACCTCTCCACCCTCACCCTCCGGCTCGAACGCCGCGCCTCCAACTTCCAAAACCCCAACGAATCTACCCGGAGCCGTGAAGAACGCACACTTTACCAGTTCAACGCCCAGGCCAACCTCCATCAAGTCCTGCCCAAATCCTGGGGTATCCGGATCCCCGTCACGTATCAACGGCTGTACCAACGCCAGTTGCCCGTCTTTGGCACCGGGAGCGACGTCGTCCTGACCCCGGAACAACGGCTCCTCGAAAGTTCGACCAACTGGAGCGAACAGTATAGCATCTCGTTCCA
>CAYQZW010000022.1:0-4271 GCA_964422065.1 uncultured bacterium | reverse complement strand
CCTCCGGTTCGGCAAGGAGATTGGCCGTGTCGAGAACCTCTCCGTAAACTACAGTTTCTCCCTGTTCGGCCTGGTGAACCCCAGCCTCTCGTATACGGCCCAGTACACCGAAGACCGTCCCAAAGAGATCCAGTACCTGGAGGACCAAGAGGTCCGGGACATCCAGGGGAGTAAGACCGCGAGCGTCACCCTAAACCTTGACCCACTGCGGTTTCTACGGCGGTTCTTCCCGGCCCGTCGGGTCCCGCCTGTTCCGGCGCGGCGTGTGGCCCCGGGCGACACGACACAGTCCCAGCCGCCCTCCCCTTCACTGCGCCAACGCATCGGCTCCTTGATCCAGACCCTTCAGAAGATCTTTGGCGCTCACAACATCACGCTTTCGTATAACCAGAACGCCCGGATCTTCAGTGCCCTGGCCCGCCCCGACCTGTCCTACCGCCTGGGCATGCAGTTCGAGCCCCTGATCCCCTACCTCGACACCACCCGTACGGTCCGCACCGAGACTTACTCTGCCAGCCACTCCACGAACATCAACCTTTGGATCCTCAGCCTCAGCTCGTCGATCGATTACTCCCGGACCTTGAACTACACCCAACAACGCAACTACTACACCGAGAATTTCACCTTCCCGAACCTCAACCTCTCCCTCTCCAGCCTACACCAGCGTCTCCCCTTCCTTCAGAGATTCTTGAACTCCGCCTCTGCCTCGGTCAACTACTCCCTGACCACGGCGCACGAGGCCGACCTCAACGGCGGTATCGTATCGAAAAGCGAAAACCTCACCCTCCGCCCGAACATGAACCTGCAGTGGAAAAACGGCATGACCATGACAGTATCCCTCAACGTCACCAAAAACGTCTCCCAAAGCCTCCAATACAACACCGGCAAGACCGAGACCAACACGAAGTCCCTGGACGTCTCCCTGGTCCACTCCCTGCGCAACCCCAAAGGCTTCACCTTGCCGTTCCTCCGCAAGGTCTTCTTCAAGTTCAAGAGCCAACTGAACAACCGGCTGACGTTCCGGGTCGAGGATACCAAATCCGTCAATCTGGGGATCACTCAGACCGATCAATTCAAGGTGATGCTGGACTTTACTTCCTCGTATGAATTCACGAAAAGCGTTACCGGCGGGCTCACCTTCCATTTTGGCAACATTCGAGACCGTAAAACCGGACGAACCACACGCGAATGGAGTCTCAACGCCAACGCATCCTTTCAGTTCTAAAGCGGTCGCTGACCCTCACGCGTCGGGAACGGCAGGTCATCCTCTTTGTATTAATTTCCTTCTTGGTGGGCGACTTCTTGCTTTTCTTCCGTAAACTCTCCCATCCGAGGCCACCTACCTTGGCCGCCCCATCCGCCGCCGTCGAACCCCTGGAGTCCCCAGAGGCCCTGAAGATCGATATCAATCGGGCGGGCTATGCGGACTGGGTGCGGCTCCCTGGCATCGGCCCCCAGAAGGCCAAGGCCATTCTGTTGAAGCGCAAAGAGATCGGCCGCTTTCGCCGGCTCGAAGACCTCTTGGAAGTCAAAGGCATCGGGCCGAAACTGCTGGAACGCCTGCGGCCCTACCTTAAAATTGATACCTTTAAGCAAACCGGAGGAAAGGTGCCATGAGAGTCATCATCGTCAAGGACTACGACCGGATGTCCAAACTCGCCGCGAAGTTCATCGCCGATGAACTGCGGCGGAACCCCTCCCTCGTCCTCGGACTCGCCACCGGCTCTACGCCCATCGGCATGTACCAGGAACTCATCCGGATGCATAAAGAAGAGGGGCTCGACTTCTCCAAAGTCATCACGTTCAACCTCGACGAGTACATCGGGCTGCCCAAGGACCACCCGGAGAGTTACCACTCGTTCATGTGGAAACATCTCTTCCAGCACATCAACATCCCCGAGTCCCAGATCCATATCCCAGATGGCACACTCCCTATGGAGGACATCCCGGCTTACTGTGAGTGGTACGAAAATCGCATCAAAGAGGTCGGGGGCATCGATATCCAGGTCCTGGGGATCGGACGGGATGGACACATCGGCTTCAATGAACCCGGCTCGTCCCTGGGGTCCCGCACCCGGATCAAGACCCTCGCCCGGGAGACCCGGGAAGACAACGCACGGTTCTTCGACGGCAACATCGACGCCGTACCGAAATACGCGATCACGATGGGCGTCGGCACCATCATGGAAGCCCGGATGCTCCTGCTCCTGGCCAGCGGTCCGAACAAAGCTGAGGCCGTGAAGAAGACCATCGAAGGCCCGATCACCGCGATGTGCCCGGCCAGTATCATGCAACTCCACCCGAAGGCCGTCGCGATCATCGACGAAGAGGCCGCCAAACTCCTCGAACGGGAATACGAGGTCGATATGGGGTAACCCCGCACTATCGCTGGGTTCAACGGGATGCCCCGGCTCCAGGACCGGAATGGGAGTCTTATACGGATCTCCACCCGTTGATCCGGCGGATCCTGGCCAGTCGGGGCGTCCCGCCCCAAGACGCCCACGCCTTTCTCCATCCCACCTATGACCACCTCAGCGATCCTGGCCTGATCCCAGGCCTGGAACCCGCGGTCCAGCGCCTGAAGAACGCCATCGAACAGGGGGAAACCATCCTGATCCACGGGGACTACGATGTGGATGGGGTCACCGCCCTGGCCCTGCTCTATCGTAACCTCCAGGAACTGGGCGCAGCACGGGTCATACCCTATATCCCCGACCGGTTCGAAGAAGGCTATGGCGTCTCCCTCAAAGGCATTCAACAGGCCGTCGAGGCAAAGGCCACCCTTGTGGTTACCGTGGACTGCGGGATTAAGGCCCATGAAGAGGTCCGGTACGCCTTGCAGCAAGGGCTGGATGTGCTGGTCACCGACCACCACGAACCCGGCGAGCCCTTGCCGTCTCCAGCGATCGTCGTCAACCCCAAATTGGCCAAAGAGTCCGGCGCCGAAGAGTTGTCTGGCGTCGGTGTGGTGTTCAAGATCCTCCAAGCCCTCTATCGGGCACTGGGGCAAAAGGAAGTGCCCCTGATGTGGGACCTGGACCTGGTTGCCCTCGGCACCATCGCCGATCTCGTCCCGCTCAGAGGAGAAAACCGGATCCTTGCAGCACTGGGGCTCCAGGTCCTGGCACGGACCAAAAAGTCCGGCTTGAAGGCCCTGAAGAAGGTCGCCGGGCTCCGGGGCGCACTCCAGGCCTGGCACATCTCCTTTGTCCTGGCCCCACGCCTGAACGCCGCTGGCCGGTTGACCCACGCCCAAAAGGCCTTCCAGTTGCTCGTCACCCGCGACGGCCAGCACGCCCTGGAACTCGCCCAGGAACTGGACCAAGAGAACCGGACCCGCCAGAAGATCGAGGAGACCACCCTGCAGGAGGCCGTGGAACAGATCGAAGCCGAGGGCTGGCAGGACGACCCGCTCCTCGTGCTCGCCGCCGAAGGCTGGCATGAAGGCGTGATCGGCATCGTCGCCTCACGGATCGTCGAACAGTACTGGCGCCCAACCCTCATGATGGCCATCCAAGGCGAGGTCGCGAAGGGATCCGCCCGGAGCATCCCCGGCTTCCCCCTGTACCAGGCACTCGCCCAATTCGAAGACCTCTTCCTCTCCTTCGGCGGCCATGCAATGGCCGCCGGGTTCCGATTGCCCACCCAGAATATCCCCAAACTCCG
This sequence comes from uncultured bacterium, assembly GCA_964422065.1. GTDB lineage: Bacteria > Hydrothermota > Hydrothermia > WGAB01 > WGAB01 > S141-55. The sequence goes on along the minus strand of CAYQZW010000022.1, from coordinate 605 downwards.
GGACGCCCTGCGAGAACTCGCCCGGTCCTGGCTCTCCGAAGAAGACCTCACCCCGAAACTCTGGATCGACCTCTCCACAGACCTCCAGGACCTGACGTCTGTGGACATCCAGGAGTTCCTGAAACTGGGGCCGTTCGGCCCGGACAACCCCACGCCCACGTTCCTGCTGAAGGACGTGGAGATCGTAGGGGAGATCCGGAAAATCAAAGAAGACCATATCGCCTTCCGGGTCCGTCAGGGCCCGTACCACCTCAAGGTCTTCGCGCCCCGGAAGGGTGACCTCTATGACCTTTTGCGGCAGGGCGGGATCCGGCGTGCGGACCTCGTGGTGACCCTGGAAGAAGACCCCTTCGCTGTCCATCAAAAGGTCAAACTCAAGGTCCGCGACCTCCACATCCACGACACCCCCTAACCCCCTGAATCTTTTTCGCACCTTTCAACTTCCCCTCCCTCTCAGGGAGGGGCCAGGGGAGAGTCCAGTCCCCTCCCTGAATCCAGGCAGTAAATTCTACTCACGAGTATTATACTCTAAAGTAGAACTTCTGGTAGTTCACACGAGTACCCTCTATATCTGACCCAACGCACCCTGTTGGGATCTGGTACGG
>CAYQZW010000021.1:0-19467 GCA_964422065.1 uncultured bacterium | reverse complement strand
AATCGTGTTTTACCAGGCCGGGGCAGATCCATATGTAAGGGATCAGTTGGGGGGCTTGCAGGTCAGTTTATAGGGATTGATGGAACGGGATCGGAAGGTCTTTGAGTTTGCAATACAGAGATGGAATGCACCCGTAGTGATTACCTTGGGGGGTGGATATGCGTGGAAGGTTGAAGATACCGTTGAAATCCATTTCAATACCGCTAAGGTTGCCAAAGTGATCCTGGAGGCTCGGGCATGGAACGTTTAACGAGGCTTGCCTTGATTGTGAATCCCATTGCGGGACGAGGTCGGCCGAAACGATGGATCCGCAAAGTGGTCGAAATGTTGGAATCTTATGGGGTGTTATATCACATTTTCTGCACCGAATATCCGGGACATGCGACACACATCGCACGCCAAATCGCTGACCAAGGGGAATGGGATGCTGTGGCAGTGCTCGGAGGGGACGGAACCATCCGCGAGGTCGTGATGGGCATCGTAGACCACCCTTTGCCCTTAATTTTGATCCCATTGGGCACAGGAAACGACTTTTATAAAACGGTCTTTGGCAATCAACGCTGGGCAGAGGTTCTCCAAAAAATTGTACAACAGCCCGAGGTGCTCTATGTCGACATTGGACGCGTGGAAATGGAGGACCACCAGAGCCTCTTTGTCAACGGCGTAGGAATGGGGTTCGATGCAGCGGTGGTAGAATCTCTACCGAAGTTCCGCTATCTGACCGGTGACCTTCTTTACCTTGCGGGGGTTCTCTATACCTTCCCGAGATACCACCCACCTCAGATGATGGCACAGTTCCACGGAGAGACCCTTTACGAGGGGGAAATCCTTCTGTTTTCGGTAGGAAACGGGCAATTCCTGGGCGGCGGATTTCACCTCTTCCCCAAAGCGAGGTTGGATGACGCACGGGTGGATGTTACGGTTGTGGACCGGCTTTCATTACCTGCCTTTATCCGGAAGTTGCCCAAGGTTTACAAAGGACAACATTTAGAAGAACCGGAGGTTCATTATTTTCAAGTTCCAGAGATTCAGATCGAGGCCCAACAAGCATTGCCCGTCCAAGCTGATGGAGAACTTCTGGGTAGAACGCGAAGGCTCCGAGTTTTTCCAACTTCCCAAATTTTGCCGATCCTTTTGTAACCCAAAGATTTGCCAAAACTAAAAACCGTATCTCTCGATATTTAAGTGACTTAGGCAAGTGATACAACCTACTCTTGTTAGATCGTTTTGCTTGACAAGCCCGGGCCTTTCCCATAGAGTTATCGTCTAACTGTGCACATTTAAAAAGGAGGTTATTATGTGGCGCTATAGTGTCGTCGTAGCACTCCTGATCGGGGGTCTGTCAGGAGCCACCAAGGCCCAAAAGTCCTCTCCTGTCCTCACCACTGCCCGGTCTCATGAAACCTCGTTCCAGAGACTTGTCAAAAGTATCAACCCCCACCTTATGAGCCCGCAAATGGAAGAGACCCTTCGCTTTGATGATCCGAATACCGTAGCAAACGATGCGATAGGTCTGACCAGCGGCGGAACTTATCAGGCTGCCGCTCGGTTCACCCCTGATGAGTTGGGTCCATACAACGGGAACACCCTGGTCTCTGTTGCATTCTACCACTGGGAACCGGGGACACACTCCGGCCGCATTGTGATCTACGGGCAAGGTGCACCCAATATGCCCGGGGATACCCTAAGTCAAGAACCCTATACTGTTACTGGAACAGGCTGGTACCGGGTTGACTTGACCGCACCCGTGGTAATTGATGGAGCCAGCGATATGTGGGTTGCAGTCGAGATCACCCACCAGGCCAACGAATATCCCATCGCTGTCGACGCAGGACCTCCAGTGATCGGGAAAGGTGACTGGGTGTGGTTTGCGAGTGGAGGTTGGGCGGAATTGAACGATTACGGCCTTCCCTACAACTGGGACATCATAGCGATTGTGAACACAGGTCCACCCCCAGATCACGATGTGGCAGCGACAAATATTTCTGAACCCACGGGCATTTACTTTGTGGGTGACACCGTAACTCCAACTGCTACTTTCCGAAACATCGGGGTTAATGCAGAGACTTTTTGGGCTTATTTCGCGATCTACGACCAAACCCTGGATGACGAAGTCTATCGTGACAGTACACAACTCACCCTGAACTCGGGAGATGTCCAGGATGTTTCCTTCGCCGATTTCGTCTTTGGTGCAGCGGGGACCTATACCTCCTGGGCTTGGACCGTCCTGGCCGGTGATCAAAACCCTGCCAACGACTCCACGGCAGCAACCGCCGATGTCTATGCAGGCCAACTGGATTACCTGATCATCGACATCGACCCTACTCCACTCTCCGGTCCCTTCATTGATAACGTCTTGAGCGGCGCAGGCCTCGTGGGTACCTACTCCACCAGCCTCAGCGACCTCAACAACCTTGGCATTTACAAATCTCTCTGGCTCATGGCAGGGATTTTCTCTAATAACACTCAAATTGATCCCTCTTCAGGCGCCCTGATTGAAACCTTCCTCCAAAACGGAGGCACCGCTTACTTTGAAGGCAGCGACCTCTGGGGCTTCGACCCCGATTTCGGTGGCTGGAATATCTTGCCCTGGACCGGGATTGGTTATGCCGAGGATGGAGATGCAGATCTTTCCACATTCCAAGGGCTGGATAACACCCTCATCCCTCAAATCAACAGCACTCAAAACTACCTCTACTCCGGCGAAAATAACTGGATTGACCGGCTCACCCCCGGCCCCACTATGGGCGGGACCGCAGAAGCCGTCTGGTATAACCCCAGTGTGGGTTACAACTGCGGTGTTGCCTATGACCAAGGCACGTGGAAGACCTTCAGTCAGTCCTTTGAGATGGGGGGTGTGAGCCCGTTGGTCGGGATTCAGAGCCTCTCTGCCGACTCGCTCGTCCTCTACATCGCTCAATTCTTCGGTCTCCTGACCGACGTCGAAGAATCGAACAACCGTCCTGGACTCCGGCTTTACCTGGCGGACGCCTACCCGAACCCGGTCAGCGGTCAAACCACCATCGAGTTTGGCCTGCCGAAGGCAGCGGAAGTCCACCTCTCTGTTTATGACGCTTCCGGTCGTCTGGTTACGACCCTGGTCAATGGCCGACTGAATGCTGGTATCCATCGGGTCACGTGGAACACCGACGGCAAGATCGCAGCCGGTGTCTACTTCTACAAACTCCAAGCGGATCAGCGCACCTTCACCAAGAAACTCATCGTCGTCCAGTAAAGCCAGTCACATCTGGACTCTACAACGGGGAGCCCGAGAATGGGCTCCCCGTTTTCTTTTATAATTTGGACCCCAAACTTCACCGGAGAACAGAAGGAGCGTCAAACCGAACTGGAGGAAACATCCATGGAGAAAGGGGTTGTGGTTCTCGTGACATACCCCCAAAATGCAGAGCCTACTGCGGATCAGTTTATTCAAGATCTCTTAAAAGCCCGGCTGGCCGCTTGTATCAACGCCACCCCTGTAACCTCCACGTATTGGTGGCAGGGGACCATAGAAACCGACAGAGAATTCTTACTCATCATTAAGACCACCGAAGACCGGGTTCCCGCCCTCGAACAGTGGATCCTCACGCACCATCCTTACCAAGTCCCGGAAATTGTCGTGCTTCCCGTGGCCTTCATCACAAAAAAATACGCGGAATGGCTCATCCATGAGACCCGCCCCCAAGTCGAATAACCTCCTGGTCTTCGGCCCCGGTGCGTTAGGGCTCTACTTTGCTGCCCGACTGCACCAGGCTGGGTATGCAGTGGTACTGGGGCACAAACTCAGCCGTGTCCCCGATTCCCGAGCGGTAACCATCCACATCCAACACCGTGGAGTCCGGGAGTCAGTGGACCTGCCCATTTACGCTCCTGCGGAACTCCTCCATCAATTCCAGGGGTTTGATTTTGTTCTGGTGACCGTAAAGGCCCACCACCTTCCCACCATTACCCCGTTTCTCCAGCGTGTTCACGCCCGATACTTCCTCTTTCCCCAAAACGGCACAGGCTTTGAGTCCACTTTATCCCATCTCCCCGGACAATTCGTTCGCCTTGTGGTGACCTTCGGGGTAACCCGCTCGGCCCCCTGGCAGGTCGAATTTGGAGGCGAAGGGGAGATTTTTATGGAGGAATCCTTCCTGGAACCCGCAACCGTGCTTCAACGGGCAGGCTTCCCCGTTCGCCTCGTGGAAGATATCCAACCCTGGGTCATCCGGAAGTTCCTGGTAAATCTCGTCATCAATCCGCTCACCGCCCTTCTTGGGGTTCCGAACGGACAACTCACCCGTTTGGACCCTGATCTCACCTTGAGCCGGGCGATCCTACGGGAAGGACTCCAGGTCTTAGAAGCAGAAGGTTGGTCTTTGGACGAAGAGGAACTCTACGATCTGATCGTTTCCGTACTCCAGAAAACGGCGGCCAACCGTTCCTCGATGCTCCAGGACTTGGACCGGGGAAATCTGACGGAGATCGACTGGATTACCGGGTATCTCCTGGGTGTGGCACGACGCCAAGGGATCCCGGCGCCGTACAACGAAACCATATACCACCTGGTGAAAGCACTGGAAAGGAAGCAGGGACGTATGGAACTTTTCTAATTCCGGGGCTGTTTAATCAGGTAGTCGAACACTGATCAACAATGTGTATCGCAGGTCATCCGGAGTCCATGCTGGGAAAGCCCAGGTCTGTACAACCCGAAGATCCAACAGGACAGACTCGAACAGCACCATCTCCCCAACGGCATCCAATCGAAACTTCTCTACGGGGTCTGTGACCCATGCCCCTTGAAGGCTGGGCATTGCCTGAATCCGTCCCTCCCGCCACGTCAGTCTCCATCGAATTTCCCCACCCAAGGCCGAGGACGTAGCGTACGAATGTGCATCGTCCCAGGCATACAGGGTTCCCCAAAGATCCCAGGTCAAGGCCCCGACCTCTCCTTTCGCCCTCACGGCGAGGTACCCCGACCGGAGTTTCGGCCGATACGTATACCGATCCCCTGCATATACCCATTGGTCCCAGGCATTTTGGAGCAGTGCATAAACCTGGAGATGGGTGGAGGTCCACCGGCCCCGAATCCCAATTTGTCGAGGCATCGTGATCGCATGCAGTGAATCCTCCGGGTTCCATAAAGGAAACGCTTTGGAGAACCCTACAACCTCGCCTGAGGGCGTCTGGTAGCCAATCGTAATATCTGGGAAAACTCTGTTGTTCATGGACGCGGCGCCCACTGTGGCCTCGATTCCCTGTGTCCGAAAGGCCCATCGGAATGCAAAAAACGGACGATCGGAGGCCCTTGGCAGTTGAGTCATCTCAAGGGTCGCGCCGCGGAAAATCTGGCCGACAGTAAGGGTCCACCCTCCCCCCTTCTCTGTATCCCACCGAACAACATCCAAGGTGGCCCAAGAAGGAGCCCATGTCATCGTGAGGATACGAAACATCTGCTCCTGTTCACGAGTTTGATCCGCGCGAAATACCGAGAAGGTAGGGGTACCGTACCCCCTGATCCTTGCATAAAGCCAGGCGTTGTGCGAAGTCACGGGAACCGTCCTCTGAAAAGTTTTGAAATCTGCTCCGGCGTGAATACGGAAACGGCCAAGATCCCGTCCGAACAAGGCCCCGACATGGGAATACTCCCAGGTCCCCCGTGTGGAAAAGAGATAGGTCATGGGACGTGAGGTGTCCGGTTGAAATCTACGGAATTGTGGGCTGAAAAGGCTCCCGATCCAGAAGGTTCCGTGCATCAAGGAGAGGTTAGGAATCCATGGGAAGAGATGATGCTCAAAGGCAATTCCGGGGAACCACGGGAGATAGGCCGGGCCTTCAAGGTTATCGTTGGACCGGATCCAGGGGATCTGAAGAGGGTCCGTGAATTCCTGGGGTTGGACGAAAGGTGGTGTGGTTCCCATCACGACCAATATCAAACTCAAGGAGGTCATCACGTGGTGTCTCTCCCCTTCCTGAACTTCCGTTCCAGTTCCTCCATGGTCATGAGGACCTGGCGAGGCTTGGCGCCCTCTTGGGGACCAACGACTCCTAACTCTTCCAACTGATCCATGATCCGTGCGGCGCGTGCGAATCCGATCTTGAGTTTCCGTTGGAGCATGGTGGCTGAAAGGGTCCGGCGAGTCACGGCAAGCCGTGCTGCTTCAAGTAAGAGTGGATCCAGTCCTTCGCCCGGAAGATCCAGTTCTTCTTCCTCTTCCGTCTCTACTCCAACGAGGATCGGGGCTTCCAACATCTCCTCAATAGGCTCGTAATACGTTTCTCGCAACGTCTCCAGACCCTGAATAATTTCCTCCACGGGGATGCGTAAAACCCGTGTCAAGATATGGGTCGCCACGCGGCGGAGACGCTCATCAGACCCTGGCTCGTCCGCACGGGTCAAGGCACTCAGGTACCCTTCATCGAGGATTTCATCGATCACGGAATTCCAACGGCGAGCCCCGAAGACTTCGGTGAGTTTTTTCTGGAGATACGCACGGGCGAGTTCTTTGGTGATGCGTTTCGTCTCCTCTTCCGAAACATAGGGGCCGTGGATTCTCTTGGGTTCCGACGAGCCTGGAGGAAGAAAAAGCATATCTCCCTTCCCAAGGAGTTTTTCTGCGCCGATTTCGTCAATGATGGTCCTGGAATCGACCTTCGAGGCGACCTTAAACGCGATCCGGACCGGGAAGTTTGCTTTGATGATCCCCGTAATGACGTCAACGGAAGGCCTCTGGGTCGCGACCACCAGGTGAATCCCTACAGCCCGTGCCATTTGTGCGAGACGTGCCAGGGGCTCCTCGACCTTCTTCCCCACGGAAAGGATGAGGTCCGCAAACTCGTCAATCACCACAACGATGTATGGAATGGGGGGATCTTTCCGACGTCGGGCCGAGAGGTTATGGCTTTCAATGTCCCGAACGGCATCCTTCGCAAAGTGTTTGTACCGCAGGTCCATCCATCGGACGACCTGGCGCAAGGCCTCCACGGCCTCCTCACGGTCCTTGACCACAGGCAACAGGAGATGCGGGATGCCTTCGTAGTAGGAGAGTTCAATGCGTTTCGGGTCAATTAAAATAAACCGGACCTCGGAGGGTTGTGCGCGGAACAGAATGGACAGGATGATCGTGTTGATACAGACCGATTTTCCGGAGCCCGTGGCACCGGCAATCAGGAGATGGGGCATCCGCGTCAGGTCTGCAAAGACAGGATGCCCAGCGGTATCCACCCCCAGGGCAAACCCCAATTTGGATGGGAGTTCTTTAAATTTGGGGTGTCCGGCAAGTTCTCGAAAATAGACAATTCGGCGTTTCCGATTGGGGATCTCGATGCCGATCCGCCCCTTGTCCGGCAGGGGCGCCACAATTCGGACCTTGCTGGTTTTCATCCGAAGTGCCAGGTCATCTGCCAGGTTGACGACCTTCGATAACTTCACCCCAGGGTCCGGTTCGTACTCGTATCGGGTAACAACAGGTCCAGGATGATAGGCGACGACCCTTCCCGTCGCCTTGAACTCTTGGAGCTTCTGCTCGATCAGCCGAGCGTTCTCTTCGCACTCCCGTTCATCGACCGAACTTTCAACCACGGGCTCGTTGAGCAAAGGCAAGAGTGCATCGCCTCCAGGCACCGCCTCGGTTTCCCAAAAATCCGACTGATCCCCCCGGGAAAGTCCTGCAGTCGTGGGTTCGGTGGTGGAAGTGGTCTCCTCAATCTTCAGGGTTGAGGTGTCAACGGGTGCCTCAGCAGTTGTGGGTTTCCGTTTCAGTGCGACCTTAGGTTTTTGGGGTCGGGGCGTTGTGGGTTTGCGCTTTTTTTTTGGGAATTTGGGCAGCCGGAGGGGGACCCGGATTTGAGTCCATGGCACCGCAAGAAGCCCAAACAAAGCAATCCAGAGCCCCAGAAATACGGTGCCCCCATAGGGCCCCAGAAACGTCCGGGTCCCATGCGCGAGTTGGAAGGGCAAGATGCCGATCCACGGGCCACGATAGCCCCAAAGGGGCCAAAGGCTCATGAGGAAGAAGAGCATCAGGTACCCACTCACCCATCGGATATAGACCCGTCGAGGCCGTCCTAATCCCAGAACCGTCAATCCAAATCCCAGAAGGAGCAGGGCATACGCGGGTCCAAACCCCAAGACACGCACGAGATGACTGGCGGTCCACTGTCCCCAAACCCCTGCCCAGTTGGGGTAGACCTGAAGGTGATAGGAGATCAGGCTCAATGCCACGAGAAGGCTTAACGCAAAAAGGGAGACGCGATAGGCGGAACGCCAGAACCGATCCACGGGTATCCCAGCCATCCAGACAAAAAGTGCCAGGAATCCCAACAGAAGTGCCCAAGAAAAGACGAATTCCATCGCGTCAATTATACGTTTCGGATTTCCAAGGGTCAATAAGGAGAAGCGTGTAACCCATAGGAAACCCTAAAAATGGGCAATCGACCCTGTCATTGCAGCATTCTTCACCGCCTCAGGAAAAAACGCATAAACTCTAAGAGATGCCCTACCTTGCAGTTTCCAGTCCATCTCTTTAGAATACGCCGGCTATGGCATCGGAGACCCTGAAAGAATTCATGAAGGAACTTCAGACCCTCACAAGGCAGATCACGCAACTGCGGAAGCATCTGCAAACCTATCAAAAACTGGCCGAAAAGGAGGCAAACCCTTTCCTTTTGGCACAGACCTTGAAGAAGATTGAACGGGCGATGGAGAAATTGGCGCTATCTCCTGCCCTCAAGCGAACGCTCCAGCAATGGGTGAGCCAAGAACGCGAGATGTTGGAGCCTCAGAAGCAGCGGTACCGCTGGACCTATTTCCATCGGCTCCAGGAGGCCGTTGCCTCGCTAAACCTCACCCTCCAAGGTCAGGATCCGAACTTTTATGCTGGTCTCTATACCTTCCGCCCCAATTTTGAACGAGGAACCCTTCGGATTTTTTGGGGGCCAGAAGAAATCGCACAGGTCCCGCTGGATCCTGAGCGCGTGGTCGAAGCAATCCGTACGTTTGAGCAGCATCTGAACACCCCTTTTCATGCCGATGAATTCTTCCATCTCCTTCTCACTGCCTATCGCAAGGTTGTTGAGGAAGGAGGTCGGACGTCACCCCAGAGGGGGCGTGCCCCACTACTCCATGTGCTCCGTCAACTGGTGTTTCTCCGCCAGTCCTCGGCTTTTTGGGCCAATCCGTCGAAGCGGAACTTCCGGGAATATTCCAGGGTCCAGTTTGCGTATGACCTTTACCGTCTCCGTCGTTCCTCGTATGGTTCCCGAATTCAGTTGGTGGTGGCTACATTTGATCAAACCCGGGATCCCCACCAGGCGCTCTTTGTCCCGGATAGCCCAGAGAAGGGGACCCGGTACGCCTATCTGGTGATTCCTCATGCTGAATCCCACTGAAGCCCGCATGATCCTTCACCGCATTGCCGAGGCCGGGACTCCCCCGGAGTACGGGCTCGAGCATTATACCGTCGGACTGGATCCGTTCTTGAGAGTGATTGAAGAGGAATACCTCCAGGACTTCATTCGTCAGGGCGGCTCGGCCTTTAAACTGGTGGTGGGAACCTACGGAGGGGGAAAAACCCATTTTCTTTACACCGTTAAAAACCTGGCCTGGCGGCTGGGATACGTCACCAGTTACGTTGCACTCTCTCCCCAGGAGTGTCCTTTCAACAAACTGGAACTGGTTTACAAGGCCATCATGGCGGGGTTGGCCCATCCAAAATCCGCAATGCGCCCGTTGCAGCCTTACGAGCAAGGGATTGATGCGTTTCTTCGCGCGTGGTACCTTGAAAAAAGCCAACACTTGGAAAGAGAGCATGTGGATCTGTATCTCCAAGGTATCTCCGGCATGGAAAGTTCCAGTTTTACCCATGCCGTTCGTGCGGCTTTTCGAGCCCTGGCAGAAGGTGATGATGACACGTACCAAAAGGTCCTCCAGTGGCTCAAGGGGGAAGAGATCGACCGGGAAACCCGCAACCGGTTCGGCATCACGGAGCGCTTGGACCGGACAACAGCCTTCCGACTCATCCGATCCCTCGCCCAATGGATTCGGACCTTAGGATATGCGGGCCTTGTGCTCCTCTTTGATGAAGCGGAACGGGGGATGAGCATTGCGTCGTCGCGCGAGAAACGCATGGCCCTGGACAATCTCCGCCAGATTATTGATGAGTGCGGAAACGCCCGTCTGCCCGGGGTCATGATCTTTTACGCGGTCCCGGATGTCCGCGCCCTCCTGGATGAACGCCTGGAGACCTACGAAGCGCTTCGTCAACGCCTTGCCGGGGTGTTAGGACCTACGAACCCCTCCGGCGTCAAAATCGATTTGGAAAATCTGGGCATGGACCCCTTGACCTTTCTTCAAGAACTTGGCAAAAAACTCGCTCATCTTTACAGCCTGGCTTACAACTACTCCTTTGACGGAGAGACCTTAGAGCGAACGATCCTGATCACGGCCCAAGAAGCGTATCAATTCCGTGGGGCAGATATCGGGTATCGTCGGATCTTCGTCAAGGGGATCTTGCACATCTTTCACGCCTTACGATTGGACCCTCAATGGGTTCCGGACCGCCCTCACATCCAGCGGATCCTGATGGAAGAGGTTCAAGCCCTTGAGCAGGCCCCGCTGGAGTCCGCTGAATCCCAAGAGTTCTGATGAAAGTCCGGCACCCTGTGTTCGGGATTGGCGAAGTGCTCCGAGAACGGTGGATGGGGATGGAATATCTCGTTCATTTTCTCGAACGGGACCTGGTTTTGTGGATCAAAAGTGAAGAGGTCACGTTGATCGACGGGACACCTCCTGCGGATCACTCCGTCACGGCCCGACCGGTTCAGTCGAAACCCTCCCGTGGGGGAGACTTTCAGGCACGTCGCATGATTGAGGCTTTTCGCCTCGGGATCGTGCCCCGGTTCGCCATTCGGGAATTCACGTTTGGCCGTGAACGGGAACTTCAGCACTTCGAAACCCTCCTCCGTGAATATCAGGAAACCTACGGACAGGTCCTCCTGCTTGAAGGTCCGTATGGCTCCGGGAAGACCCACTTTTTGGATTATTTGCGTGATCGGTTCTTAGACGAGGGCTTTGCGGTCTCCATGATTGAACTCCATCCCATGGCAGGGACCCCCTCGCGTCCCAAACGGATCTACCAGGAGATTTGTCGGAACTTTCAGATCCGACTCGAGGGGCAAGGCGAGGCCGGTTTCCGGACATTCCTCCGGCTGGCATTAGAGAGCGTCCCTTTGCCCCGACCCCACCCGTTTCTTACCCCATTCCTCCGTGCACTCCAGAAAGCCCCTCAGGATCCATACCTGTGGGCATATATCGAGGGGGAGCCCCTGGATCGGGAATACCTGGATCATCTCCGTCACTGGAGACTCCCGGTCCTCCTGGACCACAGTTCCGCATCCGATATCTACGTGAACCTCCTGACGGTCTTCGGATATTTGCTTCGGCAACTCGGGTATCTGGGCTTAGCGCTCCTTTTCGACGAAGGGGAAGGGGTCTTCATGACGTACCTGACCCACTACGATCGATGGATCATGGCCCTAATGTTTTTAAAGGGTCTCTTTGCGACGGCGCGAAACCTCCCGGAGACTCAGGTTCTGGAACTCACCGGCGAAACGTTTTATCCCGTAGGGAAAAGGGATTCCTGGGGTCGCGTCCATTCTGGGGTACGCCCGATGCCCTATGCCTACCATCTCCCTTCGCATCTCTTCGTCGTTGCGGCCTTCACCCCCCCTATGCAGGAGACCTATCTTTCGATGCTTCAGGAAATTCCATCAAAGCATTGGCTAACTCTGCATCCCCTCACACCTCAAGCGTATGGAGAGATATTTGAGGCCACCGTGGCGGTCTACCGCCGTGCCTTCCCGGATTTCCATCCCCCGGAAGAAGACCTTGCAAAAATCAAAAACCGGCTTCTCCGAAACCTCTCCTCCGCCAATCCCCGGACCTTTTTAGAGAACCTTGTCCATCACCTGGACCTCCTGAGGCATTACGGCACAGTCCTGGTCTAAGCCCCAATCTTTTCGGTTCCAATTCAGTTTTCTTCACAAACAAAAGATAATTGACCGGGCCATTCAAGATGTGTATAATGGCCTTTACAATCATTCAAAAGGAGGAGTCCATGGACTTCAAAAAACTCTCTGGCGGACTCCTCCTGATCTTGACGGTCCTGGCACTCAGTACCTGTAAAAAGACCGCCGGACCCGAAGGCTCAGGAGGAAACCCTCCCAGTGTAACCATTTTGTCCCCGACCGGGGAATCCACCTACCCGACCTCAACCTCGACGATCACCCTCTCCGGGATCGTCTCCTCAGAACAGCCGGTGGATCGCGTGACGTGGGCCAACGACCGTGGCGGAGAAGGCACGGCTTCAGGAACGGAAACCTGGACGGCTTCCGATCTCCCCTTACAAACCGGGGATAACAAACTCACGGTGACGGCAGTGACCTCGGATGGATTGACGGGTTCGGACGTCTTGACCGTGACCTACAATCCGTACCTGGCTTTCTTAGACAATCCCCGAGCACAGCCTCAGGCCCTGATGGTCAACCAGACCCAAACCATTCGGGTCACCATCCCCATCGCTCCCAGCCCAAACTTCGATCCTGCAACCGTACGATTGGTTCGCATCAATGACCAAAATACCATCGTTGACACCCTGAACCTCCTGACAGACGACGGGAACCTGAACAATGGCGATGATATCCAGGGAGACGGTGTCTTTAGCACCCTCCAAACCTTCACGGAAACAGTCCCCGGGACGCTCCGTTTACGTGTTCTGGCCATCACCCACGAAACAGAAGGCGATGTCCCAGCCCTCTCTCCGGTGCTCAAATTGCCCATTTTGCCTCCTACCACAGAAGCCGACTTAAACACCGTGACGACCACCCAAACAACCGCAGAACAACAATACCAGCAACTCTTGCAAGACCATTCTGAGGACGAAGCCAAGCAACTCACGGTAGAGTGGCTCCTCAATCAGTCTGGTGTGGATACGGCGGGCCTATCCGAAGACGGCTATAACATCTGGATCCAGTATGCCTCAGGGATCGGTGGGGATATCCTCCTGAACCCTGAAGGGACCCGGGGCGGCCACGCGGAAACGCGCGCCACAACCACCACCGTGGCGGGACGGAGTCCACGCGGGGGCTTAATCCTGGAGAATACCCCCGTCGTTTGGGAAACCTTCGCCAACGGCGACACCGTAGGAAGCCGAACAGTCTTGATTTTTGACGCCTATAACTCCCAGTTCGCTCCATACGACGAAGGACCGTTCCTCAAGGATCTCTTTACCAATTCTGATTGCCCGAACTTTGACGTGACCTACCTTAAAGATGATCAAGCCGACTTGAGTGCAGTCCAATCTTTTCCGCAATACGGCACCATCATTCTGGTCACCCACGGCGGACGGCACAACGGCCAGGTGCTCTTTATGACCCGAGAGGCCGTCAACGCCCAAAACTTCCAACAACATGTCCTGGATCTGCTTCTGGGTCAGTTGACGATCGTTACGATTTCGGGAACCCACTATTATGGCGTGCTTCCATCGTACATCTCCAGTCTTCCCGGGACCTTTCCCCAATCCATCGTGTATAACGGGTCTTGTGAGAGTTCTGCCAACGCCACGATGGCCAACGCATTTTTGGGCAAGGGCGTGAAAACGTACTTCGGATTCACCCGTGTGGTCAACTCGGATTTTGCACAAACCGTGTCCCAGACCCTCTTCCAAAAGATGGTCAACGACGGGAAAAGCACTGGCGATGCCTTTACCCCAGGCCAAGTGGATCCGGGTGCTCCGAACGCAACGTTTACCATGACGGGGAACAATCAAATGGTGTACGGGAGTTCACTGGTTAATGGAGGGTTCGAACGTGGGGATCTCACAGGATGGAGCCGGATGGGCGATGGTCGGGTCATCCCTCAACTGGGCCCTATCACCCCACAAGAAGGGAACTACATGGCGATCATTTCCACCGGGCTCGGCTTTACCACCTCTTCCGGCGCGATCCGACAAACCTTCTGTATCCCCGAGGGCGCGACGACCCTCACCTTCAAGTACAATTTCCTTTCCGAAGAATTCCTGGAATGGTGCGGCTCTCAGTACCAAGATTTCTTTGATGTCACCCTGGAGACGCCAGACGGCACCGTCACCCTCCTTCATCTTACCATTGACGACCTCTGTGAAAGCGTGACTCCTGCCCCTGTTGTGTTTGATCAAGGGGATGTCTACATGACCGGATGGATCACCTTCACGGTGGACATCTCTGCCTATGCAGGACAGGGCGGCGTCACGATCACCTTTACGACCGGCGATATTGGCGATAGCATCTTTGACACTGCGGTCTTGGTCGATGCCCTCACCATCCAATGAGTCTTCTCTGGGATCAAAGATCAGAAGGGGACCGGGGGTTGTTCTCCCGGTCCTCTTCTCTTTGCTTGGAGCCGCGGGCATGACCTGTCGCGGACCTTCGCATGCCTCTACTCCACGTGCTGCACGGCTGGTCCTTTACGAGGCAGGACACACCCATGAATACCCCGCAACCCAGCCCCGGGTTCGCGCAGTGGTCCAAACTGTGGAATCCCTCCTGGTCCGTGCAACAGGCATCTTACGATGGGTCCCGTCCCCAGCCCTTTTAGACTCCCTAAAATCACATGGAACCGCAGTAGAGGTCGTGTATTCCAGCCCCCAGACCCTGGTTGTCGCCTTGAATGGAGAAACCCTCAGACCTACGCGTCTCCTCCTCCCTTTGGAAGGGGAATGGATCGATCCGGAAACACACCGACCCGCGATTCTCTTCCATGGCTACCCGGAATACTCCGGTGCCCCCTACCAGAACTCCGAAGGTCTCGAGCCGCTTCTGAAACTCCTCAAAGATCTTAAGGGGCGTTCCCCATAACGTCTCCGGGCATAAGGGTACGGATCTTCTTCCAGATCTCTCGCACCAGTTCAGGGTTATGCACCCCTTGGCTTCCATCCCAAGCGAGGGAATCCAAAACGGCTTTTGCCCAGAGGAGTTGGCGATACCTCCGACGGAATTCTTTCTTTGTGAGGGTAGTCCAGTTCGTGGATTTCCAAGTCTTGAGTTCCTGGAGGACCTTTTCCCTCTCGCTTTGAAACTCCTGTTTCCACGCCTCTAAGGTTTCGGCATAGGATTCATCGTGGCAATCGGCACAGACCTCTGGTGACGGCCGGGTGGGGTATGCCTCCTCTCCTCCATGACAGTCTTCACAGGCAACATCAGCATCTGCCATGGCATCAGGCTGATGGAAGCCGGCAAGGTCCCCACGATACAGTTTGTTTTGGATCTTGTGGCAATCCGTGCACGTGCGGTTCTTCGCATATTTCTTGTGATGGCAAGCATTGCAATTGCTTTGGAGGGTCACCCCATGCTTCTGAGAGGAATGGCAATCCCTACAGGTGAGGCGTTCTGTGTGCGGACGATGGGGGAACTGGAGGGTATCCATCTCGACGGTGAGAT
Organism: uncultured bacterium; assembly: GCA_964422065.1. Classification (GTDB taxonomy): domain Bacteria; phylum Hydrothermota; class Hydrothermia; order WGAB01; family WGAB01; genus S141-55. The sequence continues at coordinate 4,011 of CAYQZW010000021.1, read as the reverse complement.
CGGTCACACAGGTATGACACCTCGCGCACGCCGAGTCGATGTGGGTAGACTCGAAGCCGGGAACACGGATTGCACGACCGGTGAGAAACGATGTCTCCACAGCGTCAAGGGCATTCTCCGACCATTGGAGAAGGGCCATCGTGTACCGGATGTTATGGGCCCCCTGGCTCCCATCCTCCCGGAGATACGCCAGATTGGACTGGATGTCCTGAAGGGTTTGCTGGAATTGACCTCCTTGGATGGCCAAAGGTTTGATCCAATCGACCTGTTCTTCAAGGCGATAGAGGGCTTGACGGACGGTTTTTTGCCATTGGTTCAGAAGCCGGGCGTACCCTTTGCCGTGACAAGCCTCACACGTCTTCCCGGTAGCCCTCGGTCGCCAACTCCGGCCAGGAATCTCGCTGTCTTTTAACACAATTCCACCGGTGTGACACCCGAAACACGCAACACGGGAGAGGAACATCGGGTCAGGCATCGTCGGGACCCCTTCGCCACCCGTCCCCAAGTACATCATCTCCTGGGTGGAGTGGCCCGGAGGATGACAGGTCTGACATTCCGGGGCAATCGCCTGAGTGATCTCCACCTTTTGGTGCTGGATGCGTTCATGACAGTCTTCACACTTGTATTGGTGCTGTGTGACGTGGATCTGGTGGATCGCAACCGTATCCCCAAAGGTCTCAAATTCCTGGACATGGCACTGTTGGCAGGCCTTGCGGCGGATATCTCCACGTCCCTGTGTCACGTGGATATGGCATGTTGTGCATTCTACGCCTGCCTGGAGATACTTGGAATGAGAAAACGTAAAGCCCCCAACCCGAAGGGTATCCTTCGGGGGGCCATGGCAGGTATAGCAATTTTGGATGGGCTGGCCCTCGGGACGCCCGACGAAGTGGCAGTGAATACAAACTTCCTGTGCAACCAGCAGGTGGTTGCCCTGAACCAGTTGGAAGTGGCAGGTCGTACAGGTCGTTTGGATTCCACGTACCGGCTGGCCGTAATGGATACGATGCTGGAACGGGATCCGTTTCCCATACCATACGGTATCCGGAAGGGAATCGAGAGGGTGACACTTCATGCAGGCCCCATCCCGAATCTGGCTTCGGACCAAAGGGTTTTGGGCCCCCACGGCATACCGGAGCATCTCGGCCCCGAGTTTCAACTTCCCCACCAAATAGGCCGAGAGTCCTGGGCTCCAGTGGCAATCCTTACAATTCACCTCTCGATGCGTTGAGGTCTCCCAGTTCTCCACAAAGGGCACCATGAAGTGACAGGAACGACAGAAAGACGGGCGATCGGTGAGCACATGGAAACTCGCAAGCCCCGCCAAAATGAGAACACCCACAACACCGAAAACAATCCCCTTCGTTCTCATGGACGCTCTCCTTGTTGCGAGGAAGTGGACGGAGAGGCTCCACGGTTCACCGGCTCGGTCCCCATTCTCTCCTGTAGGAGTCGGACATACTCCCAATAGTGCTCGTGAATCATGCGTTCTTTGGGGATTTTGCCGGTAAAGATGGTGAAGTTCATGGGGAAGACATCGGGATTGAAGTGTGCATTATACCAGTGCCAGATCACGATGGCCAGGGTCGCCAATAGCGCTTCGTCCGAGTGCATTTCCCGGGCAATGTCAAAGACATATTTCGGCAAGACTTTGACCAGATACGGGAAGAAAGCCAGGATCATTCCAGAGCCGATCATGATGACCATCCCCCAGTACACCGCCCAGTAATCAAACTTTTCAATGTAACTGAACCGATCGAACTTGGGGCGCTCCTCTGTGAGACCGAGAAAATAACGGATGTTCTGGAGAAAGTCTTTGAAGTCCTTCCACCGAGGCAACAGGTACCACAACTCTCGTCGGCCTTCCCGGGTTCCAAGGATCCAGAACAGGTGGTATACGCCGACACCCGTGAGGAGGGCGGCAGCGATACGATGGAGGATCCGCGTAACACCAATCCCTCCGAAGATTTTCATCACAAAATCTGCCCATGCCGCCTCGTGATATTTCAGTGGGAGTCCCGTAAAAATGAGGAGCAAAACCGACACGGCCAGGACAGCGTGTTGGATCCGAATGTTCAGACTGAACCGTACAAACTCCTCTTCCGGCTCCTTCTTCTGTTTCTCTGGTTTTGGGGGTTTTTGCTGTTGTTCGCTGAGGATCGCCAAAATCTTCGCTTTGGCCTCCGAATCCAAGGTCACCCCCACCTCCTTTTCCAGTGCCTGGACCCACTTCTCAAACCGTGTGGGATCGTTCTTTTTGGCCGACATTATGCTGTCCTCCTCCTTCGGCGAGCACGGCCATACAAATCCAAGAGGATGTGGAGGATCAGACCCAGGATCACAGAGTAGGTGAACCACTTGAAAAACGTACTCACTGCGTACACGATTCCGGCGGAAGGTTCCTTGGGGTTGATATGGAAACTCCCGATCGCCACAGTCTCAGATGCGCGAGGATGGCACTTGCCACACGTCTTCGCTAAATTCTTTGGGTTGATCGGAGACTGTGGATCATCTCTGGGGAGGATCCGGTGATACCCATGGCAACTGACACAATTCGCCGCTGTCTTCATGCCGAATTCCAGGGCGATTCCGTGGAAACTCTCTTTGTAAGTTTCCACTTGCTCCACCGGCACTCCTCGCTGGGTCATCAACCGTTCATTCTCATGGCATTTCGCACAGGTCTTGACCACATTCTCCGGGTTGATTGAGGACCTTGGGTCGTCTGGAGGCAACACATCGTGCTCCTGGTGGCAATCGTTACACGCAGGGGCCGCAAGATCTCCCTTCTTCAGGGTTTGACCATGGATCCCTTCGAGATAATCCTGGAGTTGCCGGATGTGACACTTGCCACAGGTCTCAATGACGTGGGTCTTATAAACGGTGGATTGGGGATCATCGGGTGGACGAACGTTGTGCGTGGTGTGACAATCCTGACAGTCCGGTGCGTCTGGATTCCCCGCAAGCCGTGCTTTGCCGTGGATGCTCTCCTTGTACTTCTCTGGCATCCGCTCGACAGGCGCACCGACGACATTGCCTGCAAAATGGCACTGGAGACAGTAAATCTTCCTGGGTACCTGGCGATGGGGGATCGAGACCACATCCCTATGGCAATCCACACAGCGGAGTCGGTGATGGACAGAAGTCTGAAAGGCCTCGTAATCCACAAAGAGGGTACGATAGACGCCAGGACGGACTTCGACTTTCAGGTCGCGTTTGCCGTGGCAAACCTGGCATCGGAGATTGGGGTCTCTGGGGTTCTGTGCCCACAGATTCACCCCCCACCCCCCAAACATCCAGACCCCCAACAACAGGTAAGCCGATCGCCGAAGCCTCATAAGCCTCCTTCCTTTAAAAATAAGACTACACCCCTCTTCCATAAACAGCAAACCGAATGCCATCCTGAAAGGAAACCATGAGTCCACAGGTTCTCACAAAAAAGAACCTGCGAAATGTTCGGAAACGAGGCAGTGGAGGAACCCGGGTGTATTATTCTGAGACAGAATCTGGAGGGGCTTTGGTCTCGTCCCAGAGTTGGTCCATCTCTTCCAGGGACATCTCTTCCAGGGACCGACCCTGTGCTTTGGCTCTGGCTTCAATCGCCTCAAAGCGCTGGATAAATTTGCGCACGGCCTTCCGGGCCAGTTCTTCCGCTTCAAAGCCGAGATGTCGTGCCAAATTCACCACGGCAAACAGGAGGTCGCCGATCTCCTCGGCCACCTTTTCTTTTTGCTGGTGAGCGAAGGCCTGTTGGATCTCACGGACTTCCTCCTGGACCTTATCCATGGGCCCCGAAGCGTTATCCCAGTCAAACCCAAGGCGTGCGGCACGTTTTTGGACCTTCTGTGCCAGGAGAAGCGCCGGCAAGGCGTTCGGCAGGCCCTCGAAAATACCCTTGCGCTTCGATCGCTCCCAGTTGGCTAACAGTTCTCCCTGGGTCTCAAACGTCCGGTTCCCAAACACATGCGGATGCCGCTGAATCAATTTCTCGGCCAAGTGATTCAACACATCCTC